>JAYVRF010000033.1:0-35968 GCA_043756925.1 Arcicella sp. | reverse complement strand
AACGTGAACTTTTCAGAATTAGAGTACAAAAAATAGCATAGGATTCAGAATGGGACTATTTTAGAGTTGCAAAACTTAAAAAATAACCATCAAATCGCTATGCTGGCTGAAATATACTACGAAGTTGACGAATTCAACAAACTTTACTTAGAAAAAATTGCGGGATATGCCTCAAATATCAACTGGTATCCCAAGCGTAAAATTGGTTGTTTGTCCATGAGTGAGATTATGACAATTTTGATTTTTTATCATTATTCTCACTACAAAAATTTTAAACACTATTACCAAGAATATGTCTGTAAAGATTTAAAAAAAGACTTTCCTATTTTGGTGGGTTATGACCGTTTTGTTTGGTACATTCCAGTAGCGTTTCTCCCAATGATGTGTTTTCATTTGTTTCGTTGTAAATTATCAATTAGAACAGATAATTATTTTATTGACAGTACCAAAATAGTTTCTTGTCATCCTAAAAGAGCTCATCAAAATAAAGTTTTTAATGGGATTGCCTCTTGGGGTAAAACTTCAACGGGCTGGTTCTATGGAATCAAGATACACCTGATAATCAACAATTTAGGCGAAGTAATACAAACTTGTTTTACCACAGGGAATACACCAGATACTCATATCGGCGTTCTTTTTTATCTGTTAAAAGACCTTAGTGGTTGGGTATTTGGTGACAAAGGATATTTAATGAATAAGGAAAAACTTGCCTTTGTTGAATATGATGGAATGATAGATTTCTTTGCAAAACCCCGTAATAACACTAAGAAAGAAAACCAAAAATATATCCCTGATGAAGCCAAAAAAATGTCTAAAAAAAGACCTATCATTGAGACTGTCATAGGTCTTCAAAAGGGCGTTTTAGATTTGGAACATACTCGACATAGGTCATCTTTAAATGCTTTTAGGCATATGTTGGCAGCTATGTGTGCTTACTCTTTTTATGAAAGAAAACCCAAAGTCTCTATCCAAACTCACAAGGCTCTAAAACAATATAATGGCTTAATTGCCGCTTAAAATCTGAAAAGTTCACGTTTATTTACTATTGTTTGATTACTCATTTTAAAGCCTTTTCAATGGACATTTTCATTTTTTCTAAACCTAATTTCGCCACATCCTTTGGATCTTTTTTCCAATAATCTTCATTAAAAAGTTCGAGAGAAAGTACAATTGGGGTATTTTTATCGTGAAGCATTTTTAAAATTTTGTCTATCGGAGCAACGCCATCGCCTGGCATAACCCTAAAACTATCATTCAGCGTTTCACGACTTGGAATGGCGGGGTAATCATTCATGTGAAAAACTTGGATATGATTTCCACTCAAAAAACTCAAAGCATTTAATTCAGAACCGCCTTTGTGAAGGTGATAAACATCTGCCAAAATCAAGGCTTTGGGATGTCCACTTTCGGAAGCAACAAAAAGCGTTTCGCCAAATAAATGCAGATTTGCTGAAAAACCCCATAATTCAAGCATAGGCAAAATTCCCATTGAATCGCCCAAATCACAAACTGCTCGATAACGTGCCGCTGCTTGACGCAAATTAATATCTGCTCCTTTTGTTGCGCCAAAAGGTGGTGCAGCAATGCGTTTACAGCCTATTTGAGCCAACATATCCATCTCCCGCTTGGTTTGTTCAAGGGCTTTTTGACGTTCATTTGGGTCATCCACAATCCACGGAGCAAAACCAATGGCGTCTTCAATGACGATGCCTAAATCACTGGCTTTTTGTTTGACATCTTTCAAATTTCCCCCTGCTTTCATGAACGTTTCAAGTGTACGAATCCAAATTTCAATGCCATTATAACCCGCTTTTGCCACTAATTCAATTTCCGCCATCAAACCAATATTTTGCTTCATGATGGTGCTGGTATTGAGACAAAAACTAAAATTCGACTTACGAATATTGGTAATAATTTTTTCAGAAGGAATAACCATTGCTGAACTAATGGCAACGCCAGATTTTAAAAGATTTCTACGGGAGATTTGTTCCATGAGAATGTGGATAAATTGTGTTTAGAGTAAAAGTAAAAAAGGATTTGAGGAATGTTGTTGGGGTTTGTGGTAAAAATAAAAGCGTGATAATTTTTGATAAAATTGCCACGCTCATTGACTTGATACTTTATAAATTAATTCTTCAAGATTTCAAACTCAACCCGACGATTAATTGCTTGATTTTCAGGCGTATCATTCGCTACTTTTGGTTTATTCTTGCCGTAACCTTTTGCCGTAAGTTTTTCGCCAGCTACGCCTTGTGTCAGAAGGTAGTTACGCACCACGTCCGCTCGTTCTTGCGAGAGTTTGTTATTTACTTCATCAGTACCTACATTATCGGTATGTCCACTAATTTCTGAAACGATTTTAGTATTTGACTTGAAAAATGAGGCAATACGGTTCAATTCTGGGTATGATTCTGATTTGAGTTCTGCCTTACCAAATTCAAAGAAAATATTATTCATTTCGACCTTCACGCCCACTTCAACAGGTTTTACGGTCATATCTTTTCCTTCGATTTCGAGGTATTTACCCGTGATTTTACTCAAATCTATGTTTTGAGAAGTACCTACATAGCCGTCAATTTTAGTGGTTATTCCATAGTTCTTTCCGTAAGGCAAAACCACTTTATAAATCCCCGTAATTGGGTCGGGAGTGGCAACACCTAATTCGTTTCCGTTGGTTAAATCTTCGTAAATGACTTGAGCATTCAGTGGTACTTTGCCCGTTTTACCATCAATTACTTTACCCGAAACCAATACCACAGGCTCAGATTTTATGTCCTTTGGCTTCTCTGGTTCGGTTTTTTTGTCTCCTCCTGCCATTGGTGAAGTTGTCGTTGGCGGTGTTTCAACGGGTTTTGGTTGGTCTATTTTTAAACGGAAGATGTCTTTCTTGCCGACAGAATTATTACTCGAAATAAAATAAGCAAAATCGCCCGCCGCCGAGATGGTGTAATAGGCATCGTATTGGTCGGTATTGATGGGTTCGCCGATGTTGGTGGGTTCTGTCCAATTAATCCACGTTTCGTCTTTCCGCTTACAAACCCAGATGTCGTTGCTGCCTTTTCCACCCTCACGATTACTCGAAAAATAGAGTGTTTTGCCGTCTGCCGCTAAGAATGGAGTAGTTTCAGTAAAATCTGTATTGACATCATCGCCCAAATTTATAACTTCCGACCATGAGCCATCTTTTTCTAAAAATGAGGCATAAATATCGTCTTCGTCAGAGTTTTTCTTTTCGGAAAAAGCCATTAAAAGCGTTTTGCCATCGTTGGAAAGATAACCGTATTCATTCTTTCCACGACTTAGTTTCTCATATTTCGGAATCTCCATTTTCTTTGGAATCTCCCAACCCGTAGCGGATTTTTTAGCGATTGAAAAACCACGAGTTTCATACTGCCCGTTTACATAAGCACCTTTTACCAAAATGGTTTGTCCATCAGGTGAAACGCTGTAAATTGTATTGTATTGGTCACGATTGAGGGCTTCGGACATCCGTCTGGCGGTTGTCCACGCACCCATGAGGCTTTCGGAATACCAAATATCTTGTGAACCCGCAATTTGCTCAGTACCAGCCATTCCGAACTTGTTCTGCGGATGATTTTTACGCCCAAAATAAAGCGTTTTCCCATCGGGCGACATCACAGGATTGAGTTCAGAATATTCAGTATTGACGGCAGAACCAATGCTTTCAGGCTTATTTTGAGCTGAAAGCAAAGCGTTTTGAGCTGTCAGTAATGAAATTGTGCAAAGAATTTGGAGAGTGGTTTTCATAGAGAAAATGACAGCTATTTTTTACAATAAACGTAAAATGAGGGTTAAAATTGTTGTTTAGAAACGATGCCAACATTTCCTCGCCTAAGCGACCTTTTCTGAATTTGGATTCGTAGAATTTAAGGATTTTTTGATTTTCACTTAAAAAATTAATTCTAAAAATTCTTATAATCAGACAAGTCTAAATTCAGAAAAATTGAAGGATTTGCACGTAAATTTTAATCCCAAAAATCCTCTAATCTGACGAATCCAAATTCAGACAGGGTCGCTCAGACAGGGTCGCTCAGACAGGGTCGCTTAGACAGGGTCGCTTAGACAGGGTCGCTCAGACAGATTTACGCTCTCCCAATCCATTTCCCTACTAATTCCCCCTCAGATACATCATTACGCAGTTTTTCTAAAAGGGAATCAATATTATCATCAACGATTAACATATCAAGATTTGCTTGTTTCACGAAGCCCTCAGAAACCATTTTTTTAAGCATGATCAGTAAATCATCGTAAAAACCGTTGGTGTTCAGAATTCCAATGGGCATTTGATGGAGTCCTAATTGTCGCCAAGTTAATATTTCAAAAAGTTCATCCAGCGTTCCCCAACCACCTGGCAACGCAATTACCGCATCAGATTTTACTGCCATAATTTGTTTACGGGTGTGCATAGACTCGGTTATGATACACTCAGTCAACCCCTTATGTTGAACTTCCCACGGCTCCATAAAAGATGGAATTACCCCGATGGCTTCTCCGCCATTTGCCAAAATTGCATCAGCGACTATTCCCATTAAACCAACGCTTCCACCACCGTAAACTAAGGTAAGCCTTTGATTAGCAAGGGTTTTGCCAACTTCTGTGGCTGTATTTTTATAAACTTCGTTGTTACCTGCCGATGAGCCGCAGTAGATTAAAATATTTTTCAAAATCTCGGATTTGTTTTTAGTTTCGTAAAAATAATAAATGCTCATGTATTATCCAGAAATTGATATGGATATTCGATTAAATGTACCTAAAACACGTCAACGAATTATCAGTAAATTGACGACAGGTTTAGGATATTTATTCTACCACGAGCATGAAATTTCACCCGAACTACTTCCTAAAACTCAGATTGATAAAAGATAAGCAAGCCCCGTACCTGATATTTTGTTATATGACAATGAAACCTACAAAACGCCTATCATTATTGAAGTTTGTCATCCCAATGGTTTGAATAACGATATGAAGGGAATCATTCTTTTAATTGAGGAAAATGACTTTGGTATTGAGTAGGGTTCAATCTATGATTATGTTCGTGGAATGTGGTCTACGTATAAAAAAATGCAGGTCAAGGGGCTGACAATCAGTTGTATTCCGATTTTTTGATATAAATTTGGCTGGTTTATTGTAAGATAGTTTTCCAACCTGTCTTTTGTTGAATAAACAGGCTGGAAACCTGGCCTATTTTAACAAATCCGCCAAAGCTGCCCGAATCTCCACAAATTTATAATCAAAATCAGTCTCCAATTTTATCCGTTGATTTAACACATAATTCCCTCCCAAAATGATACTTGCCATTTCTCCAAAGACCAGTTTTAAAGTAAATTCAGGCACATTTGGCATCCAAAATGGACGGCTTAATATTTGGGCTGAGATTTTGGTTAAATCATGATTTGTTACTGGATTTGGAGCAACCGCATTGTAAGCACCCGTCATTTGCTTGTCGGTCAGAGATTTTATGTACATCTCACACAAATCATCCAAATGAATCCATGATTGCCATTGTTTGCCCGTTCCCAAAGCAGCACCAACGCCCCACCGTACGGGTTGCGTAAGTTTGGGTAAAGCTCCACCTTTCTCACTCAAAACGATTCCAGTGCGTAACTTCACCGTCCGAATACCCAAAGCCTGAATCTCATCTGCCGCCGCTTCCCATTGGATACAACAATCAGCTACAAAATCACTGCCTGGAGTGTGCTGTTCTGAAATGTGTTCATCGCCCGTATCGGCTCCATAATAACCAATGCCAGAAGCTGACGCAAATGAAATGATTCTGTGCGGTAATGTCTTTAACTTACTGACAATTAAATCAATAGATTTGGTTCGACTGTCAATAATTTCCTTTTTTCTTTCTTCCGACCAGTTCTCATCGGCAATTCCTGCCCCTGCTAAATGGACTAAATAATCAGCTTCGAGAAAAGCTTTTTCGTCAATAACTCCTTTTTTAATATCCCAGAGATAGGTTTTTACGGGCTTCCCTCCTACTGTCTTTTCCTCCACTTTTCGAGTGATATGTGAAACAGTAAGACCTCTTTCTAATAATATTTCTGTAAGGCGTGTTCCTACTAAACCTGAGCCTCCTGTGATTAATACGTTCATATTATTGTAGCTCAAAGTGGCACTTCGAGCTATATAGATAAATTACTCGAAGTGCCACTTCGAGCTACAGTATTTAAAACCAACTCCCACCCTTCAAGTTTAATTTCTTAACGCCTTTTCTCAATTTTGTCATAAAATCTATGCCAGGATCGTCTTTTTCAGTTCTGTAATTTGGGTCAGATTCTTTCCAAAGAGTTGTGTTTTGAAAAGAAGTATATTCAAAATGTCCAATTAAATATTCGATGCTGGCATATTCCTTTTTCAGATATTTCACGAGCCAAATATTGGCTTTTAATTGTGCTTCGGTTAAGGGAAATTTGTTGCCATCTCCAACGTTTTCAATGCCAAAAGCACACCAATTTAGTCCGATAACGTGACGAGCCATCAGATTTTCAGGCATCAATCGGTAAATTGTTCCATCTCTATCCACCAAAAAATGAATTGAAACATTGAGCGGACTTACCCCTTTCAATTCCTTCCGAAACGAAGGCAATATCACGGGATTAAAAGCATTGAATGAACCTTCGAGCGTAGGAATTGCCGTCCAGTGAGCCACAATCATTTTGGGCGTAAGTGTAGGCTCAGATTGTTCTAAGCCATGTCTTTCTTTGAGATATTGTAGTGATAAAGCCTTTCGAGTAGAGTCATAAATAATAGGTCGGTCAATGATTTTTTGAGCTAATCCATTGAAAATCAGAAAAGAAAACCAGATTGAAAGCGTAATTTTTTTCATTATCAGAAGGTTTTGTGATAAAGGAAATGGATGAAATAAACAACAATTTACGAAAAAATGACGAGTGAATGATAGATTGAGTAAATGAGTGAGTATTTTTGATAAACCATTTTGTAGTAGTCTCAACTTATCAACTTAGAGACTTAAAACTTATCAATTTTATCCATGAATCCTGTATTAAAAAAACTCCTATCCATGGCGGATGTCTTCGGAATCTTTGAACGAGATCCCTTCGGCAATTCGATGCTTTTGAAGCGGGTGATTGTGATGATTCTGGGGGTAATAAGTTATACCCGACTGCGGGGCGTAAACAAAACGCAAATCAGCGGAACGGAGCATCTGGAAGGACTTCCACGCACGGGAGTGTTGTTTTTATCGAATCATCAGACTTATTTTATGGACGTAATAGCCCTTTATCATATCTTTTTTAGTGTGAAATGGGGATTTAGGAATTCGTTGAATTTTCCAATTTATTTATTAGCTCCACGTTCGAGAGTTTTTTATGTAGCGGCTTCCGAAACGATGAAAGAAGGAGGACTTTTACCCAGAATTTTCTCACAGGCGGGAGCAATTTTAGTCAATCGTTCATGGCGTGCGGAAGGTAAAGATGTGAAACGTGCGGTTGATTCTTCGGCGGATAATAAAGTTGGCAAAGGATTGTCTTATGGTTGGGTAGTGAGTTTCCCGCAAGGCACGACGACGCCTTACGCACCTCTACGCAAGGGAACTGCACACTTGATAAAAACACATAATCCAATCGTTGTGCCAGTGGTAATAAATGGTTTCAGACGGGCGTTTGATAAAAAAGGATTACGGTTTAAAAAGGTTAATACAACACTTACGGTTAATTTTAAAGAACCAATCCGTTTCGACTTGGATATGCCCGTGGAGGAAATTATGGAGATTTTAAGAGATAGAATTGAACAAAATATTCCAGTAGAAAATTAATATGGAAACGTGAAGTATGATAGCAAGCAGATATCTACGGCAACGCAGATTTTAAAAGGGGCTGTTTTGTTCATGTAAAACTATCTGTGAATTCGTCGTATAAAAAATTTGCGTAAATCTGCGTTGTGAAGCATCTGCGTTCCAAACATACCCAAAATGTTATTCAAAACTCGTGGCATAGTTATTAATTATATTCGTTATCGAGAAACCTCGGTTATTGTGAAGATTTATACCGAAGAATTTGGGGTACAGACTTACATCGAAAATGGCGTTAGAAGTGCGAAATCTAAGAACAAAATCGCTCTATTTCAACCGCTTACGTTATTAGATTTAGTGATTTATCATAAAGAAGGAAAGAATATTCATCGAATTTCGGAGATGAAATGTAATGCTCCTTTTCAAACCATTCCTTTCAATATTCAGAAGTCCTCCATTGCCTTATTTATTACTGAAATTTTAAGTAAATCCTTACAGGAAGAAAGCGGAAATACGCCCCTTTTTCACTTCCTCAACAACTCTATTCTGTGGCTTGATGGCGTTACTGAAAACTACGAAAATTTTCACCTACAATTTCTCTTAGAATTTGGAACGTACTTAGGTTTTTCACCCGAAAACGCCCACGAAATTTCGCATGAATTAAGCCTTCATAATTTACCAACTTTAACACAAGTGCTTGAAAATCAGTTGGATGTATTAATGAATACCCAATACGACAAAGCCCCAAAAATTGACCGTTTTTCCAGAAGTCAGTTATTAGATTCAATCATTTTGTTCTATCGTTTGCACGTAGATACGCTTACGGAAGTCAAGTCGTTAGGGATTTTGCAGGAGGTTATGCGGGGGTAAATTTTTCATTGATTTCACCACTACCCCTCCTATATCTTCCGCTTCAACTCAAAATGTTTACCCAAATATAAACGCCTAACTTGTTCATCGTCAGCGAGTTCTTGGGGTGTTCCCGCTTTTAGGATTTTGCCTTCAAAGAGTAAATAAGCACGGTCGGTGATGGAAAGGGTTTCATCAACGTTGTGGTCGGTAATCAGGATTCCAATGTTGCGGTATTTGAGTTTTGCTACGATGCCTTGAATTTCCTCAACCGCAATTGGGTCAACGCCCGCAAAGGGTTCATCCAAC
Organism: Arcicella sp.; assembly: GCA_043756925.1. GTDB lineage: Bacteria > Bacteroidota > Bacteroidia > Cytophagales > Spirosomataceae > Arcicella. The sequence continues at coordinate 27,033 of JAYVRF010000033.1, read as the reverse complement.
AAAATGAATTTTGGGTCAACTGCCAAAGCACGAGCAATTTCAGTTCTACGGCGTTCTCCTCCCGACAAAACTTGTCCCAAATTCTTACGGACGTGCGTCAATGAAAATTCTTCCAAAAGTGATTCCGTTTTTTCCTTTTGCTCTTTCTTTGAGAGTTTGGTCATTTCCAAAACCGCCAAAATGTTTTCTTCTACGGATAAAGACCTAAAAACCGATGCCTCCTGAGCCAAATAGCCGATTCCGAGCCTTGCACGCTTGTACATAGGCAAGTCCGTAACGTCCAAATCGTCCAAATAAACCTTGCCAGAATTGGGTTTCACCAAGCCCGTAGCCATGTAGAAAGAAGTGGTTTTCCCAGCCCCATTTGGACCCAAAAGCCCTACAATTTCGCCCTGTGCCACTTGATAGCTAACGTTATCATTAACAATGCGTTGTCCGTATTTTTTAACTAAATTTTCTGTTCTTAGTATCATTTTTTCTAAATCTTAATATCCTTCAACATCAACTGAAAACTCCTTTTCCCTTGCCACTCATTAATTTCAATGGTATAACAAATTGAAAACGGTTTTCCTTTGGATAATTCTTCGTAAAAATTTTCCACCATACCAAAACCTACGCAGGTAAAAGCCGCTGAGTCCTCTTGAAACACGTTGATTTTCAAGTGTTTCTCTTTCATTTTTATGGGTACACCGTGCAGTTTTACATTTTCAGAAACAAAAACGGGTGTCATATTTTGTGGTCCAAAAGGGGACATTTGCGTCATAATTCTGTGAAATTTATCGGTAATCTGAGCCAAAGGTAAATTCATGTCCACCGAAATCATGGGTAGAATTTGTTCGGGTAAAATTTTACGAGAAACGACCTCTTCAAATTTACGCTTAAAATTCTCTATCTCGCTGATTTCTAAGGTTAAACCCGCCGCAAACGTATGTCCACCGAACTGAATTAGGTGTTCTTGACATTCTTCAATGGCTTCATACACATCAAATCCAGGCACAGAACGAGCCGAACCCGCAGCGTGACCTTGCGATTCAGTGAGAATAATGGTCGGGCGGTGATATTTTTCAATGCAACGACTCGCCACAATTCCAATTACGCCCTTGTTCCAATCATTTTTGAAAAGGACGGTACTTTTGGCATTTAGGAGTATTTCATCGTTCTCAATCATCGCCAAAACTTCTTCGGTAATACTCAAATCCAAGCCTTTGCGGTCGGTATTGTGTTTGCTAATAATTTTTGCAAAATCAAACGCAGTCTCCTCATTATCAGACAATAACAAATTAACGGCATCGTAAGCGTGCTTGATTCTGCCCGCCGCATTAATGCGTGGACCGAGTCCAAAAACAACTTTCGTAATGTCCATTTTTCCTTCCAAACCTGCCGATGACATCAATGCTTTCAAGCCCGTTCTTGGATTCGTATTCAATTGTTGCAAACCAAAATAGGCCATTGTTCGGTTTTCACCCACGATGGGAACAATGTCGCAAGAGATAGAAGTAACTACCAAATCGAGATAAGGTAAAAGTAATTCTTCGGAAATCCCTTGATTGGTACAAAATGCTTGTAATAATTTAAAACCCACGCCACAACCCGTCAATTCATTAAACGGATAAGTACAATCTGAGCGTTTAGGATCGAGAACTGCAACGGCATCTGGAAGGTCATTTTCATCGGGGCGATGGTGGTCACAGATAATAAAATCCACGTTATGTGCTTTCGCCCACGCCACTTTATCTTTTGATTTTATGCCACAATCTAAACAAATAATCAGCCTAAAACCATTGTCAGCAGCATATTCAATGCCCTTTTGCGAAACGCCGTAGCCTTCGGTATAACGGTCGGGAATATAAAATTCTAAGGGACAATCCTCGCTGTTTTGGAAAATATGGGTTTTCAAAAAACCGTACATCGTGGCCACTGATGTTGTTCCGTCCACATCATAATCACCGTAAACCAAAATTTTCTCACCCTTGAAAATGGCTTCTTTCAAACGAGCAACGGCTTTGTCCATGTCTTTCATCAAGAATGGGTCGTGCAATTGAGAGAGAGTGGGACGAAAAAAGTCTTTAGCTTCATCAAAACTGGTAATTTGACGTTGAGCCAAAAGCGTAGCAATTTCAGTCGAAATATTCAGTTTTTCGACCAATAAATCAACCTGTTCTTGGGGTGGAGTGGGTTTATAAATCCAACGTTTTTCTGTCATAGGACAAAAATACAATAACCCATCACGATTTGGTATTTGTGATGGGTTATTTAGGAAAATTTAAGAAAAAAGGTTTGTGCTATTGTCATTGCGAGGTACGAATCGGAGTTTCGTTAAACCAGTTCAGTGAGTTTGTCATTGCGAGGAACGAAGCAATCTGTTGGCTTACGAGCAATAGATTTCAAACTCCATTTTACCATTCCAACAGATTGCTTCGTTGCACTCGCAATGACAAACTCATATATTTACACAAACCCCAACCCCTCAAATTTTTTCCCCAAAACCGCCACCGAATCCGTTGCTAACCATTTATCTAAAATGGTTGCATAAATATTTCTAAAATCAACTTTATATTTTAAATCTCCTTCATCAAGGTTTTGTAAATCAGGGGCTTGCATGAGATTTTGGTCAGTTTTTAATTTTCCTCCCATCAAAAAAACATTGTTAGCTGTACCGTGGTCTGTGCCGTTTGAGCCATTTTGTTTTACTCTTCTGCCAAATTCCGAAAACGTCATTACCATCACGTCTTCCATCCGTCCGTTGGCTTTCATATCGTCCATAAACACCCGCATGGATTCGGCATATTGTTTCAATAAACGTTCTTGTTGATTGATTTGATTGACGTGCGTATCGAAGCTCCCGTGCGATACGTAATACACTTGTGTCTGCACGCCTGAGTTGATTAATTCCGAAATGGTCTTCATTCTTTTGCCTAAATCCGTTTGTGGATAAGTGGCTTTTGATTGATAAACCTTCGACTTTTCGTAAATATAATCTGCCGAAGAAATGGTTTCTGAAAGCGTTTTATAGAGATAATTTACGTTATCAAATTCTTCGTGGTTGACTTTTGCGAGTTTTTCAAGAAATAGATTTTTCGTTTGTCGGTATAATTGGGCAGAATTTTGCGTTGCCATGCCTTTCACTTTTGAGCCTTTCAGAGCCAAACTTAATGAATCATCAACTTCAATGGAAGCGTGTGGTTCGCATTTTCCCGAACATTGAGCATCCAAATATCGTCCCAACCAACCACTTTTTAAATACTCGTCTGAGCTACTGCCCGTTTGCCAAATATCCATTGAACGAAAGTGTGAACGGTCAGGATTTGGATAACCTACGTTGTTGATAATTTGCATCGAACCGTCATCATAAAGTCATCTAATTGCTTCCAAGGTAGGATTTAACCCAATTTCATCATTCAATTTTAAGACTTTATTTTGCTTTTAATTGATGGTTGGACGTTCACGATAATTAATGTCGTTTCGGAATCACCGTATTGAGCCCATCATTTCCCCCCGAAAGTTGAACCATTACTAATATTTTTCCTTGGCTTTGTACTTGTTGTAAAGCAAAAGCCTGTTGTTCAAATCCCTTTAAGAAGTTGGGAATCAGCATTGTACCGACCGTAGCGAGGGCTGATTTTGTATAAATTCACGTCTGGATGTCATGTGATGAGGTGTTTTATTTTGTTAAACACCTCTTTGACTGTGGATGGGGGGAATGGTTTAAAAATATTGGGAACAACAAATATTCGATTAACGCAGGCTGAGTTTGACCCACAGTGGAGTTGCCAGCCAGCGTTTTCTAAAAATATTTTGTCCTCAGAATTTCATTTTTTGAATTCTAACCGCATTCAAAATCGCTAAAAGTGCTACGCCAACATCGGCAAAAACTGCCTCCCACATGGTTGCTATTCCGCCCGCACCCAATATTAATACAATGCCTTTTACGATAAATGCCAAAGTAATATTTTGCCAAACAATGCGTTTAGTTTGCTTACCAATATTGATAGCCATCGGTATTTTTGAAGGCATATCGTCTTGAATTACTACATCGGCAGTTTCTATGGTGGCATCACTTCCCAAACCTCCCATCGCAATTCCAACATCACTCAACGCAACGACTGGGGCATCATTTACACCATCGCCCACAAAACAAACGGTCTCATTTTTTGCTTTTAACTCCTTGACTATATTTACCTTATCTTCGGGTAGAAGGTCGCCAAAGGCATTAATTATACCCAATTTATCCGCCACAAACTTTACAACGGTACTTTTGTCTCCACTCAACATCGTAGTTTTTACGCCTAATGCTTTTAATTTATCAATCGTAAGTTGAGCATCTTTTTTGATAGAATCGGCAATGGTCAAATAACCCACAAATTTTTTATCGTAAGCAATTGCAATCAACGTATAAATAATTGTAGTGGAATCAAGGTCATATGGAACTAAAAATTTATCCATTAATTTAAAATTTCCAACCAATAACTCCTTGCCTTTTATTTCCGCTTTCAAACCATATCCTGATATTTCTTCTACGCTTTTTAGTTCAATGGAAGGGTCTATTTTACCCACAAAATCATGAATGGCAGTTGCCACAGGGTGCGTGCTTTGACTTTCTAAAGCATTCACCATCTGTAGTATTTCGTTTTTGTTGAATTCTGGTTTTAGGATAACTTCTTGTACTTTAAAAACGCCTTCGGTCATGGTTCCCGTTTTGTCCATTACGACGTTTTGGATATTGGCAATAATGTCCAAAAAATTACTTCCTTTAAACAGAATGCCATTTTTTGAAGCCGCCCCAATCCCCCCAAAATACCCCAAAGGAATAGAAATAACTAAGGCACAAGGACATGAAATTACCAAGAAAACCAAAGCACGATAAAGCCAATCTCTAAATTCATAATTTTCAACAATTAAAAAAGGTAATAGGCAAATGGCAATGGCTAAAAAGACAACAATGGGCGTATAAATTTTAGCAAACTTTCTGATAAAAAGTTCTGTTGGGGCTTTTTGGGCTGTGGCGTTCTGCACCATTTCCAAGATTTTAGATAACTTGCTGTCAGTATATGCCGTAGTAACTTTTACTTGCGAAACCGTATTCAAATTAATCATTCCTGCCAAAACAATTTCTCCTTTTGTTTTGGTATCGGGTTTGCTTTCGCCCGTGAGTGCTGCTGTATTGAAAGAGGCACTTTCTGATAATAATTCACCGTCTAATCCCAATTTCTCACCCGCTTTTAATTGGATAATATCGCCAATATTTGCAGTTGCAGCTTTGATAGTTTTTGCTTCATTATGTTGTATAATTGTTACTTCATCGGGACGTTGGTCGAGGAGGGATTTGATGTTTGATTTTGCTCTTTTCACTGCCAACGTTTGGAATACTTCACCAACGGCATAAAACAGCATAACTGCCACACCCTCAGGATATTCACCGATTGCAAAAGCCCCAAGTGTGGCAATACTCATCAACAAAAATTCTGAGAATATTTCGCCTTTTGTAATGCTTTCAAATGCTTCTTTTAGCACTGGAAAACCGACGGGTAAATAGGCTATTACGTACCAAATTATACGAACCCAACCCGCAAACCAAGGCTGCGGAAAATAAACATCCAAGCCGATAGCAATCAATAAAAGCACAAAAGAAACAATTGGAGGACTAAACATTTGAAAAATCGTCTGTTCACCGCTTGAATGGCTGTGTCCATCATCGTCAGAATGTTGGTCTTCATGATTATCGTGGTCGTCAATAGCACTTTCGCCAGCTTCTTGATGCTCTTTTTCTATTGCCACATCCGCAATTTTGTTTATTTTTTCTTCCTGAGTACAGCAAATTTGTTTACCGTCTTTATCGTAAACATGTTCGTGTTCCATTGATTTGATTTTTGGTTTTATGAGGAATTTGTCCTAAAACAGGTAATTTGTAATTCCATCAAACGTTAAAACTTATACCCATACCCTACCCTCATCACCTGCGTTTCGTAATAATCATCGCTTGTGTAACGAAACCCTTCCCCTTGAATTTCTCGTTTAATTATCATCGTATTCAATAAGTCGGTGGCATTAAAAAACAATTCACCTTTTCCATTTTGAATGGTTTTTTTCAAGCCTAAATCCAACGAAAATCTTGTGTTGATTTTGCCCTGTGGAATAATATCGGGGGCTAAATAAATGGCGGTTAATTGAGCATCTATATTTTTCGAGAAATGAAAAATATTATTCATTTTAATATTTCCAGAAAAAATTGCTTGTTTATCGGCTGAAAATGAACGACTTACAGGATATTTATTTAAAACCGTAAAAGCATCAATTTGATTTCTGTAAGCATTTAGATTTACATTGAATGAATATGCCTTTGAAATTTCCTGAGCTAAAACCATCTCAACCCCCGTGTTGAAACTCTTATTTACATTTTGAAAAGTAGCGTAAATCAAATTGCTTCCTGGCACTGTACTCGAAATTCGGGTGATGGTTTCGTTAGCAAAACGATGATAAAAAGCATTATAAAAGCTACCTTTCGACCAATTGGTTTTGTAGCCCAATTCAACCGAGTTGGTAAACTGTGGACGCAAAGCGGGATTCCCAACCTTGATAATTTCAGCATCATCATACTTCGGAAAAATTCTGATGTCCACCTCGTTGGGTCTATCCACTCGACGATTATAGAAAAGGGAAATTTTGTTATTGTCATTCAATTTATAGGCAAATCGAAGGTTTGGAAAGGGTTGCGTATAGTCATAGCCATCACTCTTATAGGTGGGATGATTGGGATTTACTTCATAGCGTAAATTAACGTATTCAACCCTCAGACCCACTTCTGCTTCCCATTTTTTGTTTTCAAAAACGTAATTTCCATAAACCGCAGGTATTAATTCTTTGTAAGTTGCTTCACCGCCCGCATTGACATCTATGACCGAATTTTTACCAGGAATGAACAACATATTGGTCGGAATATCCCTTTTACGGAGCTTCAAACCCGTTTCAATTCTGCCGTATTTTAGCGGTTTTATGTAATCCACATTAAAATCATAAACTTGTTCGTCCGATAGCAATTTGAAGGCATCCGTACCCACTGAATTTGGCAAAATATTATCGTAAAAATATTTCTCATCTTCTCGGTGAAAAGTGTAGTTAAAACCAATATTCAACAAACGACCTGCTTCTTTAAATTTATGTTGATAGGCGGCAGTTGCCATGACCGTAGTTTTTAGTTCATCTTCCAAAAACTGCCATAGCCGTCTCCTTTCCGATAAACTTTTATTGAAAAATGGTTGGTCGCCATTATCAATGATTTTTTCACTGCCAAATAATCCTGAAATGGTGAGTGTATTTTGTTCGTCAATATTCCAATCAATGCCCGTTTTGAAAGTGGTAAAATGCGTATCTCTATTCCGTTTCAATTGTGAATTTATCACATCGCCATCATCATAAATTCGGGTAACAAACTCATTTTTGTTAAGCGTTTCAGTGTATAAATAATCACCTTGAAAAAAAGCATTTACCTTATTTTTACGATAATTGAGCGATAAACTGGGGTTAATTTTCGGCGTAAACGTATATTGAGGTCTGATGTTTGGGAGATTCGCTTTTCGTTCCCAAAGCGAGCCTAAACCAGTGGTGAAACCAGCCTTGCCATTGAAGCCTTCTTTTCTGTTTTTCTTGTAAATAATATTAATAATTCCAGCGTTTCCGTTAGCATCATATTTAGCAGAAGGATTATTGATGATCTCAATTTTATCAATAGCCGAGGAAGGAATATTGTCTAATCCCGACTGATTGCCGAAGCCCGTGAGAGCCGTTTGTTTTCCATCAATCAGCACTGTAACCTTATCATTACCACGTAATTGTACTTTTCCATCTTGCACCGTAACACTCGGCAGATTTTGCATTGCCTGTAAAACAGAACCCCCGCTTTGACTAATATTATCTTTGAGAGAAAATGTTTTTTTGTCCATTTTCTCGCTGATTTCTTCTTGTCTTCCAGTAACCACAACTTCACTTAAAGTAGTAGAATTTTCTTCTAATTCAATGGTGTTAATGTCCAAAAACTGCGTTAAATTCCCCACAAAAAGTGCCTGCTTTTTAAGGGTGTATCCTACAAAAGAAGCCTCTAAAATATAGCTACCTGCCTTGACATTTGGGAGAGTAAAACGCCCTTCTTCGTTGCTTACCGTGCCACTTACGAAGGTGCTATCTTTTTCAGTTTTGAGAATAATATTGACAAATGGCAAAGATAAATGGCTTGTTTTATCTTTTATCATTCCCGAAATTGTAACAGTGCTTTGGGTGTAAGTATTTGATAATGAAGAGATTATAAATACTATCAGTAAGAATGTTTTTTTGTGTGTTTTCATATTAATGTTTTAACGTTAATGTTCATCACCACCTTCGGCATTGGCAATTGATGATTGTAAATAATAAGAACCCTTGGTTACAATTTTCGCTCCCGATGGGATTTCTTGAAGTGGTGTAACTTGAATAAAGCCTAATTGAGTTGTGCCTGTTTTTACTTCAATTCGTTTAAATTGTACTCCTGTGTCTTTTTCGAGGACTTCTTCTCCTTTTTTATGTTCGTGCTTTTTTTCAACTTCTTGAATAAATACAAACTCTTTTCCTTCTGCTTTCACGACGGCATCCGTCGAAAGCGTGTTTACTTCATTTTTACCAATATCAATCAAAGCACTTACATACATTCCCGAAATTAAACCCGCTTTATTGTTGTTAATATCTGCATGAACCGCCACCGATTTTGTCTCGTTTTGGAAAGCCTTTCCTATACTAAAAACTTTCCCCGTAATCTCCTGATTACCACGATTAGTCAAGACAAATCTTATAGTTTGACCAATTTTTATTTTGAAAAGGTCTTTTTCATATACCAACAAATCCACGTGCATTTCTGAATTATTAACGATTGAAAAAAGCGAAACATTGGGAGCAACGCTACTACCAATTTTTACATTTACTGCCGTGATAAAACCCGAAATAGGGGCTAAAATCGCAATTAGAGCAGTATTTCCGTTACTACTGAGCGATAAAGTTTGTTGTAAAATTTGAATTTGGTTCTCAATATTTTCGATTTTACTTTTATTCGCTTCCAAGTCAGAGCTTACTTTTTGGAAGGCTTTTTTTGCTGTTACATTCTCCTCACTCAATTCTTTTTGACGAATGAAATCTAAAATTATATAGTCTTTCGCCACTTTTGTTTGCTGTAATTCTTCGGTTAATTTTGCCTTTTCCAAACGAAAATTATTATATTCCATACTTTGAAAAGTAGCTAAACTTTGTCCTTTCCTAACAAATTGTCCTTCAATTACGGAAATAGATTTGACGATTCCACTCATAAAAACCGATACATCTGCCTGATTTTGAGGGGGTAACTTCGTGTAGCCATTGGCAGTGATAACCTCGCTAAGATTTTTACGTTCAAAATTTCCCAAGACAATTTGAGATGCTTTGACCTGTGCTTTCGTAAGTTCTACTACTCCTTTTTCGGTTTCTTGATGTTCTTCGGTTTCGACCGTTTTAGTTGCTTTATCACAAGAAAAAATACTAATTATCAGAAAAAGTATGGTACTGTATTTCATAATATAATGATTGAATTTCATTTTTTTTATTTTTATAATAATCTAATTTAATGAAAACCTTAGTGATACATTTTATCTGCCAAAATCTGCATTCAATAACGTATCTTTAATTGTTTAACAAATACTGAATATTGATATTATTTTGATTGAATTGGCTGATGGCATTCAGATAATTTTGCTGAATACTTAAAACCGTTTCCAAACTCTGCAAATATTCTACGTAACCGATTTCACCATTTTGGAAGGCTTTTTGAGCATTTTTACTAATAATTTCAGCATTGGGTAAATCCGTTTTGGTGTAATAATCTATCAACGATTGGTTCACTTTTTGCTCTGCAATTTGTTGTAATAATTGGCTATTAAGCTGATTTTTAAGGTATTCTGCATTTTTTTTCTGTACCAAAACCGCCGTTTCTGAGGCTTGAATTCTGGCTCTGCTTGCTTTTCCAAAAAGTGGAATATTCATACCTAAATTAATACCTTGAAATCGGGGTATGCCATTATAATAAACGACATTATTTCCTTCGACGTCTTGATTCCCCGTGAGTGATTGCACGAAATAACCCGCCGTGAAATCGGGTTTTCTCAGGGCTTTTTCAATGTTTTTATTGGCATTAGCAAGTTCAATTTGTTGCATTGCAAGAGCTAAAACGGAATTTTGATTTATGTAAATTGAATCTGCAAAAAATGCTTTGGTAGGCAAAAAACCATCTTCAATCAAAACAACATCTTCCCTCAAATTCAAAATACTTTTTAGCCTGATTTTTTCACTTAAAATCATGCCTTCATTCTGCTTTCGAGTCTGAATTAATGCTTGCTGTTTGGTTTCAGCGGTGGTTTTTTCTAAAATATTACTTTCGCCCGTTTTGAATTTTAAGGTGGCTGATTTCACAAAAATCTGTAAATATTCATCCTGTTTCAGTAATAATTCATTCACTGTCGAATAATATAAAATTGTATTCCAAGATTGCCGAATTTGAGAAGTAATATCTTGTTTTGTTACCAATAACTCCAGTTCAGAGTTTTTAATATTGGCATTGATTAGTTCCTTCTTTGCTTGAAATTGAAAAGGGTTAAATTCTTGCGAAATACTATAATTTTGGTCAAAACTTCGAGTATTATACTGTCCCAACATAGCATTTATTTTAGCTTTGGGTAATTCCTTTGCCGTTGACTTTAATTGGTTTTGTGCCTTGATATTCAGTTCATTAGCTTGAATTTGTTGATTATTTTTTAAACCTAATTCAATGGCTTGGCTTAGGTTTAAGGGAGTTTGAGCGTAGTTAATGTTAAATGTTAAATGTTGAATGATAAATGTTATCACAACGGCTTTAAATGAACTCCTATTAATGCTAAATAATAAATGTTGTATGATAAATGTTATCACAACAGGTTTAAATAAACTTCTATTGATGTTAAAAGTATTTGCTAAGGAAAATTCCTTAATTTCAATATTATTATTCATAATACTATATAGTTTTAAGTCTAATTTTTTTGTGTCATTTTTAGATTTTTTTGTGCCGTAATAATAATGGAAGTGATAATTCTTATAATTTCTTCTTTATTAAACAGATATTTAGAATAATCATATATGATTATTTGACTTTCTTTAAGTAAACGCAGCCAATAGCGAGCTTCCCTTGCCTCTTTTGCAGAAATACTCATTTTGGCAATAAAATCACGATTGCTTTGACCTGCATCTGCTTCTTCAACATTAGTCCCGATTGAAGTTGAATACCTTAATAACTGATTAGAAATGACAAACTTTTTGCTCTTTCATCATTTTGTATAATTTAATAATGCTCAATGAAAAGTTAAAAGTTTTGGTTTTAATGATGTTTTCTTTCACGCTTTTTATGATTAATGATAGATATTTGGCGTTTAATGTTAAACATTGAATATTAAGTTTTGAGTTATTGGTATTTTTTAGTGTTTAATGAATAATATTTAATAATTTACAATAGATTTATCACTAAACATTTATCATTCATCATTACCTATTTTCCTTTCCAGTAAATAGTATAAAATCGGTAGCACAATCAGCGTCAATAAAGTAGCCGTAATCAATCCGCCAATTACTACCGTAGCCAATGGTTTTTGGACTTCTGCACCCGCACCACTACTTAATGCCATTGGCAGAAAACCTAAGGAAGCCACCGCCGCCGTCATAATTACGGGGCGAAGTCGAACTTTTGTGCCTTCTCTAATTCTTTCCAAAACATCTTCCCAACCTTCCTCTTTCAGTTGGTTGAAATACCCAATCAGTACAATTCCATTCAAAACTGCTACGCCAAAAAGGGCAATAAAGCCGATTCCTGCCGAAATACTAAATGGCATTCCACGCAACCACAAGGCAAAAACGCCTCCAATTGCTGATAACGGGATGGCAGTAAAAATCAAAAGGGACTGTTTCACGGAATGAAAGGTGAAAAATAAAAGAATAAAAATCAGTAATAAAGCCACAGGAACAGCTACGGAAAGGCGTTTATTGGCTTCAATCAGGTTTTTAAATTGCCCTCCATACGTTACATAATAACCTTCGGGTAATTTCAATTTACTATCTAATCTTGCCTGAATATCATTCACCACAGATTTCACATCTCGTCCACGGACATTCAAGCCAATTACAATTCTACGCCTGCCGTCTTCACGACTTATTTGAGCGGGACCTTGCTCAAAATTCACGTCAGCCACTTGTTCCAGCGGTATCTGATTGCCCGAAGGAAGACTGATAAAAATGTTTTTTACATTTGAAATATCCTGACGAAAATCCTTATCCAAACGTACCACCAAATCATAACGTTTTTCACCTTCGTAAACTATTCCTGTGGTTTCTCCCGCAAATCCAGTTCGCACCACTTTGTTTAAATCGCCTACGTTTAAGCCGTATAGAGCCATTTTATCAGGATTATAACGTACCGTAATCTGTGGCATTCCAGTAACTTGTTCGGCTTTAATGTCGGCAACTCCTTCAATATTTCCGATTAAACCAATAGCAGCATTGGCAGTTGCCGCTAATTTTTCTAAATCTTCCCCAAAAACTTTAATCGCAACATCACTTCTCACACCCGTCATCAACTCATTAAAACGCATTTGAATCGGTTGCGAAAGTTCAAATCCAACGCCTGGAAGTTGCTCCATTTCTTTTTTCATCATATCTGCCAATTTGTAAAAGTCTTTGGTGGTTGTCCATTCCTTTTTATCCTTCAAAATCACAATCAAATCGCCTGTTTCAATGGGCATTGGGTCGGTTGGAATTTCGGCAGAACCAATTTTAGATACAACCTCAATCACTTCTGGAAACTTATTTTTTAGTATTATTTCCAATTTAGTTGATGTTTCAATGCTCATATTTAACGAACTTCCTCCCGCATTTCTAAAATTTATGGCGTAATCGCCTTCTTCCAACGTTGGAATAAATTCGCCTCCCATTCTACTAAAAACGAATAAAGCAATTATGAACAAACAAAAAGCAAGTCCTAAAATGACCGCTTTGAGGTGTAAGGCTCTATTCAAAATTGGACGGTAAAAACGCTCAATAAAGTCAATAATTTTATCCGAAATATTCCTTTTATGGCTAATGGTTTTACTCAAAAACAAAGCTGAAGCCATCGGAACATAAGTTAAAGAAAGAATAAAAGCCCCTAAAATGGCAAATGATACGGTTTGTGCCATGGGTTTAAACATTTTTCCTTCCGTTCCGACCAAAGCCAAAATAGGTAAATAGACAATTAAAATAATGAGTTCACCAAAAGCGGCACTACTTCTGATTTTGGTAGCAGCATGAAGCACTTCATCGTCCATTTGCTCATTGTTCAACCGCCCTTCTTTATTTTGGTGCAAACGATGAATCACGGCTTCAACGATGATTACCGCCCCATCGACAATCAACCCAAAGTCTATCGCTCCCAAACTCATTAAGTTGCCACTTACGCTAAAAAGATTCATCATTATCACCGCAAAAAGTAGTGCCAAAGGAATTACGGAAGCCACAATTAGACCCGCTCGCCAATTACCCAGAAGTAAAACCAAAACGAAAATCACAATTAATGCCCCTTCCAAAAGATTAGTCTCAACCGTTCCAATGGCATTATTTACTAATTTTGTTCGGTCAATGAAAGGTTCAAGAGCCACACCTTCGGGCAATGATTTACGGATTTGTTCAACCTTTGCTTTCGTCCGATTCACAACCGCCGAAGAGTTTTCACCTTTCAACATTAGCACCAATCCACCCACCACTTCGCCTTTCCCATCTTTGGTAACGGCTCCATATCGCAAAGCAGCCCCTTCCTGCACTTTGGCAACATCACGAACCAAAATTGGAATGCCGTTATTGGTTTTAATAACGATTTTTTCAATATCAGGAATATTTTTTACCATCCCCAAAGCCCTAATAAAATAGACGTAAGGCTGTTTATCAATATACGCACCTCCCGTGTTTTCATTGTTTTTTTCAAGGGCATCAAAAATATCTGTAATGGTGACGTTCATACTTTTGAGGCGGTCGGGCTGAACGGCAATTTCGTATTGTTTCAGACTTCCACCTAACGTTGAAACTTCGGCAATTCCAGGCGTTCCTAATAATTGTGGTCTGACCAGCCAATCTTGAATACTACGTAATTTTGAGGCATCATATTGCTTCTCAAAGCCTTTTTTTGCGTAAATCACGTACTGATAAATTTCGCCCAAACCTGTGCTAATGGGGGCTAATTCAGGGATTCCCGTATTTTTTGGAATGAGTCGTTCGGCATCTTTGAGTTTTTCGCTCATCTGTTGCCTTGCCCAATAAATATCCACGTCTTCCTCAAAAACAAGCGTAATTACACTCAATCCAAACCGAGAAAACGAACGCATTTCCACAATTTTGGGAATCGTTTTCATACTTTGTTCGATGGGATACGTGATAAATTGCTCCACTTCCTGAGTAGCCAAAGTGGGGGCAGTGGTAATAATTTGCACCTGATTGTTGGTAATATCGGGCAGAGCATCAATGGGCAAACGAGTTACGTTATAAATACCTACTAAAATTAATGCTAACGTAAACAAGCCTACAATAAACTTATTTTTTATCGAGAAATGAATGATTTTATCTAACACAGATTGTGGTTGATTAATTAATATTAAATGATTAATGTTAAATATTGAATGAAAGATATATAATTTTTCATTTCACACTCAACTTTTAAAAAGTATTTAACATTAAACTTGTGGCGGTTGCCAGATATTTCCGTAGAAATTAAAAGCAAAAGAGTCATTTTCTACGAAAATTCTTTCGTACTTGGGGAAAAAAGAAGAGGTATTTTCCGTCATTAAAACGGGATATTGAAAATTAAAAGTAATATTTGAACCGCAGCAAGCACAATTACAAAAAGGGGAACAAGATTCAATATCTTTTTGGTGGTCGTGGTGGTTAGTCTGGGCGAAAGTTTCCTCTCCATTATCCACAACGCTACAATCTTTTGCATCACCGCATGGCATAGATGAAAGCATAAGTATGTAAAGCGAGAATATGACGGAGAAAAATTTCATTTTGTAAATGTAAAACAAAATGTAGTGCAACAGGATTTCAAAAAGGAATTATTTCTTAAAATAAATTCCAACGTACACCTAAAAACCCCCTTATTCCTTGCACGGGAGCATAATTTGAATCAGTATTAAAATAATATCCTTGTGGCAAAATACTGTAAGCCGATGGTTTTATTTGTTCCGAACGAAGTTCTTTTGCTTGATAAATAATTTTTTGTTCTGGAAAGAAATTGAACATATTTTTTAATCCCGCATAAATCTGTAATCCATTATTAAATCGTCTTGAAATTTGAAGATTTGAGAGATTAAAAATAGGCGATTGTGCCGCACGAATATCATCCGTAATCAGCGGTAAATCCATTGAACCATAGACGTTTCCAGTAAAATCAAGCATGATTTGTGATTTTGGATGGGTGTATGAAACGGCATAGTTTGTGGTAAAAATAGGCGTTTTCTTTTGGCGAATTTTTACGTTATTCTCTATTCTATAAATGTCAGTGTAGGTTCCGCCAAGCATAATTTTCAAGCCATTTGTGAAGTTAAAATCCAAGTTTAAACTTGCCCCTAATAATTCTCCGTAGCCTCTTAAATTATCAAAAATTACCTTCTGTGGGTCTGTATCGTAATCTGCAACCACTTTGTTGGTAAAATAAGTATAAAAAATACTACCTTCAAGTGATAGAAATCCTTTTGAACTGGTAATCGTCTTTTGATAATTAAGGTTTGTATTCCAAGATTTTTCAGGGTTTAAATTAGCCACAACTTCCACTTTTCTTGATCCTGTATAAACCGTTTCATCTTCCGAAAACAAATTGACAACTCGATAACCCGTTCCAAAACTTACCCTAATAATATCTGATTTTTCAGAATTATATTTCCAATTAACTCGGGGCGAAAATATTCCGCCATGAATTGAATTATAATCGTATCTGATACCTAATAAAATCGTATTTCTACTATTCAATCTGACCTCATTTTGGGCAAAAATTCCTGGTAAAAAGGTCTTACTTGGTTTATTTACCGTCGAATCATTTTCATCTTGGGTTAAAGTATTGTTATCGTCATAAAAAGTATATCGCAACGCTATTCCAAAAAGAGCGTCATGATTTTCGCCTATTTTTTTATCCCAAAGCAATTGTCCAAAAGCAATTTCTTGTTTTGCAATATAAGGTTGCTGACCGTAAATAGAATTTTGATCATGATTGTTGTAAGAGATTTGCAGATTAACTTGTTGATTATCAATGGGTAACTGGTAATTACTAATTACTTCCCAACGTTTTGTCAAGATATTTTCACCGTAAATCTTATTCCCACCTCGATCTTCTTTTTGCCAGTTGAGTTCGCCCCCAAAACGGTCTTCGTTTACATACCTACTTGCCAACGTGAAAGTTCGATTATTCTTTCTGTCAAACGACCATTTATTGAAGATTGAGATTCTATTTTGCAAGGTAACGTCCGTAAAACCATCATTATTTTTATCAAATCTGTTCTGAAAATTGAAATAATTAGCACTCAACATCGTGTTTGCTTTTCCAATTTTTGCCTTCACCGCACCGTCAAGCGTATATTCTCCGTAAGAAGTTGAATTCAAATCCAAAGAAATGAGCGGCGCTTTTATTGGATTTTTAGTGATAACATTAATCAACCCACCAACCGCTTCCGAACCATAAAGCGTTGAGGCAGGACCTTTCACGACCTCAATCCGTTCGACCATCGAGTTCGGAATTCCCGAAAGTCCATAGACCGTGGAAAGTGCAGACACGATGGGCATTCCATCAATCGTAATCATCGTGTATGCTCCTTCCATACCGTTTATGTGGATATCACCCGTATTGCAAACGCTACAATTCAACTGCGGACGAACGCCATTAACCATAGTCATTGCCTCAAAAAGGCTTGGCGTTGGATTTTTCTTAAAAAATGTGGGAGTATAAATTTCGATGGGAGTAGATGATAAATTTACCAGCGTTTCTTTCATCGTTCCACTCACAACCACCTCATTTAGAGCCGTTTGGTCGGGTTCAATCTCAAAACTTACAGAGGAAATTTTATCTTTTTGGATTTGCACGGTGCGTTGGGTAGTCTTAAATCCAACGCCTGAGATTTGGATAATTTGCTTTCCGGTAGGAAGATTTTCCAATAAAAAAAAACCTTCAATATCAGCTTGTGTCCCAATATTTTTGAGGGAAGGCACGGTAATATTCACAAATTCGGCGGCTTTTCCTTCACTAATTACTTTTCCTTTCAATCCTTGTGAAAAAACGGGTAAAGAGATGATTATCAATAGAATAGCATAAATCGGTTTTCGAGTATATTTAGTTATTTTCATGTGTCTTGGTTTTAATTTTTGATAGACTTAAATAAAATTTAGAGTTGTCTAAAATATTAACAAATGTATATCTTTTAATGTTTAAAATCAAATGACTACAAAAAATAATTTTAAATTTATGCTAATAAAATACTGAAAATCAGTGACTTGATTAAGCCTAAAATTATAGAGGCATTCGATTCTAAAATCGAATGCCTCTATAAGAATTGTAAATAAAAACGGTTATCATACAGTATTAAGAACAAATTATTAAATTAACGCAAGCTGGGTTCTGTATAGTAGAACCGTTAAAGCCTTTCCACCAAAATTTTATCAATCCGTTGCCCATCCTTATCAATAATTTCCAATACCAAATCACTCACAATTAATTTATCTCCAACATCAGGAAGGGTTGAAAATTTATGTATAAAAAGCCCTGCAACCGTCACAAAACCGTCTTGATAATCTTCTTCTAAATCAATGTCAAAAAATTTGACAAACTCAATAATTGAATATTGACCATCCACAAGCCAAGAATTTTCGTCTCTTTGAATAATTTGATATTCATCTTGATTTGATTCTGTAACATCACCAATTAAAGCATCCAAAACATCATCCATCGTCACGATTCCTTGTGTAATACCATATTCATCCACCACAATCCCACAATGGACTTTCTCATTTTTGAACAATTCTAATAATTTATAGGCAGACATTCCTTGGTTTATAAAAAGTGGTTTTTTTGCATAATTCATTAAATTAAAACCAACCTCAATTGAAGGCGTAAAGAGGTCTTTCAAATGAACCAGACCCATTATTTCATCAATTTTATTATCCTTACAAACAGGATAAGCTGAATGCTTTTCATTATTTATTTTCACCCTAATGGTCTCTAAATCATCACTTTCACTAAAAAAAATGATACTACTTCGGTGTGTTACTAAAGAATTTACTTTGCGGTCGCCAAGTTCAAAAACCCTTTCCACAATACCTTGTTCAATTTCTTGGATTTCCCCTCCATCAGCACTTTCTTTAATAATTGACTTAATTTCTTCTTCCGAAACTTTGCTATCTAATGAGTGTTTTATGCCAAAAATGCTGAGAATAATGTCGTTAGTAAAAGTGAGTAACCAAACAAAAGGAGAAGTTATCACTGATAGAATTTTCATCGGACGAGCTAACGCCATGGCAATCGGTTCAGGGAAAGTCAACCCTAATCTTTTAGGCAAAAGTTCGCCTAAAACAATGGATAAAAAAGTAATAAAAATCAAGATTACTGCTACTGAAAGTTCTTCCGCATAAGGTATTAAAACAGCAAATTTCATGAAGAATGCCATTGTATTTTGCGTCAACTTCTCTCCGCTGTAAATACCCAATAAAATGCCAATTAACGTAATACCAATTTGAACGGTCGAAAGAAATTTAGTGGGATTATCAGCAAGTTCTAAGGCTGTTTTTGCCCCAATTTTACCTTTCTTCCTGGCAGTTTCTAACTTAAATTTTCGAGAAGAAATCAACGACATTTCAGCCAATGAGAAAACACCATTGAGTAAGATGAGTCCAATAATGATGAATATTTCCATTAGGTTCTAATTTTTTTGGTACTATCTAAAATTCAATAATTTAATGTAGTATGTATTTGTAAATCAATTGATTATAAAAATAAATAAAAAAAGGTAGTGTTAGAATTTTGTTCCGACACTACCTTTTTTTAATGGTTCAAACATATCTATTTGAACTCCAACGAGCGTCTTTGCTCAAAATTAAACGCCCTCCGCCAAAACCTCTCTAACCTCTGGCACCATACGAGTCAAAAGGTTTTCAATGCCTTGTTTCAAAGTAATGGTTGAAGACGGACAACCCGAACATGAACCTTGCAAAAGCACTTTCACAACGCCATCATTATACGAATGAAAATTAATTGCTCCACCGTCTGATTCTACCGCTGGACGCACGTATTGATCCAAAACCGCTTTAATTTTTATAACCGTTTCTGAATCTTGCTCCCCTCCTTCCGACTCGTAAGCCGCAATGGTGGTTTTAGCGAAAACGTCTTTTTTATCCTCAAAAAATTGTTTCAAAAATTGCTTTGTTCCAAATAATTCATCTTCCCATTTGGTTTCATCATCTTTGGTTACGGTGATAAAATTAGAGGAAATGAATACTCTTTGAACAAAATCAAAACCGAATAATGCTACTGCCAAAGGAGAGTTTTTGCCTTCTGTGATAGCATCAGAGGGCGTTGCGTAGTCAAACGACGAACCATCAGGGACTAATTCAAAGTTCAAAACAAACTTCATTGAATTAGGATTGGGCGTTGATTCGGTATAAATAAGTATGTGGGGTTTCAACATGATTTCTGGATAATTTGTACTTGTTTGAGTAAGTTAAACAGTAAATTTACGAAATTAGTTTGATGGATGGAGTTTAAAACTGTTTTTGTCACTTTTACCAAAATTCTCGCTTTTTAAAGCAAAATGTAATGCCACAATTTTTTATTCTTGCGGGTTGTAATGGTGCAGGGAGAACCATCACTGCCAAAATTATTTTACCCGAATTTTTGGGTGGAATAGAATTTGTTAATGCTGACATTGTTGCAGCAAAACTAAACCCTGATTTTCCAAAATCGGTTGCCTTTCAAGCGGGTAGAATTATGTTGGAAAGAGTAGATTTTATTGTCCGAAAATCCAGTTTTTCCCTTGAAACTACCTTAGCCACAAAGAGTTATGTAGGATTAACTAAAAAAGCTCAATTACTTGGATAGGAAGTTGTGTTGAGGTATTTTTGGCTTGAATCCTACGATATGGCACTCAAACGAGTAGCTAAAAGAGTGAGAAAAGGAAATTATTTTATACCCGATGAAGACGTAAAAGACGTTACGAAGGAGGGATTAGAAATTTGGTATATTTGTTTATTCCTGTGGTTAATCGTTGGTCAGTTCATGATAATTCTGATTACAATTTAGGGAAACCACAATTAATTGCTAATACAATGAAGACAAAAGTGTTATCCTTGAAAATGAAGAAATTTGGTTAAAATTACAATCCTATGGAAAAGCAAAATAAAGATATTTTAGATGTTGTCGAAGATGGAATCCAAGGGGCATTTCATCGTTTTAGAATTGAGGAAGCTAAGAAAGAATCTCAAAAATCAAAGCCCTCACAAATAGTAAAACGTCGAAGTCGTCAAGTGGCTTAGAACTTATTGTCATTTAATCCCAAAACGCTGACTGAATTTGGATTCAGTCAGCGTTCTGTTTTTAGGTCGTAAGAAATTGAAAGTCAAATCGTTATAAACTTATCCACGTTTTATCAACATCAAACTTCTGAAATTTATTGTCAATCGTGTTAATAATCACGAACTTAGAGGTAGTTATTAGTAAGCAATTTGTTTACTAATAACTGTTTACTGATAACTGATCATTATTCACTGAAATAAAATGTTAGACATTATCCAACTTCTTCCTGATTCTATTGCCAACCAAATTGCGGCTGGTGAGGTGGTTCAGCGTCCTGCCTCGGTGGTAAAGGAGTTGTTAGAAAATTCCATTGATGCAGGGGCAACAACCATTCAATTGATTGTCCGTGAAGCTGGGAAAACACTGATTCAAGTGATTGACGATGGTTTAGGAATGTCTGAAACCGATGCCAGAATGTGTTTTGAACGCCATGCAACTTCCAAAATTCGTACCTCCGAAGACCTTTTTAAAATTCGAACAATGGGTTTTAGAGGTGAAGCAATGGCATCAATTGCCGCCGTTGCTCAAGTCGAAATGCGTAGTCGCAGAACGGTTGATGAATTAGGAATTTTAATTAAAATGGAAGCCTCAGAAGTCAAAGCCCAAGAAGCCATTGCGACTGAAAAAGGCACGAGTATTCAAGTAAAAAATCTGTTTTACAACGTTCCTGCCAGACGTAACTTTTTGAAATCTAATCCCGTGGAGATGCGTCATATCCTTGATGAATTTCAAAGAGTGGCTTTGTCTAATTCTGAAATTACTTTTACGCTTCATCATAATGATTCGGAAATCTACAATTTGCCCGCAGGCAAATTGAGTCGAAGAATTGTGGATTTATTTGGTAAAAATTACCGTGAACAATTAGCTCCATGCGAAGAAGAAACGTCCTTCGTGAGTGTGCGTGGGTACGTAGGAAAGCCCGAATTTTCTAAAAAAACTCGTGGCGAGCAATTCTTTTTTGCTAATAATCGCTACATCAAAAATGGTTATTTGAACCATGCCGTGATGTCGGCATTCGAGGGATTGATTCCCGAGGGAACGCATCCATTTTATGTGCTTTTCATCGAAATTGACCCCATTCACATTGATATAAACGTTCATCCAACCAAAACAGAAATCAAGTTTGACGATGAACGAACGGTTTATGCTATCGTGCAAGCAGCCGTTAGAAAAGCTATGAGCCAGCATAATCTTACGCCTTCCTTGGATTTTGAGACGGATGTGAATTATGCCAATAACATTTTCAACTTTGGAAATTCACCATTTCAAACGCAAAAAGAGAGTGCCGAAGCGTTCAACAGTGCGGGAGGAGCGAGTTCTTACCCACGCCCAGAAGTACCCGCAAGAGAGCGTACAAATTTGACCAATTGGAATAAGTTATACGAAGGATTAGATCGTGACGTAAGTGCTTTTGAACGGATTGGAAGTCGTCAAGAATCTTTGACATTTAATCAAAAAGATACTGATAATAAGCCATTTACAGTAAAAAGTAGAGCGAACGACTTTTTACAAAATCGTCCACAAAGAGGTAATCAAGATTCGGAATCCACTACTTTTCAGATTCATAATCAGTACATCATTTCGCAGGTAAAATCTGGAATGTTGTTGATTGACCAACGGGCGGCTTATGAACGAATTTTGTATGAAAAATTCTCGCAACACCTTCAAAAATATAATGGAGCATCCCAACAATTGCTCTTCCCGACTACGGTGCGATTAACGCCCGCAGATTTTCATTTGGTGGTTGAAATTCAAGAAGAAATCCGCAATTTGGGCTTTGTGTTGAGTATTGAGGGACATGATTCTTTCGTAGTAAATGGTATTCCAGCGGATTCGCCCGAAGAAAACGAACAAGCGATGATTGAAGGAATTTTGGAGCAATTTAAACAAAACGAAGCCAACTTGCATTTGGATAAATCCGAAAACGTAGCTCGTTCAATGGCAAAGCGTTCGGCAGGACGTTTCGGGAATCATAGCCTCACGATTTTGGAGATGAATATGTTGGTTGAACAACTTTTTGCATCTTCCAATCCAAGTTATACCCCAAGTGGAGAATCAACGATGAAAATTGTGTCTTTGGAGGAAATGGCGGGGTTGTTCTTGCGATGATTACTTAAACAAATCCCCTCAAAACCAGTTCTCCCTTAAAACTCCAACCTCATGCCTGAACTCCCCGAAGTAGAAACCTACCGTCGTTATTTTGAAGAAACCAGTCTTTATCAACCCATTAGCGATGTTTATGTGGAAGATACAAAACTCCTTACGACCGACTATGACACGCTAAATCAGCAATTAAAAAATCATCAATTTATTGGCACAAAACGAGTGGGCAAAAACCTATTTGTTCAATTGGACGCTCCTTATTGGCTGCACCTTCACTTTGGTATGACGGGGGATTTGGCTTATTTCAAAGATGATGAAGATACGCCCCGTTTTGCAAGAATCATTTTTAAGTTTGCAAACGGTTTTAGATTAGGGTTTTTATGTCCAAGAAAATTTGAGAGAATTGGAATTGTGGAGGACGTTGAGGAATATTTATCTCGCAAAAAAATCAATAAAGATGCCTTAGAAATTACAATTGAAGAATTATCGAAAACCCTCAATAAAAAGAATGCACCTATAAAACCCGTTTTATTAGACCAATCAACCGTGGCTGGAATTGGCAATTGGATTGTGGATGAAGTGTTGTATCAAGCTAAAATTCATCCAGAGAAAAAAGCCAATCAATTATCTGAAAATGAGATATTTGAAATCCATAAATCCATGCAGTTTGTGATTCAAACAGCCATAGATTCACAAGCAAATTACGACGTTTTTCCAGAGAATTTCCTCATACACGCCCGTGGTTGGGGGTGGAAAGGTTTGCAAGATATTCGGGCTGATAAATGTGCTACATGTGGAGAGAAAATTAGTATCAGTAAAGTGGGAGGAAGGACGACTTATTTTTGTGCAAATCGTCAACGATTATAAAAAACGACGGCTTCGTTTAAAACAAAGCCGTCGCTAAATCTACTAAATAAAATCTATCAAACTCCCTTCCATTTAATTGCACAACCCACTGATTTTGTGAGGTTCACGACCACGGGCTTTCCCGCCAAAAGGCTATTCACAGCGTCTTCGATATAACGTTTTGTTACACCATTGGCATCTTGCGTATTATCGTCAATTCCACCGATATATTGCATAATAAATTTGTCTCCCTCACGCTTAACTACGTAAGCAGAAGGTGTGCGAGCAGCCCCAAATGCACGAGCAACTGATTGGGTTTCATCTTGCATATATTCAAACGTATAACCTTTCGATTTCGCTACGGCTTGCATATTTTCAAACGTATCCTCTTCATAAGCCGCAGGGTCGTTTGGATTTATCGCTAAAACTGGATAACCCTGTGAAGCATATTTTCTGTCCAAAGCCATGATTCTACTCTCATAAGCCTTTGAAAATGGACAATGATTACAAGTGAAAACAATAATATACCCCTTCGCAGAACGATTTTCAGCCATTGAAGTAACACCACCTGACGTACTTCTTAATTTGAAATCATTTACGACATCGCCAATCGCATAACCTTTATCTACGATTACATCAGCACTATTTTTAAAAGCAAATATAACTGAAAGTCCCATCAGCAATACGCCCACAGAACTCAGAATATATATATATTTCATAATATTTTTCATTTTATTTATTTAGATAATTAAATTTTACAGTGTAACATTTATGGGGGATAGGTTTTCAACCTGTCAATGAGATGTATAATTTTAGACAGAATGGAAGCTTATCTAACTAATTAGCTCCTACAACAGGAGTCATTTCCTTTAATTCTTCAATGAACTTCTCCATATTGGCTTGACCTTCAAAAAATATTCTTTTTCCCATTGTCAAATTTATCATTAAAGTTGCTGGAATTGTTCCAGACCAATCTTTATCAATTTCATCAATCCAAGCATTGTAATCAGGTTCATCCAATAAAACTACCTCAGAACGAATACCATTTTTTTCTATGAACGGTTCAACTTTATCTTTTAAATCTTTCGTAAAATCCATGCTTACCATTAAAAATCGAACTTTCTTTTTAACAAATTCTTGACTTAATTTCTCATAATTCGGCAATTCTTCAATGCAAGGCTTACACCAAGTTGCCCAAAAATGTACTATCAAAGTCGTATCTGATACCTTATTTATCTGCTTCTGCAAATCCTCAAACTTAATCACACGCACGCTTCCTGATTGGCTAAATGCTTGAAATACAGACAAGTAAAGCCCAAATATAAATATTAAAGCACTTCGTTTCAAAAACATTTGAGTTTATTTTTAGATTTAAGAATAAGTCGGGTAGTATTAAAAACGATTTTATGTTCTATTTATTTTTCATAACTCATTATTAAACAATACGTTATGGAGAAACTAAATACTTAAAATCTCAAATAAAAGTAACGGTTTCTTTTCAAATTTCAAAACAAAATCCGTACCTTTGCAACCCAATTTAAAATTTCATATTTAAACATTTACAAATGTACGCAATCGTAGAAATCGCTGGTCAGCAATTTAAAGTTGAGAAAGACCGTTTCCTCTACACCCACCGTTTGGCGGGCGAGGAAGGCGCTGCACTTGTTTTCGATAAGGTTCTTCTTGTCGATAATGAGGGAGATATTCAAGTAGGTCTCCCAACCGTAGCAGGTGCAACAGTATCAGGTAAAATTTTAGCTCACGTTCGTGGTGAGAAGGTTCTGGTTTTCAAAAAGAAACGCCGTAAAGGCTATCAAAAGCAAAACGGACATCGTCAAAATTTCACAAAAGTATTAATCGAAGGAATCACGTTGTAGGTTTTAGTGATTAGGAATTAGGTTTTATCAGTTTATTCAACTCATAAACACTTAACTCAAAACTCATTAAACTTACTTATAAAATCATTCAAAAGAAATGGCACATAAGAAAGGTGCGGGTAGTTCTAAGAACGGCCGTGAATCACATAGTAAACGCCTCGGTGTAAAAATATTCGGAGGTCAGCCAGCAATTGCAGGCAACATTTTAGTACGTCAGAGAGGTACTGCCCACAATCCAGGTGTTGGTGTTGGTCTTGGGAAAGATCATACATTATTTGCCTTAGTTGATGGTACAGTTCATTTCAAGAAAGGATTTAAAGGACGTTCTTTCGTCGAAATTCTTCCTTTGGGTGATGTTGTTGCTGCTCCTGCGAAAGCAATTGTTGTAGCTGAGGTTGCTCCAGTAGCTGACGTTGAAGAAGAAGCTCCAGCGAAAAAAGTAAAAAAAGCAAAGAAAGAAGATACTACGGAAGATTCAATTTAATTTGATTCCATTATGTTTTAAACACGATGGTAGTATAAAATGAGTAATTAATTAACTCATTTATAAAAAGCAAAAAATACTCGCTCAGATTCTGGGCGAGTATTTTTTGTTGAGCATAATTCTCTTTAAAATTATTTCACAAGCTCCAACAAGGCTGCATCATGATGATATTTAATTTCACAAGTATTATCAAAAAACATCGTTGCTCCTTTAGTAGCATTGTATGTTTCCCATTTCGGTAGTCCTGCATGATTTGGGTTACCTGTTTTAGCAAAATCTATCCATGATTGACTCATTTTATCCGCTAAAACGTGAGCCTCTTTTCCACCGCCAGTCATTTCCTCGCAACGAGCAATATTGTTGAACACAAAAGGTAATTCCATACAATGAACCGCCTTAAATTTTCCATCTGAAACGGGAGACTGCCACGAGAATAAGTACATATAAGTTGGCGCACCACCACCCAAAGACGATTTTTGATTTGCTTGAATTACTGCTCCTGGTCTGAACGAGAAATCAATATCTAATAAATCAGATGGTTTTGTATCATTTGGATAGGCTTTTTTAACGGCTTCCAAATAAGCATCCGCTTTTGTAGTATATTTCTTTTTGATAATTTCAAGGGTTTGTTCTTTGGTACTATTAAAGGTTGCCATGCCCGCAAAAGGCGTAGATTCATTTTTGGTAGTACCCAACATCAAGGGAATATTCTTAGACAATTCAAAGGCTTCATTTGAAAATAATTGATAAGGCAAAATCTCTCCATCACGGCTTGGACCCCAACTTAATCTAAAATTAGTAACAGATTTTCCTTCGGATTTCATTCTTTCAGCTACTATTTTCATGGCTTTTTTACCTGCCATACTCAATTTTTCAAAAGGTACTTTCTGGATTTCATCTATTTGATTTGGTTGTAAATCAAGGGCTTTCAGAACTTCGGAAGCAATTAATTGCGTCTCTGTTTTTTCTAATATTGCCGTTCTGGATGAACCACTTTGATTGATTGCCTTATGAAAAAGTCCTTTTGCCGAGGGCATTGCCATTAAGGTATTTACTTTTGTACCTCCACCCGATTGTCCAAAAAT
>JAYVRF010000032.1:0-10563 GCA_043756925.1 Arcicella sp. | reverse complement strand
ATTCCAGAACTGGTATATATATACCAGTTCTGGAATAATAGGATTGAATTTTACAATCAAAAATTTATTTTCTCCATTTCATTGTACGACACGGTCATTATTCAGTTTGGTACAATAGCGAAAACTACTTCTGGAAAAATTCAAAGGAAATAAAATTTGAATAATTACCTAAATCAATCACTCATCAAGTTAATCAGTTTTAAAGATATTTATGAACAAATAAAACATCTTGTTTTGGCTTAAAGAGCAAATTGGAAAAAAGAGCGAAATAGCTCCCGACCAAATTAAATCAACAGATTCTATTGCTCAATTTGGCATTGATTCAGTCATTTTAGTAACAATATCCGTTGATTTAGAGGCTTATGCAGGCAAAGAAATCGACCCTACTATTTTATGAATTTGATACGATAGACGAATTGAGTACTTACATTGTAAAAGAAATTTTAGATTGAAAACAATGGAAAATATAAAGTGGAATCCTTACAATCAGTCATTTAAAGAAAATTCGCAAGCTTTTTACGACTTTTTTTAGAAAAAAACAACCTATTCACAGAGCCATTAGCAATCAATGGTTTGTTTCTCGTTATGAAGATGTGAAAGAGGTTTTAATAAATCCAGCGTTTTAACGGTGGATATTGGGAGTAGTATTTTTTCAAAAAGTAAATTCAACAAAGAATCTGGCGATTTTAATGGTATCTCTCAAAATATTGATTTTTGGTTTATGAACGATAATCTCCACAAAGAAGTGTGGGGCGTAGGAGCTAAACATTGGAACGATACTATCCTCGAAAATTTGGTCGAAGAGTCCATTGATTTAGTATTAAAGGACTTGAAACCTAATCAAGAAATTGATTTTGCAAAAACCTTTACCGAAACCATTTCTGCATACGTGATGTGCAAATTGTTAGGCTTGCCATTTGAAGACAAAACGCATCTTTTGGAGGTTTCACATACGCTTCTGTAAGTGGTTGAACCTTTTAATAATCTTTATGCTATCAATCATCAAAACGATACAATTATTGCATTTCAAGCGTATTTGACTAAGATTGTAACAGAGAAAAAATCAAATCCACAGCAGAATTTAATTTCAAAGTTATTATCTTTTTCCAATTTCACGGAACAACAAATCGTTTCTACCGTCATGCTTTTGGTGTTTACGGGCATGGAAAGTAGCTCTTATTTTCTTTCAACAGGCTTTCTACATTTACTAATGCGATTTTTGGGTTAAACTCTTAGATAAGTACAAATTTCAATTCGCTTTCATTTCCAATTTTTGGTACAAAAGCAGGCATGGTTGGAGATGTGTCCATAAATGTGTAGGCAATAATTCCTCCCCATAAGTGGATGAAGAAGTTTTTAACACTTTTGTGTCTGGAATGCTCAATATCACAGTGATTTTTCATCAGATTAAAGACTGATTCAATTAAGCCTTGATGTCTTAAATAATGTCTTTTTTCAGGAGTTAATTTTGTTCTTTCATATTACTTCTAACTTTTGTAATCAATTCTAAACCTCTAATTTGTAGTTTTTTAGCAATTGTTGTTAAGTAGCCCGCATCGCCATAGAGCAAGCCTTCTAACCTTTCTGTAAGTGATTCTAATAACGCTGTGTTATTATCAGCAACATTACCTGATGTAATGCTGAAAACTACTAATTGTCCAAATTGATTGATTACAGCGTGTAATTTAAAGCCCAAAAACCATCCTGTGGATGATTTGCCTCTTTGAGCAATACCAGCGAATACTTTATGTCCAGGAATTCGTTTGTTATGACAAACTACCAACTTGGTTGCATCTATGAAGTTTCCTTGTGTGGTAGAGGATAATCGACAAGTCGATAAAAAAGCAAACAATGAGAAATTAAGTTGTTGCCTTAGATTTACAAAACGACAATAACGATAAGTCTTTGGAAAATAAGACTTTAAGATTCTTTACATTGATAGTAATGCTTGAAACATCTAAAACCAGAGTGGTGATAGAAAATGACAATAGCCATCATTTCTGAATCATCCATTGACCTACGTAAAGAGTTTGAATCAAGTTCATTCGCTACTAAATATTGTGATAGTTTTTTACAGAAATCATCACATTCAATGAAAATTTCTGTTAATTTAGTTGTGTTTAAGACAGCAGTCATAAGTTAGTAAATCTTGGTTTTGTGCAATCCTAAAGTTACTACTTTTGGTTCTGTCTTGAAAATAGCAGTATAATGTGCTCAATATTAAATAGTAAGTACAAAACTCGCATTACTAAGAAAACAGAACAAATCTATCGTTACATGAGTGACTATAATCTATGCAAACCGATTCAAAATTGA
Organism: Arcicella sp.; assembly: GCA_043756925.1. Classification (GTDB taxonomy): domain Bacteria; phylum Bacteroidota; class Bacteroidia; order Cytophagales; family Spirosomataceae; genus Arcicella. The sequence continues at coordinate 8,247 of JAYVRF010000032.1, read as the reverse complement.
GGTCGTCTTTGCTTGGTTAGATACTTACAAAAGAATCCTTGTGCGTTTTGAAATTAGCAGTTAACTTTAAATTTTGGCTGAATATAGCCGCTGCCATGATAAATTTTAGACACATTTTTAACTAAACAACCTTAATTATAATATAAGAGATATTTTGCTCGTTTTAAAATCATTCCATTTCAAATATTTATGTTTGAAATCAAATTTATCCCTACGCACCTAAAAGTAAATTTTCAAAAATAATTCCCTAACCCCTTGCATTTCAAAAAAAACTACTAATTTTGCAGTCCGATTTAGAGAACAACAATTTCTTTATTTTTATACGGGTTGGCAGAACTTGATAAAATTTAAAAATTAATAGAAATAAAAACTCCTCAAATCGTTCGTAAAGGTCAAAATTTACAATAGTGTTAGAACTGATATTGGATTAATTTGTTGAATGCCCAGCAGTTAGTTTTAATGTTAAGCTACACAAGAACAATCTTTCGTATCACAGGTTTCCGCCTGTCCCTGCACGAGTACATCTTGTCGCTTTCCAACTCATTTCGCTATTTTTGTGAATTAATTTTATTTGAAAACAATTTAGTTTTTGCCAAATAAAATTCCGACCTTTGCAGTCCGATTTATAAGGATTGTCGTGATGACACCCGTAAATCGCTCATTATCAATCAATTATTAACGTTTTATTCTAATAAAATGTCTGGAATTATCGGAAAGAAAATCGGTATGACCAGCCTCTACAACGCTGATGGCTCTGCCCTCGCTTGTACGCTGATCCAAGCTGGTCCTTGTGTAGTAACGCAAGTAAAAACAGTAGAAAAAGAAGGTTATAGTGCTGTTCAGTTAGCCTATGGCGAAAAAAAAGAGAAGCATACTACGCAACCTCTTTTAGGTCACTTCAAAAAAGCAGGTACCACTCCAAAGAAAAAACTCGTTGAGTTCAAATCTTTTGACACCGTTCTTACCTTAGGAGAAACCGTTACCGCAGATTTGTTCACAGAAGGCGACTTTGTTGATGCCGTTGGAACTTCAAAAGGTAAAGGATTTCAAGGAGTTGTTAAACGTCATGGATTTGCTGGAGTAGGTGGACAAACTCACGGACAGCACAACCGTGGTCGTCACCCAGGTTCAATTGGTGCTTGTTCATTCCCATCTCGTGTATTCAAAGGTGTTCGCATGGCGGGTCGCATGGGTGGAAATCGTGTAACAGTTCAAAACTTACAAATCTTGAAAGTTTACGCAGACAAAAACCTTATCGTAGTCTCAGGTTCAATCCCAGGAGCGAAAAACTCTTATGTTATTCTTGAAAAATAGATTTGAAAGTTTGACGATGTAATTCTTTACAACATCAAAATTTAATCAAATCAACAAATTTTCAAAATCAGAAATAATGGAATTATCAGTTTTAAATATACAAGGCAAAGAAACAGGAAAGAAAGTAATGCTTTCTGACGAAATCTTTGGCATCGAACCAAACGAACACGTAGTTTGGTTAGACGTGAAGCAATTCTTGGCAAATCAGCGTCAAGGAACTCACAAGGCGAAAGCAAGAGCAGAAGTTTCTCGCTCAACCCGCAAGATTAAAAAACAAAAAGGTACGGGTGGTGCTCGTGCAGGTTCAGCTAAATCTCCTTTAATGAAAGGCGGTGGACGTATTTTTGGACCAGTACCAAGAGACTATTCGTTCAAAATCAATAAGAAAGTAAAATCATTGGCTCGTCAATCTGCGTTTGCTGCCAAAGCACAATCAGGAAACGTAACCATTTTAGAAGGTTTTACTTTCGATGCTCCAAAAACTAAGTCGTACTTGGCTTTAATGGAAGCACTTTCATTCACAGGAAAGAAAACATTGTTGATTTTGCCAGAAGATAATCAAAACATCTTCTTGTCGGGACGTAACGTGCCAAAAGCAAAAGTTGGAACGGCTGGACAAATCAATACGTATGACTTAGTAAATGCTACTCAACTACTCATCGTAGAAGGAGCAATTGCTACAATCGAATCATCTTTTAGTAATTAATAATAGTCATGGGTTAAAGTTGTAGAAACAATACGACTTATGACTTACGATTTCAAGACTGGAAATAATGAGCATTATTATCAAAAGACCAATTCTTACTGAGAAATCTCAGGAATTACAGAAAGGCGGTCAATACGTTTTCGAGGTTGCAAACAAAACTAACAAAGTTGAGATTGCGAAAGAAATCAAGAAAATGTACGGTGTTGCAGTAGTATCTGTTAATACACTTCGCCAATTCGGTAAGAAGAAATCAAGAAGTACCAAGACAAAAGTAACGTCTGGAATTACTTCAACGTACAAAAAAGCAATCGTAACAATCGCCAAAGGTGAAGTTATTGATTTCTATGACGGAATTTAATCACAATTAACGATAAGCAATAAACAATTAACAATTCGTAAGATAATTGATAATTGATAACTGGTAATTGATAATTGAAAACTATGGGAGTTCATCCCGATAAATTGAACAAAGCACAGAAATGGCAGCTACAAGAAAATTAAACCCTGTAACCCCTGGCACACGCCATAGGATTGCTCCGACTTTTGAAGAAATAACCGCTTCAAAACCGTACAAGCCTTTGTTAGCCGTGGTTAAAAGAACAGGAGGTCGTAATGCAAACGGACATCGTGCCATGCGTTACATTGGTGGAGGACATAAACGTCGTTACCGTATCATTGACTTTCATCGTAACAAATTCGATGTTGAAGCAACAGTTTTGACAGTAGAATATGACCCGAACCGTACAGCACGTATTGCTCTAATTGAGTATGCAGATGGCGAGAAAACTTACATCATTGCACCAACAGGTATCAAAGTTGGCCAGACTGTAATTTCATCAGCAACGGCAGCACCAGAGGTAGGTAACACTATTCCTTTGGCAAACATTCCAACTGGTACAATCGTACACGCTATTGAACTTCGCCCAGGCGGAGGTGCTGAAATGGCACGTTCAGCAGGTACTTATGCACAGTTGTTGGCTCGTGATGCAAAATATGCTACGTTGAAATTGCCATCAGGCGAAATGCGTATGGTATTATCAAGATGTTTGGCAACGATTGGTTCAGTTTCCAATGCGGACCACATGAATACCGTAATGGGTAAAGCAGGTCGTCATCGTTGGTTAGGTCGCCGTCCAAGAGTTCGTGGTGTTGTTATGAACCCTGTCGATCACCCAATGGGTGGTGGAGAAGGACGCTCATCAGGAGGTCACCCACGTTCACGTAAAGGTTTATTAGCGAAAGGTAAGAAAACCCGTACACCGAGCAAACATTCAAATCGTCTTATCATCAGTAGAAAGAAAAAATAGGTAGATGGCACGTTCACTAAAAAAAGGACCTTATATAGACTATCGCCTTGATAACAAGGTACAAGTCATGACCGCATCAGGTAAAAAGTCTGTAATCAAGACTTGGTCACGCCGTTCGATGATTTCACCTGATTTCGTTGGACATACTTTCGCAGTTCACAATGGTAATAAATTTATTCCAGTTTTTGTAACCGACAACATGGTTGGGCATAAATTAGGTGAATTTGCACCAACTCGTAACTTCCGAGGTCACACAGCAAAAAAAGATAAAGGCAAACGATAGGTATGAGGCATGAGGCATTTGGTATTAAGTATTAAGAATCTTGTTTAGATAATTTACTTTTAAAATTCCAAATTCTAAATTCCAAATCCGAAATCCGAAATCAAAAAATGGAAGCAGTAGCGAAATTAAATAATGTTCCGACCTCTCCTCAGAAAATGAGAATCGTAGTTAATATGATTAGAGGTCAGAAAGTAAATAAGGCTCTTGGTATTTTGAAATACGAGCCAAAAGTTGGTGCAAGACACGTAGAGAAACTTTTACTCTCGGCAATTGCGAACTGGCAAAACAAAAATGAAGACATGAAGTTGGAAGATGCCGACTTGTTTGTAAAGACCGTAACCGTAGATGGTGGTACTTCATTAAAACGTTTGCGCCCAGCTCCGCAAGGTCGTGGTCATAGAATCTTGAAACGTTCAAACCACATCACCCTTGTAGTTGCATCTGCAACCGCACCAACAGTAATTTCAGAATAATTAGACAAAGAATCTAAATACACAAAATGGGACAGAAAATAAACCCCGTAGGTTTTAGACTTGGTATCGTCAGAGGTTGGGATTCTAACTGGTATGGTGGAAAGAGTTTTGCCGATAAATTAGTAGAAGACGATAAAATTCGTAAATATGTAGCCGCACGTATTCCAAAGGGAGCAATTTCTAAGGTAATCATCGAGCGTACATTGAAACGGATTACCCTCACAATCAATACAGCTCGTCCGGGCGTTGTGATTGGAAAAGGCGGTCAAGAAGTTGATAAAATCAAGGAAGAATTAAAGAAAATCACAGGAAAAGACGTTCAAATCAATATCTTTGAAATTAAACGCCCTGAGATTGACGCAAAATTAATTGGTGAAACTATTGCTCAACAATTAGAAGCACGTATTTCTTTCCGTCGTGCCATGAAGCAATCTATCGCATCAGCCATGCGTGTGGGAGCTCAGGGTATTAAATTGAAACTTTCAGGTCGTTTGGGAGGTGCTGAAATGGCACGTTCTGAGGGATACAAAGAAGGACGTATTCCTTTGCACACACTTCGTGCAGATATTGATTATGCAGTTTCAGAAGCCTTAACGGTTTATGGAAAAATCGGTATCAAAGTATGGGTGTTCCGTGGTGAAGTTTACGGAAAGCGTGATTTATCTCCAAATGCAGGTGTTGCTGCTTCACAAGCTGCTGCAGGTGGTGGTGATTCTCGTGGTGGTAACAATAATCGTGGAGGACGTGATGACAATGACCGTCGTGGTGGACGTGGTGGACGTGGTGGCGAAGGCGACCGTCGTAACAACAGCGGACCAGGCGGTGGAGCTGGCGGAAATCCAAATAATCGTGGTGGCGGTCCAAACAAACCAGGCGGTAACAATAACAACCGTGGTGGTGGTGCTGGAAACAAGCCAGGAGGTAAAAGATAATTAGAAAATCTTAGTCAGAAGTCGTGATAATCAATTCATCCGACTCACGACTGTTCGACTTAAAGACTTAATACAACAATGTTACAACCAAAAAGAACCAAATTCCGCAAGCAACAGAAAGGTAGGATAAAAGGATTGGCAACACGTGGTCATGAAATTGACTTCGGTGCATTCGCTATCAAAGCTGTGGAACCAGGACGCATCACTGCTCGTCAGATCGAAGCGGCTCGTATTTCAGTAACTCGTGCAATGAAACGTGAAGGACAAGTTTGGATTCGTATTTTCCCAGACAAACCAATCACTAAGAAACCTGCCGAGGTTCGTATGGGTAAAGGTAAAGGTGCTCCTGAATATTGGGTAGCCAGTATTAAACCAGGAACAATTTTGTTCGAATCAGCGGGTGTTCCTTTGGCAATTGCCCAAGAAGCTCTCCGTTTGGCAGCACAGAAATTGCCATTACGTACTTCATTCGTAGTTCGTAAAGATTATCAAGAATCATAAATTTGAAAATGTTGAATTTGAAAATTTGAAAATAATAGTTTTGAGATTATACTTCATTGTTTAGTAAATAATGAATCAATTTTCAGACTTTCAAATTACCAAATTCTCAAATTAAAGTCATGAAAAACGCAGAAATTCAAAAAATGAGTTTGGAAGAATTACAAACAACTTTGGTATCTGAGACAGATGCTTTGGCTCGTTTGAAATTTGCCCACGCTATTTCTCCAATCGAAAACCCGTTACGTATCCGTGAGGCTCGTAAAGTGGTAGCTCGTTTGCAAACTGCCATATCAGCAGCCAAGTAAGTTATTAAGTGTTAATTTATTAAGTCGCTAATTTTTATCAACTTAATTATTTATCAACTTGAAACTTAAAGATAGACTTCATCAACATACCGCTTGGAGTCAATTAATAACAACAATTTAAAATCCAACCATGGAAGAATTACAAAGAAATCTGAGAAAAATCAGAGTAGGACGTGTGGTAAGTGATAAGATGGATAAATCTATCACAGTATCAATCGAAAGAAAAGTTAAGCATCCACTTTACGGAAAGTTTATGAAGAAAACTTCAAAGTTGATGGCTCACGATGAGAAAAATGAGTGTGGTATCGGTGATACTGTGAAAGTAATGGAGACTCGTCCTCTTTCAAAAAATAAGCGTTGGAGATTAATTGAAGTTATTGAAAAAGCGAAATAAAATTTGAATTTTCGTCAATTTAAATGTTTGGGGGTCATTTCAAACAATTCTAATCTTCAAAGTTCAAATTTAATTAAGATATAAAACAATGTTACAACAAGAATCAAGATCTGGCGTAGCTGATAATTCAGGAGCAAAAGAGGTGCTTGTAATCCGTGTGTTAGGCGGAACAGCAAAAAGATACGCTTCAATTGGTGATAAAGTCGTAGTTACTGTAAAGTCTGCACTTTCATCGTCAAGCATGAAGAAAGGTACGGTTTCAAAAGCCGTAGTAGTGAGAACTAAAAAAGAAATTCGTCGTAAAGATGGTTCATATATCCGCTTCGAGGACAACGCAGTCGTATTGTTAAACAACAATGACGAACCACGTGGAACTCGTATCTTCGGACCCGTAGCACGTGAATTGCGTGATGCAGGATTTATGAAAATTGTTTCATTAGCCCCAGAGGTGCTTTAATCATAATTGTATCATGCAAAAGAAATCTAATAAGCAGCCAAAACTGCATATCAAATCTGGCGATACTGTTATCGTTATCGCTGGAAACTCAAAAGGTAAGTCAGGTGTAGTTACAAAAGTAATCGTTGATAAAAACCGTGCAATTATTGAAGGCGTTAATCTTCAAACAAAACACGTAAAACCAACTTCTACAAGTCCACAAGGAGCAATTGAGAAACGTGAAGGTTCAATTCATTTATCAAATATTGCTTATATGGAAGACGGAAAAGCTGTACGCACAGGACGTAAACTGAACGAAGCTGGGAAACTACAAAGATTCTCAAAAGCATCAGGAAAATTTATTTAGTCAATTAGAATAATTGATAATTGAACAGTGGGTCGGAAATCCACACAAAAAGTTTCATAAAATGACAACTACAAGATTAAAAGATAGATATGTATCCGAAATTGTTCCTACATTAAAGGAAAAGTTTCAATACAAATCAGTAATGCAAGTACCAAAAGTTACTAAGGTTGTAATCAACAAAGGTATTGGGGCGGCAGTTGCTGACAAAAAATTAATTGATATTGGTATTGATGAAATTACCCTTATCGCAGGTCAAAAAGCAGTAGCTACAATTTCAAAGAAAGCTATTTCAAACTTCAAATTACGTGAAAATATGCCAATTGGTGTGAAAGTAACGTTGCGTGGAGAAAGAATGTATGAATTCCTTGACCGTCTTCTGACAGTGGCACTTCCTCGTGTACGTGACTTCAAAGGAGTTGCAGACAAAGGATTTGACGGACGTGGTAATTACACATTAGGTGTAAAAGAGCAAATTATCTTCCCTGAGATTTCAATTGATAAAGTAAGTAAAATCTCTGGAATGGATATCACTTTCGTTACTACTGCACAAACAGACGAAGAAGCAAACGCATTGTTAACGGCAATGGGAATGCCTTTCGCAAACCAGAAGAAATAATTTCAATTTGAAGAGAAATGAGTTATGAATTAATTTTATATTCAACTCATAGCTTGCAACTCATATTTCATAACTGAAAAAATGGCAAAAGAATCAGTAAAAGCAAGAGAAAGAAAAAAAGAAGCAACCGTTGCTAAGTATGCCGTGAAACGTGCAGCCTTGAAAGCAGCAGGTGATTATGCAGGACTTGACAAGTTACCTAAAAATGCTTCCCCAGTACGTTTGCACAACCGTTGTAAATTGACAGGTCGTCCAAGAGGTTATATGCGTAAATTTGGTATCAACCGTGTTACGTTTCGCCAAATGGCATCTGACGGTTTAATCCCTGGTGTAACCAAATCAAGTTAGTATCAAGTTTAGAAAGGTTAAAGTAGTTTCAGAGTTGAAAAGTTATGAAAGTTTTGGTTTTCCTAAACTGTTTAACTGTACAACTTTATAACTCTTCAACATAAACATAGCTTGTCTTTATTAAATTAATTCCGTAATTTTGCGTTCCTTTTCAGAAAAGAGGTTCGTTTCAAATATCGAAAACAATGACAGATCCAATAGCAGATTACTTAACACGATTGAGAAATGCCATCAAGGCACGTCACAGAATCGTTGAAATCCCTGC
>JAYVRF010000031.1:0-10623 GCA_043756925.1 Arcicella sp. | reverse complement strand
AAAAATCTTCCACCAATTCCAAACTTACAAGCTATGTTAGGAGGAGGAAACGCAGAAGCACCAAAATCTCCTTTGGGAACTGAAATCGCAGAAATTGTTTTGCATAATTCCACTCGCATAAATTCATTTGAAGAGAAAGCTGGGTTTTCCACTTCACCAGAAACTGGTAATTTTTTTACTCCCCAATCAGAAGATTTTATAAGAGAAAATGATGTAATAGATTTAACTTCAAAAGTGAAATCCGACGGAACTTTGGATTGGAATGTGCCTACGGGAAATTGGATGATTTTAAGATTTGGATACTCATTAACTGGTCACGAAAATCATCCTGCTTCACCCGAAGCAACAGGTTTGGAAGTAGATAAATTGGACAGAATAGCAGTAAAAAATTACATCGAAAACTATTTAGACCAATATAAAGATGCGACGGGCGGATTGATGGGGAAAAAAGGTTTGCAATATATGGTTATTGATAGCTACGAAGCTGGTTCTGCCAATTGGACTGAAAACATGGCATCAGAATTTGCTAAAAGAAGAGGGTATGACCTTAAAAAGTGGATGCCAGTATTGACGGGTAGAATTGTGAAAAGTAGCGAGGAAAGTGAGCATTTTTTATGGGATTTTCGTAAAACATTGTCAGAATTAGTCGTTGAAAATCATTATGAACAAATAGGAGATTTATTGCACCAGCGGGGGATGGGTAGATATTCAGAATCGCACGAAGATAAGCGAGTTTTAGTGGCTGATGGGATGGAAATTAAGAAAAAAGCGGATATACCAATGTCAGCCATGTGGACTCCTGGTAGCTTGGGAAGGGGAAATGAAGAATCGGTTGGTTATAAAGCAGATATTCGAGAATCCGCCTCGGTTGCTCATATTTATGGACAAAATATAGTGGCGGCTGAGTCAATGACTGCCTTGGGTAATTCGTGGGCATATTCGCCTGAAAGATTAAAAAGAACGGCAGATATGGAAATGGCAATGGGTTTAAATCGTTTTGTCATTCATACATCTGTTCACCAACCTTCGGATGAAAAAATACCAGGCTTAGGGCTTGGACCTTTCGGACAATGGTTCACTCGCCATGAAACTTGGGCAGAACAAGCCATGCCGTGGACAAGCTATCTTTCAAGAAGTTGTTTTATGCTCCAACAAGGAAAATTTGTGGCTGATGTGCTTTATTATTACGGAGAGGACAATAACATTACGTCACTTTTTAAAGATAAATTACCCGATATTCCAAAGGGATATAATTATGATTTTATTAACTCAGATGCTCTCATTAATGTTTTGACGGTTATAAATGGTAAATTAGAAACACCAAGTGGAATGCAATATAGCGTTTTGGTTTTGGATGAAAATGCTAAGAAAATGACTTTACCTGTTATTAAGAAAATTAGAGATATAGTTCGTGCAGGAGCTACCGTAACAGGAATAAAACCAGAGATGACTCCAAGTTTGAGTGATAATGTGGAAGAATTTAGAGCAATTGTTAAAGAAGTCTGGGAATCAAATTACAAAAATGTTTCGACAAGTCAGATGAAAATGACAACGCTTCAATCAATGGAATCAGTACTTCAAAAAATGAACATTGAGCCAGATTTTATTTTCATAAAACCCGAGGAAAAAACGGAAATTTTGTTTGTTCATCGTAGATTGGCTGACCAAGATATTTATTGGGTAAATAATCGCAATGATAAAGTTGAAGATGTGGAAGCAAGTTTCAGAATTTCGGGAAAAATACCCGAATTGTGGAATGCTCAAACGGGGGAATCTGAAAAAATATCCTATAAATTTGAAAATGGAAGAACCATTATTCCTTTGCATTTAGAGCCTTGGGATGCTTATTTTATTGTATTTAAAGCGGCAACAAATTTTTTTAATTATACCGTACCAAAAACTTCTGAACAGCAAATTTTACAGATTGAAACTCCTTGGGTAGTTTCATTTCAAAAGGGGAGGGGAGCACCTGCAAATACTACATTTAATGTCTTGAAATCATGGACTGAAAACGCTGATTCGGGAATAAAATATTTTTCGGGAACAGCTTCATACAAAAACACATTCACAATTCCATTGTCTGCAAAAGCTATTTACGAAATAGATTTAGGCGAAGTAAAAAACTTGGCAGAAGTTATAATTAATGGAAAATCGCAGGGAATTGTTTGGAAAAAGCCATTTAAAGTCAAGTTAAAAGATGCTCTGAAAGTTGGCGAAAATACAATTGAGATTAAGGTAACTAATCTTTGGGTAAACCGTTTAATTGGCGACCAACAACCTGATGTAAAGACTAAAATCACTTACACAACTGTGCCTTTTTATAGGGCAGATTCTCCATTATTGCCTGCTGGATTGATGAGTCCTGTTAAGGTAATGTTGAAGAAATAAAATAACAAAAAGCCTTTCAAAATCATTTTGAAAGGCTTTTTGTTATAAATAATTTGGTTTTTACATGAGATTTGGATTTGATAATTTTTTAAAAGTTGTTAAATCTCGTCCAAAATATTTTTGCTTTTGATATTCCCACACAAATTATAGAAAACCAATAATTTTTGATTAAGCTACAGCAAAACTTGAAACTGTTTTCGATTCCAAGGTTGATTCTCCCATTAAGAAAATATCAGTTGCACGGGCAGCTTCACGACCTTCCGAAATTGCCCAAACTACTAATGATTGTCCTCTACGCACATCTCCTGCCGCAAAAACTTTATCAATCGCTGTTTGGTAGTTATGTGCTTTTACGTTTCCTCTTTCGTCAAATTCTAAGCCTTTTTCTGCTAATTGAGCCAACAAACCTTCCCTTTGTGGATGCAAGAAGCCAGCAGCAATCAATGCCAATTCAGCAGGAATTTCACGCTCGTTTGTTTGAATTTGCGATGCTTTTCCGTCTTTCACTTGCATCACAATATCCGCAATTTTAATTCCTTTCAAATTTCCTTCTGAATCTCCCACAAATTCTTGTACGGCAATTGACCACTGACGACCCGTTCCTTCTTCGTGCGAAGTGGAAGTACGTAACATCATGGGCCAATTGGGCCACGGCGTTTGCTCCCCTCTTGAGGCAGGTGGCATTGGCATAACTTCTACTTGAGTAATGCTTTTCGCTTTATGACGATTTGATGTTCCCACGCAGTCAGACCCTGTATCTCCGCCACCAATTACCACAACATTTTTATCAGTTGCGTAAAGTTCTCCCATTGGGTAATCTCCACCTGCATGATTTACAAAACGTTCAATCCCCGCAACTCTTTTATTTTGTTGCGAAAGGAACTCCATTGCTGGATAAATTCCCTTCAAATCTGCTCCTGGAATGGGTAAAGTTCTTGGGATTGTTGAACCTCCCGTAAGGACAATGGCATCAAAATCTTCTAATAAATCACTGGCTTTAATGTCTTTTCCTACGTTGGTATTGGTTTTGAAAATAATACCTTCCTGTTCCATAACCTCCACACGTCGTTGTACGACCCATTTCTCTAATTTAAAATCAGGAATACCGTATCTTAATAATCCACCAATTTTATCTGCCCGTTCAAAAACCGTAACCATATGCCCAGCTTTGTTCAACTGAGCGGCAGTTGCCATTCCCGCTGGACCAGAACCCACAACGGCAATCGTTTTACCTGTTCTTTTTGCAGGAATATTTGGTTTTACCAACCCATTTCCAAAAGCATATTCGATAATTGATTTCTCGATATATTCAATCGTAACGGGTGGTTTATTGATGCCCAACACACAAGAAGATTCGCAAGGTGCTGGACAAATACGACCCGTAAATTCTGGAAAGTTATTGGTTGAAGATAATATTTCGTAGGCATACGCCCAGTTTTGGTCATAAACGGCATCATTAAATTCTGGAATTATATTCCCGAGCGGACAACCATTGTGACAAAACGGTACACCACAGTCCATGCAACGGCTTGCTTGGGCTTTGACTTTATCAACCGTAAAATCAATATCTATTTCTTTATAATCTTGAACACGTTCTGCAACGGGCCTTTTCTTAGGAGTCTCTCTCAATACTTCTAAAAATCCTGTGGCTTTTCCCATTTTTATTATATAATTTTTAAATTTGATCAATGAGCAATCTCTACTTGAATATCACGATACACCACATTCTTATCTTCTAAAACTTCTGAGAACGAAATATCTCTTATCGCCAAGGCTTTTTTGAAATCTTGTGGCATTACTTTTACAAATTGTGGTAAAGTGTCCGTCCAATTATCTAATATTTTCTTAGCAATTCCAGAATCCGTGTATTGCAAATGTTGCTCAATATACATTTTAAGGATGTTTTCGTCTTCAATCGTTAATTCTTCAATGGCTACCATTTCGGTATTTAGTTTTGGGGCGAAATCTTTATTTTTATCCCAAACATAAGCTACACCACCCGACATACCCGCCGCAAAATTACGTCCAGTATCACCCAAAATTATGACTAAGCCACCCGTCATATATTCACAACCGTGGTCGCCAATACCTTCCACCACTACTTTTGCCCCTGAATTACGCACACAAAAACGCTCACCTGCCATGCCACGTAAATAGGCTTCTCCCGAAGTGGCTCCATAGAATGAAACGTTGCCAACAATTGAATTTTCAGAAGGTTTGAACGTTGATTTTTTGTTTGGATAAACAATTAATTTCGCTCCACAAAGTCCTTTTCCAATATAATCGTTGGTATCTCCTTCTACTTCAAAAGTAATTCCGTTCACAGAAAATGCACCAAAAGATTGCCCAGCCGTACCCGTAAATTTCACGTGAATGGTATCATTTGGTAAACCTTTTGCTCCGTATTTCTTCGTAATTTCGTTTGAAAGCATCGTTCCAATGGTCCGATTTACGTTAATTACATCCAGTTCTGCCGTCACTTTTTCTTTATTATCTAAGGCAGGTTTTGCAATTTCTAATAATTTCCAATCTAATTGGTCTTGCAAACCATGGTCTTGGTCTTCTTGTTTGTAAAGTGCAACGTCCAAAGCAATTGGCTCTTTGTAAAGGATTGGCGATAAATCTAAATTTTCCAATTTCCAATTATTTAAACCTTCTTTCTTTTCTAATCTATCCGACTGACCAACCATTTCGTTTACCGTTCTGAAACCTAATTCAGCCATGATTTCACGAAATTCCGTTGCTAAGAAGGTAAATAAATTAACCACATGGTCAGCTTGTCCTGTGTATAAGGCACGTAATTGTGGGTCTTGCGTTGCCACACCAACTGGACACGTATTCATGTGGCATTTACGCATCATAATACAACCAGCCGTAACCAAAGCTGCCGTGGCAACTCCAAATTCTTCCGCACCTAAAAGTGCCGCAACGGCAAGGTCTTTACCCGTTCTAATTTGTCCGTCGGTTTGAAGCGTAACCCGTCCACGCAGTTTATTACGAACCAACGTTTGATGGGCTTCTGCCAAACCGAGTTCCCAAGGCAAACCTGCATGACGAATTGATGAAAGTGGTGATGCACCCGTTCCACCATCGTGTCCTGCAATCAAAATATGGTCAGCGTGAGCTTTGGCAACTCCTGCCGCAACCGTTCCTACACCCGCTTCTGAAACTAATTTTACCGAAATACGAGCTTCACGGTTCGCATTTTTTAAGTCGAATATTAGTTGAGCTAAATCTTCAATTGAATAAATGTCGTGGTGGGGTGGTGGTGAAATCAATCCCACGCCTGGCGTTGAATGACGGGTTTTTCCAATCCAATCATCTACTTTATAGCCTGGTAATTGTCCGCCTTCGCCTGGTTTTGCACCCTGAGCCATCTTAATTTGAAGTTCAGACGCATTGGTTAAATAGTCTGCCGTAACCCCAAAGCGTCCAGAAGCCACTTGTTTAATGGCTGAATTTAACCAATCTCCATTGGATAATTTCTTAAATCGGATTGGGTCCTCTCCTCCTTCGCCCGAATTTGATTTTCCACCGATTCTGTTCATGGCAATTGCCAAAGTCGTGTGGGCTTCGTAGGAAATTGAGCCGAATGACATCGCACCCGTTGCAAAACGTTTAAAGATGCTTTCGATGGGTTCAACTTCATTGATATCAACTGATTTTCCTTTTTTGAATTTCAATAATCCACGAAGGGTTAAAGTTCTTTCGGCTTGTTCGTCAATGAGTTTTGAATATTTTTTATACAGCGAGTAATTGTTTGTTCTCGTTGATTGTTGCAACAAATGGATTGATTCTGGATTGAATAAATGGGCTTCCCCACGTTGTTTCCATTGATAAATACCGCCAACTTCTAATTTTGGGTTAGCTACTGGTAATTCTGGATAACCATTTTTGTGCTTAATCATGGCTTCTTTGGCAATTCCTTCCAAATTAATGCCACCGATTCTTGAAATGGCTCCATTGAAATACGTATCAACCACTTCCTTACATAAACCAACGATTTCAAAAATTTGAGCTCCTTGATAAGATTGGAGCGTAGAAATTCCCATTTTTGAGAAAATCTTTAATAATTCACCATCAACGGCTTTAATATAATTTGCTTGAAGTTTTTCGTAAGAATAATCGACTTGCAAAATGCCTTTTTCTTTCATGCCGTTAATCGTCTCAAATGCCATGTACGGATTAACCGCAGAAGCTCCGAAACCAATCAAAGTCGCAAATTGATGCGTTTCCCACACGTCTCCTGCCTCCACAATAAGACCTACTTGAGCTCTTTTTCCTTGACGAATCAAATGGTGATGCACCGCCGATACCGCCAATAATGATGGAATTGGGGCGTGTGAAGAATCAACGCCTCTATCCGTTAATAAAATAATGGCGTAACCATCATCCACGGCATCTTCTGAATATTGACAAATTCTATCCAAAGCCCTTTTCAATTCGCCTACTTTATTATTAGCACGAAAAGTTGTATGTATTGATTTAGTTTGAAAATTTTTATGATCAATCCAACGAATTTTCTCAATTTCCTCATTTGTCAAAACGGGCTGACGAATTTCAATTTGACGGCAATGTTCAGGTGATTCTTGTAGTAAGTTTTTTAAACCCCCAATATCCGAAAGTAAAGACATCACAGTTCGTTCCCGAATTGAGTCAATCGGTGGGTTGGTGACTTGGGCAAAAAGTTGTTTGAAGTAATAAGATAAATGTTGTGCTTGGTCTGAAAGAATAGCCAAAGGCGTATCCACACCCATCGAACCCAAAGCTTCTTTGCCTGTTTCAACCATTTGGGCTAACAAAACTCTTAAATCTTCCGTCGTAAATCCAAAAACTTGCTGGCGTAATAAAAGTTCTCTTTCAAATGGAGTTCTATATTCTGCTCCCGCTTTTGGCAGATTTTCCACTTTGATTTTATTGGCTTTTAACCACTCGCCGTAAGGTTGTTGCTGACAAATTTTTTCTTTTAATTCGCCATCTGGAATGATTCTACCTGCTTCCATATCTACCACAAACATTTTTCCTGGTTGCAGACGACCTTTTGAAACAATTTTTGCAGGATCAATATCCAAAACTCCCGCTTCTGATGCCATAATTACGAAATCATCATCCGTAACCCAGTATCTTGAAGGACGCAAACCGTTTCTATCTAAGGTAGCCCCAATGATTTTTCCGTCCGTGAACGAGATTGAAGCTGGACCATCCCAAGGCTCCATCATGGCAGCGTGATATTCGTAAAAATCCTTTTTGTATTGCTCCATTTGCTCATTTCCGTCCCAAGCCTCTGGAATCAGCATCATCAAAACGTGCGGAAGTGAACGTCCACACATATACAATAATTCAATAGCGTTATCCAAAACGGCTGAATCAGATTGCCCTAATTGAGCAACTGGCAAAATCATATCCATTTCTTCTTTCGTAAAAAACTCAGATTCAAACAAAGCTGATTGCGCTTGCATCCACGCTGAATTTCCTTTCACGGTGTTGATTTCACCGTTGTGACCAATAAAACGAAAAGGTTGAGCCAATTTCCATTCTGGGAAGGTATTTGTTGAGAAACGAGAGTGAACAATGGCGAGTGCCGAGGTAAATTCCTCATGTTTTAAGTCTTCAAAATAACCAGGAACTTGCATGGTCGTGAGCATACCTTTGTAAATAATGGTACGAGCCGAAAGCGAAGTGAAGTAAAATTTATTATCAATATGTTTAACTGTTTCGTTAATAACTCGAGCCGTAACTTGGCGGAAAACGTATAACTTACGCTCAAATGCCATTTCGTCCGTAACATTTGCTGGACGTTTTATGAACAATTGTTCCATTTGCGGTTCAGTATTTCCTGATTCTGCTCCTTGTATTTCTGAATTATCGCAGGGCACAATTCTGTATCCCAAGATTTCTAAACCCAACTTTTTTGCTTTGCGGGTAATAATTTCCTTACATTCTTTCCGAGTATTTTTATCATTTGGAAAGAAAGTCATGCCTACGCCATATTCACCCGCCGAAGGAAGATCGATGCCTAATTTCGTGCATTCTTCCAAAAAAAATTCGTGAGGAATTTGGAGTAAAATTCCCGCACCATCGCCCGAATTTGGGTCGCAACCACAGGCTCCACGGTGATCCATGCGAATAAGCATTTGAATTGCGTCCGCCACAACTTTATGTGATTTACGTCCTTTCATATTTGCAACGAAACCAATTCCGCAAGCATCATGCTCAAATTCTTTGCGATATAATCCCTTATTTTCTGTATTAATCATGGTATTAGTGTTTGGCTTTTTATGTCAGAACAATCAGTGAATGATTGTAAACTATTGCTTTTGTAAAAATAGAATTCTCATTGACAGAATATTCTACTTTATGTTAGTTGTAAATGTTTTAATTTTATAACTAATTTAATAAATGACCTAATAATATGGAGGTTTATCAGCCTAAAACAGAATTTAATATATTGCAATAATAACAATCGTGTACGTTCTATTTTGCTTTTACAAATATATACAATAATTTCTTTGGAAAAAATAGCATTTAACCAAATAATCATTGGTATTATACAATTTCAAGATTTTGTAAAATTTAATCTTGGTTAGGTGCAATTTTTTATTTTTGAATCTACAAACTAACTTAATGACATTTAACAAAAAATGACCTAAAAAGACGAATTTAATAGATTTAAAATTGATGTTTTCTCAAAAAAAAATCTAATAATTTCAATTAATTAAACCTCTAATTTATTATTTAACAATTTTTTATTTTTAGATAAATATTTTCAATAATAATTGAATATTTGAAGATTTGACGATAAAATGATAAATTAATTCAAACAATAATGTAAAATTCTGTATATTGAACCTGAATATAAACTCCAAGAAAAACCTTTTAAAATGATTCCAAAACTAAAATTTTGGAATGCCGATAAAGTAGTTACTTTTTTATCCGCAATTTTAATAAGTTTAACAACTTTGGCAATACACATCCAAAAAATTAGAAGACCAACACAACCATTTTTATAAAATTACCGTCTTTACAACATCATGAAACACTTTTCCTTGATCGTACTTTTATCAATTTTTACATTTACTTCCACTTTTGCGACGCATATTGTGGGGGGAGAAATTGAACTGTCTGTGGTGAAAGGACAAACAAATGTTACACACAGGCTCAATCTGAATCTATATTTTGATGACATTAACGGACAAATTGGAGCAGTTGACCAGACTTTAAACGTAGGAATTTTTAGAAAAAGGGACAATTTATTAATTGGTTATGCAACGCTTCCTTTGGTAAGTAACAATTTGATTTCCTACACAAATCCCGCCTGTTTGCAAAGTAATGCTGTCAGAACAAGGCTATTACAATATAGCATTTTAATAAATCTACTTCCCGATGATTTTAATGACGCTCAGGGATATTACATTGCTTGGGAGCGTTGTTGTCGAAATAATATCATCTCAAATATTCAAAATCCTGCGGGGGCGGCATCCGTTTTTTATTTAGCCTTTCCCGCCCAAAAACAAAACGGAGTATTATTTTCAAACTCTTCTCCTACTTTCAAAACGCTCACAGGCGATTATATTTGCTTAAATCGTCCTTTTACTTTTGAATTTGGGGCAACCGATTCTGACGGTGACAGTTTGGCTTACAGTTTAGTGACTCCTTACAATGGATTTAGCACAGCTACGAATCCAAAACCTGATTTACCCAGAGGAAGCAGTAACTATTCAGTCGTTGAATGGGGTTCTGGTTTTAATATCCGAAGTGTAATGTCTGGTTCAGTCCCGTTGAGGGTAAATTCGAGAACGGGTCAATTGACCGTTACCGTTGATAAAGAGGGTTTATACGTTTTCTGTATATTGGTTGAAGAATTTAGGAAAGGTCTTAAAATTGGAGAGGTCAGAAGAGATTTTCAATTGAAAGCAATTGATTGTCCAATAAATAACGCTCCAAAGGCACTTTACAGAGAGAAGGGCAAATCTGAATTTTATAATTCAACAAGCATTATCAATTTCAAGGCGGGGGACAAAAAATGTCTATTAATGTTAGAAACTGACCTTGATTTGAATCAAACGATAAACATGAAAATTGTACCGATAAATTTTAAAAATATTCCCACTATAACACCATCTACTTTGTTAACTTCTTCCTCAAAAGATACTTTACGGGCAGAAGTTTGTTTTGATGATTGCACAGAATCAACCGATGGAAAACCTCTAATTTTTGATGTAATTGCTTCCGATA
>JAYVRF010000030.1:0-10649 GCA_043756925.1 Arcicella sp. | reverse complement strand
CTGTACTCAATAAAGACTATCTCATTTGAGATACCTACATCTTTATATTTTTTTAACTCATTGCTAATTAAATACTTATAAATATTTTTATAAACATTAACATTTGTATTTTGGGTATATCCTATTAAAGGAATTAATAGGAATATCATAACCAAGCTGTTCTTTCTCATAATTTTAGAATTTAATGTATTTGCTGTTTTTTGGAGGAAGGTTTCCGTTTTGTAAAGCCCTCAATGCTGCATTATCAAAAGGTAAATATGATGGTGAAGTATTCGTATTCGGGTCATAAATAGCTTCATAGGAAGTTCTTTGTCCATAATTTCCACCTTGTGAGTTTAACTCTCCTCTTATTATATTCATTATAGGAACTACTTTGCCCAAAGGTCCTAATCCAGAACCTGCTGGAGCATCTCTTAATCCACCACCAAAAGTAGAATGTAACATTTCGTGCATAAATGTCATTCCAAAACCAAGAGTTTTTGAATCTACATTGGTAGAACCATTAATGAAAGAATTTATCTGTGCGGCATTCAAATTTATTAAAACACCTCCTACTGGTGCACTTGAATTACCGATGGAAACTCTCGCAAAGCCAGTTGTACTATTATTAATACTTTTTGTTATTAAATTTCTTGCTGTACTACTACCTAATTGATTACCATTTTGGTCAGTTGCAATTACAGCGTTGCCATTACTATCTTTTTGATATTGTAATTGCCCATTATTAACATTTAAAGTTAAACCCGTTTCAGTAGTTAAATCATTAATAATATTTTGCAAAAGTGCTGTTCCATTTTTGTTATCATAGCCTTGTATCAATGATACATTTACAGTATCTCCATCAACTTCAATCACAGAAATCGGATTATTCAAAGCAAATTGCATAGGACTTAGACTATGGTATTTTTCAGCCCGATAATCTACGCCCCACATCCGCCCAAGAATCGGGTCTTGTGGTCTCCATCCAAAATCATTCAAGCCCGTTTCTTCGATAAATTCTTTGCCCGAATATTTAAAATCTGATTGCTTCCAGCTACTTTTCAAGTAGCTAAGTTTCTGTAATTCAGCACCATAGGGGTCATAATCCTGTTTTTGGCTTATCTTCGCAATACCCGAAGAATCCCTAAACGCCACTCTCAAATTTCCTAAATGGTCATTGATAAAATACTCATACTGTCCATCAATCATCCGTCCTTCATCGTGTCCAATTTGATACAAAGCTCCATTTTTATAAATCTTATTACCCGAATAATCGGTTATATTTGAACCTACCGTTTCCTTCAATTTCTTACCATTTGCATCATATTCATTCAAGATAACGGTTGAACCTTTAACAATTCTGCGGGGTAATTTCAAATAATTATATTCAATGGTTATGCCTTTATTGGCATCGCTGGCTAAACTTCCATCCAAATTATAAGTATAATCATTCCCCGCCACATCACTAAAACTGGCAGTTTCACCACTGGCATCATCCACTTTTAAGATTTTATTGGAATTGGTATTGTAGGTATAATTCAAATTGTCAACGACTCCAAAGGTATTATTTGACCGCCAACCATTTCTGGATAGCGTTTTGATATTTCCGTTAAAATCATAGCTCACTGCGTTCAGAGCATAACTTTCGCCCGTTTTTCCGCTGAAAGTTGCCCCCGTAATACGAGAAGCCCCATCGTAGGAATACTCGAAGGCTCGTTGCACTCCATCAATATTACTTTTCCAATACTGATTTCTAATGTTACCGTCATAGTACCCGCCCGTGCCGTCTTCGTATGCCAATTTGAAGCTAAAAAGTGTGTTAGTTAAATTACCCGAAGCATCCAAATTTATACCTTTCAAACCACCCCGAATGTGATATTTATAATCAACGGTTTGCAAATCACTCGAAACGGCATTAGGGTTTACATTACCCATTTGTAGAGTCCCAAAATTCTTTAATATTCCTTTGTCTAACAACGTTCCTGCGGTGACGGTGGTACTCGCAGGAATTGTTACTGTGTGTCCCGTATTTATGGTAACTTTATCCGTAATCGTGGGTAAATATCCACCTTGCCAAGTGCTGCTATTCGTCCAGTTTCCCGTTAAAGAACTCACTACCGAAGTACCCACAGGTTTGAGGGTTTTCACCCTCATTCTACCGATTAAATCATATTGATATTTCGCCACATTTTGAGCAATACCGTCCTTGCTGTGCCTAAAAGCCGTTTTTCTGCCCACATGGTCGTAATCATATTCATACAGCTCTATAATATCTGCAACTCCCGATTTCTTGTGCGTAATTCTCATTTTTAGGATTTCACTATTGAACCGATATTGATAATCAATTCTATCTATACCACCCAAATTATTTTGGGTAAAACTCTGAATAATACGTCCTTTGTAATCGTAATAGTTTACGTATTTATACCAAGCATTTGTTTCCAAGTTTCTAATTAACGTTCCCGCTAGCATTCCTTTGGCATTTGCCAAATTATGAAAGGCATTGCTTGCTTGAAAATTATAATTCGCATCAGTTTGCCAAGCATAATCATCGTAATACATTACCATTCTTCCACTCGCATCGGAAGGCGTGTAACTACTTGGAAATGAAACGTTTGTATAGCCAAAAAGTCCAGAAGTTGAAAGTGTTTCGTAGGTTTGCCCCGTGAAATTATCAAAATCTGCCTGTAGTTGTGAACGGCTAAACGTGCCAATATTATTGATTAAACCCGAATAAATGGGGCGATTTAAAGCATCATATTTCGTAAATTTGTAATAATTCGGACTCGTTGCCGCATCTTGGTCATCATTTTCCAAAACTACCCTATCATTTTTATCATACACGTATCTCGTCCACCCCGCCCCAGGAATATGCTTTTCGCTCACACGCCCCCGTGCATTATCGTAATGATAAGCGTACATTCCCTCTTTAAAAATGGCATCATTCTCCGTAAAACGCTGCAATAATTCCGTATTTGTCCCAAATTGTTTATTGATTTCAGGCGGTAAAACGTAGGTCAATCGGTTTAAGTCGTCATAAACGTAACTTGTAATCGCATAATTAAACGTACCAATATCCAACTGTTGCAGTTTATATAGTACCCTCCCCAAGCGGTCTTTTAGCTCAATGGTTTTTGCTCCTCTTTCGCTCGTAATTTGGGAATTTATGAGTGCATTTCCCAACAATCCTGTTGTTGTTCCGCTCGCTCCGTTTGCCGTTAATTTAAAATCTAAAAAGCCACCACCCGCCGTTAGATAGTCATACGCTACAAATTTATTAGCCGTCCGCCACGCTTGCCCCGCCCCAAAAGTCTGTAAGGGACGATTCAAAGGCGATTCTTCGTAAACCGTCTCCGAAAATGGATTATTGTCGTTATCATAAAATGCCTTGGCAAGGCTCTGAAAATTAGTGTTCGGTACACCCGTATTCACATCCGAGGGCGTGGGTAAATAATTAAGTTTGGGGCGACTTTGATTGTCATATACCGTTGTTCCCAACAGTATATCTTTGCTTTTGTCGGGACTGCCTTTAAACAAAACTTGCTGAATGGATTTGCCCAGACCATCCATGTAGGAAATGCTTGTGGTACTGTTATTGGTTACAGAATCCAGCGAAGTTTGGGCGTTTCGAGCCGTGAAACTCGCCACGTAATTACTCGTTTTGGGCAAGGCAAGCGTTAGACCCGATGGTTTACTTTGTCCCCGATAATGGTAAAACATTCGCTTCAATTCAAAGGATTGAGCATCCTTAACCGAATTTAAACGACTGAAAGCATCATACGAATAACTGGTAGTGTAAGTATTCGGAGACGTAACGACACTCAATCCCACTAAAGGTTTGTAATCAAAATTGGAGGTTTGGGCGATGGTACTGCCCGAACCTTTCACCATTGTTTTTAATAAATCTCGTTTGCCAATATCAGTTGTTCCGAAATACGTAAAAGTAGAAGTGATGCCACTTCGTTCAATAACGGATGAAATCAGAGCATCATTAGCGTATTGAAAATTAGCTTCTGAGGTAAGATTTCCCCCAGCGTATTGGGTTTCAAGGGTACTGGGAGCGTAGAAAGTATTATTGAATTTGGCAAAATTAGTCCGTTTTTTCATCAAGAAATCGAAGGTACTATTGCCTACTTTACGGACAAATTCCGATTGTTCAATGACCATTCCCGACTGGTTTTTCAAAAGCATCCCCGCATAAATGGGGTCAGTTGAAAAATCGTGGGGGTATTTCATTTCCGTTTTCAACGTATCGCCCAAACTGTTAATGGTTTTGGTGAGGGAAGGCATAAAGTTCTGATTATTGTATTCAAACCATTTAGGGATTTTTACTACGTCCGAGCCGTTGGTATGATAGACTTTTTCTTCGATAAAATCAGTAAAAAACCAATCCGTGGGTGTGCGATAAGCATTGATGAAATAAATATCCAATAACCTATCCGCAGGAACAATCGCCAAGCGTAAACTCGTTGAGAATTTAAACAAACTTTTGGTAGGGTTAATATCTAAAACATGGTGTGAACTATCCGCTTGAAGAGAAATATTGGTGGTACTCAATTTTTGGTTCGTAATAGAAAGTCCCTCTTTCCAATCCTGCATATACGTTGCCACCGTCGGAAAGTTAAAATTAGTTTGATAACTCACTACGGGGGTAAATGTATGAACTGATTTACCGTTTTCGCCCGTTGCCCCGTGAGTTACTTCCACCCTGGTATAGCCCACCGTTGCCCCTTGGGTGTTTATGAGGGGATAGGTACTTTCTCCCGAAAGTAAAATGCCAGAGCTAATACACGAATTACCCTGAAAATAAGTAAACTCACCGTAGTAAGGAATCGTACCAATGGATGCACTGGAACGGGTTGAACCCTCTTGCGTATATTGATAGTTTTTTAAACTGACTACGTTGGCATTTTCATCATAATCCGTTATTTTTTTGATGCGTAAACCACCCACGGGAATATCCGAACTAAGGGCTTGTTGCCACGTGATGCGAACATAAGTATCATTTAAAGCAGGGTCATAATTACCCGTATAAAAACCTCGAAGGGTATAAGAACCGTTAGGTAAAAAACTTGTAAAAAAAGTTTGGGAACTTATGTCGATGGTGGTGAAAGCGGGATTATTGGAAGTAAGTTTGAATTGAACCTTATCGAAGCCCGTACCCAACAAAGAACCAAGAGCAGCAAAATCAGCCAATACACCTCCCTGACAAGCATTTCGACAAAAAACACCTTGATTAATTGTGAAACTAACGATAGGATAGGTTTGATTTACGCCATCGTAAAAGCAACTTTCTTGCTGGCTTGTGGCTTCTTCGTTTAAACAATTATTGGGGTTACAAGTGGCTTGATAATAACGGTTTGCTTCAAATTCAAAGGCTGAATACCCTCCCGTTGGATAGGTAACTTTTTTAAGTTGGTTGAGGGTGATATTTGTGGGAGATGTCTCCCGAACATTAGTACCGATAACCTCCCATTTTAGGTTGTACGGATTTTGGTATTTATACTGCGGAATTAAATTATCGTTAGCCGTTGCTCCGTTGTAATAACCCCAATGGTCCTGTGCGTAAGAACAAGTAGAAGGTAAAATACCCGCATATGGTTCATATTCAAGAATGTAGGGGGGCAAAGAATCGTTATCGGTTATCCCAAAGTTTTTGAGACTATCCAACCGCAAACGACCCGTAAAATTACTCGTTCCGCAGGTGGCATCCCCCGCTTGCTGATTACCAAAATAGGAATGATAGAGTTGGGTTGCTTTAATCCTTTGATTATTGGCATCGTAAAGAATAATTTTCTGCAAAGTTTTGCCGTACCCTGCATTATCACAACGATTATTGGCACTTCTTTGGAAAGTTATTTTACCATTCCGAAAGATAATCTCGGAGACTTTGGCACTGATGGTTGTAACGGTTGTTTGACAGTTATTATTAAAGGGAGAAGCACCCCCACAGCCAGAAATAAGAATGTATCGTTTCGATGAACCGTTGGTAATCATAGAAACGGTTTCGGGAGAGTAATTAATGGTAATGACATTGGTAGGGTCAGTAGGACTAATAATTTGGGTGAGATGCCAAGCCGTAGGAGCATTCGGAATTGTCCCCGCCCCCGTCACGGAACTACTACAATTTGACACCACCGAAGTAGTAATTTCACTCGTACCAAAGACGTATTTAATGCCTTCCTCAGTCGTTATTGTCCAAATAGAAAAATCGGTAGTATGGTCAATTTTAAGGTTTTGGCGGGGAACGGTATAAAAAACACCATCCGTTCTGTGATAGACAAACTTCCCCGAATACTTCCCAAAATTAAAGTTAAATAAATCCGCTTCGGTATCAATGGGGTCGGTTGCCGTATAATCGTTTTTAAACTGGTTTACCTCCGTTGGATGGCTTTCATCTTGATACCAGTCATTGATATTATCCAAGTTATACGGAATGCTGATAAATCCATTGGTTAATTCATCTGCCTTACTACCCCGAATCGTGCGAGTTATCGTACCCAGCCCCACCAAAGAAACACTTAAACCCGTCCACGGAGCGACTTCTTCCACTTTTACGCCGCCCCCGTGGTAAGAGAGGGAAAGGTCTAAGGATAAATCCTTTTGTTTAATTTGGTACAAAGGAATGGGAATGGAAGCCACGCCCGAACCAAGCGATACGGGATTATTGCCATACGTTCCCAAAGCCGCCGCTTCGGGGGTGGCAGGAATCAAACTGGCAACGTAGCTATTATTTTGGAAATTGGCATTGGAGCTTTTTAGCGAATCAACTTTAACTTTGGGAGAAACCAAATACTTTAAAGTGCGGTAGCGGGGCGTATCAGGGCTTTTTTGGGCGTAAATGGATGCAGTTGAAAAGGCAAAAAAGATAAACAGTAGTGCGGTAAAATAGCATAGATGCTGACGGTAGATTTTTTTCATGGCGACTTTGTTTTTATTAGATTTTGAGCATAAAAATAGCGTGAACGCTACTTACTCATAGTCAGAGGCTCTGGTAAACCGAAGAATGAAGCAAAGCAACGCCACGCTTAACGTGGCGTTTTGGCTCGACTCCTCATTCTTCAAATTTTAGAAAATTTACCAGATTTTCTGACGATGGGACTTTTTAGCTAAAACGCAATAATATGTTTGATGTCTTTTTTAATTCATTGTCACAATGTTAAAGAAATAATTTTGATTTGACAGACACTTTTGTCATTTTTTCGGGTTTGTTACGAAAAATACCGTAAAATTACCTAATCATTTTGCATAAAATAAAGTTTTATTGAAGAATAAATTTATTGTTTCTGTAGTCTATTTTTGATTTTTCTGTATTAGACGATAAGTAATGCCATTCGAGGAAAAAGAAGAGTGATAAGGCAAAAAGCAAAGGAAACCTTCCTGTGGGAAATAGATTGCCGTCCGTTTATCATCCCTAACGGATTTAGACCCCATGTATAAGCCTATTTCTTGCACTTTTTCCATATCAGAATAAACTCTTTCAAACTTTCTATTTTCAAAAGTAATGATGTCATTTTTTTCTCTATCATTAAAATCAATTTCGACAATCCGAATGGCGGACAAATACGCAGCTTTATACTTATCGCCAACACTTTTCTCTTTTTCTAAAATTTTAATGTTGTTAAATTTCGCTTTGAGTTTATCATTATTGATGTCCGCCCGACATTCGGGGGAGCAGTAAAGTTGATTTCTACGCTTTGCTTCAAAGGCAGTGCCACAAGCAGGACAAGTTTTGTCGAATACTCTCATAGATAGTACATTATTGGAGTGAAAACCGCTTGAAATACTGTAATAGCACACCTAAGCGTTTAATAAGGATTATGAATATTATTTAATTAATAAATATAATGCTTATTAGGATAATAAATGCCTTTAGAGTCCACTTTTGATGCTAAAAAAAAGTGAGTTATAAGGGCTTACCGTTGATTAATGGTCTGTACTTTTTATAAAGAAGTCCATATTATTTCCTAAATATTTTTTAAGATAGAATACCTATGTAGGCAATATTTGTGAGTCAAACCAAGAAAGAAATTAAGCCTTTATTAGGCTATTTTATCAAGATAATCTACAAATTAATTGAAACTATTAAGTGGTTGGTAATGAACTTTAAAGACAACTTTTTGTATTCATAATTCTTGAAATATCTATATTTTTGTAAAAAGTTAAGTAACATAATGTTTTAATGAATGAAATCTCTCTGGAGTCTTTACTTAAAACCAAGCTAACGAGTTAAAATTTATATGAAAATAAATATACTAAGTCAAGGTATCACACCCGATATTGATAACTCCGTGGGGAGTGTTTTAATTAAATTTCTCAGTAGTGATGAATACCATAGCTTTACAGGTATATCTGCTTTTGCCAGTAAAGCAGGTATTTATGGTCTTAGCCAGTACATAGAAAAAGCAAAGACAACCTATAAAAACCTCAATATTCTTACGGGGATTGACCAAAAAGGCACATCAAAAGAAGCTCTTTATGCGATGCTAAATCTTGGTATTAATACGTATATATTCTATCAAACTGCCTTTAGTATCTTTCATCCCAAAATATACTTATTTGAAGGAGAGCATTTCTCTCAATTAATAATAGGGTCTTCTAATCTTACCTCCCAAGGTCTTTTTGCGAATGTTGAAGCATCCATTCACTTGGAGTTATTGAATCATGTAGAGGAAGATATGAAGGTAATCACTGAACTAAAGCAACGTTTTCAAGGACTTTTTGATTTTTCAGACCCTAATGTAAAATGTATTACCTCTGAGCTAATAGAGCAACTTGTTGCAGAGAAGATTGTGCCAACCGAAGCAGAAAGAAAAGAGATACAGGATAAGAGAGAAGAGTTTGAAGGTGTAGCCGATGAAACCATTGAGAGACTTATACGAAAAATATTCCCCCAAAGGCAACTTCCTGTCATTCCAAGTAATTTTAGAGGAATAAAAAAATCTAAATTGAGTAATAAAGAAGCAGAAGATAACCATGATTTTGTGGAAGATAGCAATATTTTAGACTCCTATAAAATTGTCTGGCGATGTCTTAGCGTACCAGCATCAAGCGTTGAAATGGTAAGACCTAATACTAATCCCACTGGCAGACTTAAATTAGTTCAAAGTAAGTTTCAAGTGAATGGTAAAGTAATAGACCAGACAAGGTATTTTAGGAATGATGTTTTTGCTCAATTAGATTGGGTAACTGAAAAGATAAGTTCTGTGGTAGAAGTAGCCATAGCTCAGTTTGAGGTAATCGTTTTAGGAGAAGATTGGGGTTCTTTTGCTTTGAAAATTAAGCATAACCCCAGTGGAGAAGCAGGGCAACGTAATTACACAACCTCAATCTCTTGGGGAGAACTAAGCAAAGAAATACAGAAAAAACAGCTTGTCAATCGCCAATTAAATATTTACAGTCTTGAGGGTTCAACCGATGCTTTTAAATTAGAAATCGTTTAAATTTCTTTGTAGATAACATTTTTTCCTTTACTTTTGGACAATGATTGTCCAATTCAATTATGCAAGATACAATTGGTAAAATCATTAAGACCTTACGAGAGCGTAAGCAGCTTACCTTAAAAGCCGCCGCCACTGCTCTTGAAATAGACTTTTCAATGCTGGCAAAAATTGAAAAGGGGCAACGTACTGTCAATAATTCACTTTTTGGGCGTTTGGCAATTTTGTATGAAGTTGATGAAAAAACGTTAAGAATTTGCTCGCTTGCAGAACAAGTCTTTAATGATGTTCACGAATATGAATTTGCTGAGGATGCTTTGAAAATTGTCATTAATAAAATTAAAGAAGAAAATAAATGAAACTTATTACAGAAGCATCGGCAGAAAAATTACGAGGTGGTTTTTATACCCCTCTTCCGATGGCAGAATTTATACTTAAATGGGCTGTTAATGGGGATTCAGACTTAGATATACTTGAGCCAAGTTGTGGAGATGGCGTATTTATAGAAGTGATAAAGGACTTAAAGTTACCTTACAACTCAATAACTGCCATTGAATTTGATACAGAAGAAGCCACAAAAGCTCAAAATATTAAGCTCAAAAATACTAAAATTATTAATGCAGATTTTCATGAATATTGTAACGCAACCAAGCAAAAATTTGATGTGGTGGTGGGTAATCCTCCCTATATCCGTTATCAGTATTTTGAACCTAAACAACAGATTGAAGCGGAAGACATTTTTATAAAAGCAGGTTTAAAATATACTCGTTTAACTAATGCGTGGGTTTCATTTGTAGTGGGAGCAACGCTACTTCTGAAAGAAACAGGAAGGATAGGATTTGTTATTCCAGCAGAAATTCTACAAGTTTCTTATGCTGAACAACTAAGAAATTTCATCGCAAAACATTACAATAAAATCAATATTGTGTCATTTGAGAAGCTCGTATTTCCAAATATTCAACAGGAAGTCGTGCTTTTACTTTGTGAAAAGAATGGTACTAAAGAACACAAAATAGAGCATATTGAATTAAGAGATGCCGCAGCCCTTAAAAAGCTTGATATTAGCCGATTAAAAAGACCTCAGAAAGACATTGATGTTAAGTCTAAAAAGTGGACTTATTACTTTTTGGAGCAAGATGAAATAGATTTTCTTGATTACATAGGAAAAGGCACTATCCCAAAGTTAGGAAATTTTGCTAATGTTGAAGTTGGCATAACCACAGGAGCAAA
>JAYVRF010000029.1:0-10679 GCA_043756925.1 Arcicella sp. | reverse complement strand
AAATATTGCCCAAAAACAGTCTGGATTTTATGGATGTTATCGTTAATGATGACCCTCGAATTTCTATAATGACTCGCATCGAAATTTTGAGTCATTTGTCTCCCAAAATTGAAACTTATCGCTCTTTTGTAAGATATGCAACTGTTTTCGACATGACCGAAGAAATTATCATCAGAACCATTGCCTTACGTCGATCAAGACGTATCAAAATCCCTGATGCTATCATTGCGGCAACGGCTTTGGAATATAATTTAACGTTGATTACTCACAATACTTCCGACTTTCAAGGCATTCCAAATCTAAAATTATTAGATGCTCATTCGCTGTAATTCTTAAACTGTTACTTGATAACCGTTCACCGAAATTTAAACCCGCTCGATCACCGTAGCAATTCCCATGCCTCCACCAATACACAAACTGGCTAATCCCGTTGATTTTCCTGTTCTTTCCAATTCGTCCAAAAGCGTCATTAAGATGATTGCTCCCGTTGCTCCCAATGGATGACCAAGAGCAATTGCTCCACCGTTTACGTTTACTTTTGAAGGGTCAACGCCCAAAATATCCATGAACAACATTGGTACTGCCGCAAAGGCTTCGTTGATTTCAAATAAATCTATGTCGTTGATATTCATGCCATTACGTTTCAAAACCTTTTGCGTTGCGGGTACTGGTCCCGTTAACATGATCGTTGGTTCAGAGCCGCAAACCCCAAAAGCCGTGATTTTTGCCCGTGGTTTTAAGCCTAATTTTTCACCCATTTCTTTGCTACCAATCAAAATGCCAGCCGAGCCATCTACGATTTGCGATGAATTTCCTGCGTGATGTACGTGACGAATTTCGTTAAATTCTGGGTATTTCATTAAAGCCAAATTATCCAAACCCATTTGTCCCATCATCTCAAAAGAAGGCTTCAATCTTCCCAATGATTCCACCGTAGTTTCGGGTCTCATGCCTTCGTCATAGGTCAAAACATCAATACCGATATCGTCTTTAACGGCAAACATAGATTTCTCAAAACGATTAGCTTGTTGAGCCAAACCTGCTCGTCTTTGTGATTCAACGGCATAGGAATCTACCATTTCACGAGTGTAACCATATTTGGTGGCAATCAAATCGGCAGAAATTCCTTGGGGAACGAATTTATGAGCCGCTATCAATTGCGGATTCATCATCATTGCTCCACCATCTGAACCCATTGCTACCCGTGACATCGACTCAATTCCACCCGCAATCATTAACTCTTGCTGACCCGACATTACATACGCCGCCGCCATGTTTACTGCCTCCAAGCCAGATGAGCAAAAACGGTTTACTTGCACACCCGCAACCCGTTGGTCATAACCAGCCGCAATCACAGCGGTGCGAGCAATATCGGCTCCTTGTTCACCAATGGGCGTAACGCAACCCATGATTACGTCATCTATCAGACTGGTATCCAAATGATTACGGTCACGAAGTTGTTCCAAAACTTGTTGAGCCAACGACACAGGTTGAATATCGTGGAGCGAACCGTCAGATTTTCCACGACCTCTTGGCGTGCGGACGGCATCATAAATATATGCTACGTTCATTTATTAATGAGATTTGATTTTGAATAGAAATACGAAATTACAAAAAATAGTATGCTTGCATAACAATTTATGAAAATTTTTAGAATATTGTGTAATTTTAGGTTTAAAATCATCCCAAATCAAAAACAATGAAAAAATCCGTCATATTATTTGCCCTTGCTTCAACAATAATTTTCTCAAAATGTACTTCAAAAAAGCCAACGGAAACGGCTTTGACTGATAGTGCATCTACCATTCCAGCGGTGGCTTTAACACCGACTTCTTTGGAGGATGCGAGTAGTAAAGTCGTTGATTTTAAGGATATTACTACCAAAAGTAAAGTAACTTACCTTGATTTTTGGGCGAGTTGGTGCGGTCCTTGTCGGGGTGAAATGCCAGCTTCAAAGGCTTTGAGAGAGGAATATGCTGCGAAGGGAGTCAATTTTGTGTATATTTCATTGGATGAAGATAAGGCAGATTGGGCTTCGGCAAATAAGAATTTTGCTTTGCCCGATGGTCATAGTTTTGTGTTGCCAAATCCTTCCAATTCTGAAATTACGACGAAATTCAATATCAGTTCAATTCCAAGATATGTTCTGATGGATGCCAACGGAAATGTGGTGGACGACAACGCCCCAAGACCAAGCGAAACCGAGAGAATTAAGGCGGCTTTGGACAAAATGTTGAAGTAATGGATTGATTATTAAAATATTATTCTAAAGTTAATGCTTGGTAACATAAATATTCATCTAAAAATAAAATAAAAATATGCGTAACAATCTTAATTTATTTATCGCCCTGTCTTTATTTTCGGCATTAAATCTGTCTTGTAGTAAAGAAGAAGTTCCGTGTGTAAAAACTACTTGGTACTATGATGCCGATGCCGATGGATTAGGTGATAAGTTAAAATCTTATGATGCTTGCGAACGACCAGCGGGTTATGTCTCAAATTCGATGGACGACAATGACAATCCAGTTAAAAACATGATTCCTACGAAAGGATATACAACTCCCACGAGTTATGCTAACTTGAAATTAACTTGGGCGGATGAATTTGAGGGAACAAGTTTGAATGAGAAGTTTTGGAACTATGAATTAGGAAATAATAATGGTTGGGGAAATAATGAACTACAGAATTATAAGAAAGAAAATACTTCTATAAAAGATGGTTATCTAATTATAGAAGCCAAAAGTGAGTCGGCGGGAAATCAAATGTACACTTCTTCAAGACTCACAACTCAGAATAAATATAATTTTAAATATGGTAGAGTTGACATTCGGGCGGCATTACCAAAAGGGCAAGGAATTTGGCCCGCACTTTGGTTGTTAGGCAAAAATATTACCACCGTCAGTTGGCCCAAATGCGGAGAAATTGACATTATGGAGATGGTAGGAGGTAACTCAGGAAACGGAAGCGATAAAACTACTTACGGAACGGCTCATTGGGATAATAATGGAACTCGTGCTTTGTACGGAGGCAATACAAAATTGGCTTCGGGAATTTTTAATGACGAGTTTCACGTATTTTCAATCGTATGGGATGCTCAGAAGATTGTTTGGTATTTAGACGATAAACAATTTCACGTAATTGATACTACACCCGCAGGACTAAGTGAATTTCAAGAAGAATACTTTTTGCTTGTAAACTTGGCAGTAGGAGGGGATTGGCCTGGAAAACCAGACGGAACAACGATACTTCCACAGTATTTAGTGGTTGATTATATTCGGGTATTTCAGTAAAGTAGGATAGGTCATAAACCTGTTCTACTTTACCATTCTCCGCTTGTTTCTTCAAATCCTTCTTTATCAAAGTCTCCTTTCACGTTGATATTTATGTAATAATCAATATCTTTTAATTCAAAACTGAAATGAATTCTGGTGTAATTACTCCTGCAACATTCAAGAGAATATCAATTCTGCCAAACTTCTGTATGGCTTTTTGAACAACATTCTGCCAATTTTCAATATTCGTGACATTCAATTTTTAAATTAAGCAAATCTCTGGATTCCAACCTTTTGTTTGTTCATTGAGTTTATCAATCAGAAAGTCAGTTGCCATCACGTTGTGACCTTGCTGATAGAAAACGTCTGAAAGGTGTTTTCCTATGCCATTGACACCTCCAGTAATAAAAACCGTTTTTCATACTTGTATGTTTACTAAAACAATTTAGTTTTAACTTCGTTTAATCTTTGCAATTTCAAATTTTTATCAATATGATCTAATAAATATCCAATGAAAAAGTCAATTTTAATTACAGTAATCGCTTCGTTTTTTGCTGTTTCTTCGTTTGCAAAAACAATACCCACTTCATCAAATATTTCTATTAATAAAGTAGTAATAGCTGATTCAACCGAATTTAATGACTATTATGGAAGTTACAAAATGTCGGACAATCAGATGGTTGAGAAAATGAAAGTATTTTTTAAAGATGGAAGTTTACAAGGCGAAGCAACAGGTTATCCTCCAACAAAAATAACTCGTAAGAAAGACGATGAGTTTGAAGAAACGAGTTTTGGAGCGGTGATTACGTTCACACGCACGGATGGGAAAGTGACGGGAATAAAAGTAGCAGTACAAGGGCAAGAATTGGTTGGCACGAAAGAATAAAAAAACTCCTAACACCAAATCTATTCTTTAACACCAAAGCCGCCACTATGGTAGGAAAGTTTCAAAACGATTAAGCGTGTTAGGAGTTTACAAACCTCTTTCAGTTTAAATTTTTTGTCTGGTTCTAAGCCGCCACGAAAAACCAAACGATAAAATGTGATTAGCTATTTATTAATTCAAAGTTATGTGTATATACACCAATTATCAATAGATAATAATTGATTTTTATTAAGTATTTCACAAGCAACACTTTAACCTTATGAGCGTAAAAAAAACAGTTTGCATAATTGGAGCAGGTTCATCAGGAATCACGGCGGCAAAGACCTTAAAAGAGCATAAAATTAGTTTTGATTGTTTTGAAAAAGGCACTCAAATTGGGGGTAATTGGCGGTTTAATAACGATAATGGAATGTCGTCGGCGTATCGGTCTTTGCACATTAATACCAACCGAATGATTATGGCGTATTCTGATTATCCAATGCCCGCAGAATATCCGATGTTTCCACACCACAGCCATATAATTAACTATTTTGATGATTATGTAAACCATTTTGGCGTTCGTAAAGACATTCAATTTAATACCGAAGTAAAAAATGTAACTCGTAATGATGTTGGTACTTACACCGTTGAAACGAGTAACGGTGTATTTGTATACGACAACGTAATTATTGCCAATGGACATCATTGGAATCCACGTTTTCCAGAACCCGCATTTAAAGGAAATTTCACGGGTGAAGTCTTGCATTCGCATTATTACAAAGAAGTTGAACAGTTAAAAGGTAAAGATGTTTTGGTGGTTGGAATTGGTAATTCTGCCGTGGATATTGCCTGTGAGGCGGCTCGCACCTATTCAGGAAACGTAGTAATTTCAACCCGTAGCGGAGCGAATATTGTTCCCAATTGGCTTTGGAGTATTCCATTTGATAGTTTGGCTAATTCATTAACTTCAAAATTACCAATTGCCATTCAACGATTATTTTTAGGGTCGGCTCTTCGTTTAGCAAGAGGAAAACAAGAAGATTTTGGTGTGCCAAAACCTAAACGCCCATTATTGAGCGAACACCCAACGCTTTCACAAGATTTATTGAATTTATCGGGTAGAGGTTTAGTGAAATTTAAGCCTAATATTAAAGAATTCAGAGGAAAAACCGTAGTTTTTGAAGACGGAACGGAGCAAGATTTTGATATGATTGTTTATGCAACGGGTTATAAAGTAACGTTTCCATTCTTGAAAGACCAATCTTTTAATGTTTCAGAAACCAATGATTTTAGGTTATACAAAAAAGTCATTCACCCCGATTTTCAAGGACTTTATTTCTTGGCATTAATTCAACCTTTGGGGGCAATTATGCCGTTGGCGGAAGTACAAAGCAAATGGATTGCCAAGATTTTGAAAGGACAAACCAAGTTGCCCAATAAAGCCGAAATGCTGAAATCTATCCAAGAAGATAAACAAGCCATGGCAAAACGATACAAAGAATCTCCGAGGCATACTTTACAGGTGGATTTTCATCCTTATAAGGAGAGTATTGAGCGGGAGATGAAAAGGTGATTTTTAGAATTTTACTTGGTAAGAGAAATAAGGGAGTATGGGTAATAAACTTTGTTGCTTTATGTTCAATTGCGTTCCTCTAATTAAACCATCTATTTCTAAATAATTAGGATTTTTACGATTATAAACATTATAAATTCCTAAGTTCCAAGCGGCATCTCTTTGTCGCTTTTTTGTTTTAAAATTATATGTTGTTCCAATATCCAAACGATGAAAATCTGATATTCTTGCATTGTTTCTACCCGAGTAATAGAGCTTTACGTATCCATCCGCTCCCATGTATGCAGCCTCTGGAAGTGTAACGGGGTAGCCCGTTTGATAAATGAAACTACTGGTAAAAGCCCATTTTGGCGTTAATTGATAATTTATAACCACTGCAATATTATGTCTTCTGTCGTATCGGGCAAAATACCATTCTCCTTTATTGATTTCGGGGCTTTGGCGCTGGCTCACGGCATTGGTGTAAGAAAGCCAACCGTTTAATTTACCATACTTTCTTTGAAGCATAAATTCTGCACCGTATGCAAGACCTTGAACATTTTTAACGATAATGTCCTGCCAGTTTGCATTAAACTCTGTTATAACATCCGAACCTTGCTGATAATCAATGAGTTGCGTAAATTTTTTCTGATAAGTTTCTATTGATAATTCCCATTGATTATCTTTCCCAAATGATAAATAATAGCCCGCATCAATTTGCACAGCTCTTGACGGAGGAACTTGTTCAGTGGAAGTTACCCAAATATCATTTGGGATTCCAATTCCATTTGAAGTTAATTGATGTAAATATTGTTGCATTTGAGTATAACCTAATTTCAAACCATGATTTTGATTAATTGAAATTTTGGCAGATAGTCTTGGTTCAAAATTGGTATATGATGCACCATTTACTGATAAATTTGATATTCTTCCTCCAATATTTAATTTTAAGAAAGAAAGCGGACTTACTTCGTTTTCAAGAAATATAGCACTTTCCTGTGAAAATATTTTGACGTTTTGATTAAATGAAACATCTTGTTCTATATTATCTTTCGTGATTTCTAATTGCCCAGGAGAAATTAAATGAAAAGTATGCTCTAAGCCAATTCTTTGCGTAAATGAAGGAGAATAAGCGTATTCTAAGGAAGTTTTTAAACCAATATCTCTGATTGAATTTGATAGTACATAAGAATTTTTGATTTTTTCATCTTTTTGGGTTAAAATACTTTCTCCTGAAAGTTGATATTTGAAACTACTGTAAACAATTGTAGCCTTTCCAAAAAGTTTATTATTGAAAGCCTTATTGTATCGAAGCGATGCCGTTGTACTACCCCAATTCAATGTTGAGGTGTTAAAATTTCCATATCGCTGTGTAACGTTTTTATAGTAATCATAATTAGAATAAAAACTAAAAAATACCTGACTATTATTATCAAATTTATGATTAACCTTTGCGTTCAAATCATAAAACCACAAACTCGGCACTCCATCAACGTCTGCACCTGTGACAGTTTTAATATGAGTAGGTAATTGGAGCAAAAGCGTATTCATCAACCGTCCTGCCACTAAATAAGATGATTTATCCTTCTTAATAGGTCCTTCTTTTAAAAACCTTGAACTAAGAATTCCCAAAGATAATTCTCCTCTTTTTGTTTGATTATTCCCTTCTTTCATCGTTATATCCAACACAGAAGCCAAGCGACCTCCAAACCGAGAAGGAAATCCACCTTTATAAACATCAATATTTTTTATAGCATCAGGATTAAAAACTGATAAATAGCCAAAAGCGTGTGAAGTATTATACATCGTAGCTTCGTCCAAAAGAATTAAATTTTGGTCTGGACTACTCCCACGCACATTTATTCCCGCACTGCCTTCTTGTCCAGATGAAATGCCAGGGGTCATTGTTAAGGCTTTCAATAAATCCATCTCTCCCAAAACCATTGGGATTTTTTTGAGTTGTTGAATCGGAACACTTATAAAACCAACGGGTTTATCTTCCTTCGTGTTTTCACTTCTTACAACAACTTCATTCAATTGAATTGATTGTAGTTTAATTGATAAAACGGTATCTTTTGTGAAGACTTTTTTGAGAATAAAAGGAGCGTAACCCGAATAACTAAATTTTATTTCATGATTACCTTCTGGAATGGTGAGAGAGAAATACCCATATTGATTTGTTTGTGTGCCTTTACCTTGATTTACTAAAAATATATTGGCATTAATTAATGCTTCATTGCTACCTGCTTCCATAACTCTACCAGATAAAGTTATTTTTTGGGCATTAATAAAAAAAGGAAAAAAGAAAAGTATTAAGAAAAAGAGACGTATCATTTTAAGAAGTTTTAGAAATCAATTGATGTTAAGCACTTTGTAGGTAACATTATAGCCAATGACTATTCCAAGCCCCCCCTTGATATTACTATAAGTTGGGTATGGCTCAGTAAGTGCTGCCTGAAAACCCTCTACTATTTTTGTAGTTCTGGATAATTCTACCCCTTCTTGGGATATGGCGGTGAGAATAACAATGACACGGGAATTTTCTGGAAAACCTGATCCTGTAACAAACCTCACTTGTTTATTTTCAGTATCAATACATTTTCGTAGGTAAGCTGTTCTACCTCTATAAATAAAATTTCCTACATTTCCATCTATATCAACATCTGCAGTATATGAGTCAAATAGGCAAGGAGATTTTACAAAAGTTAAAGTACCCAAATCTATATTTTCACCAAGGCTGAAATATCTTTTACTATTTTTATTATAATTTAATAATTGAATACTGTAGCCCGCAACGCTTTCATCTTTTATAAATGTGACTGTTATTAAAGCTGGATTTCGAATTGTGTTGTTGGTAGAATTAACAGGAGAGTTTTTTAAAAAGATTATATCTGTAATTATTCCATCCGCAGGAATTAAAACAGGTTCAGATTCAACGGTATTTATTCCTTGCACTGATGCTTTAATTACATACTCAGTATTGGGTTTAATATTGTAACTATTATTTTGATAGAGAGTATCTTTCAAAATTAGCTTCCCTACGGATTTCCCGTTTTCAAAAAGTTCAACATCAGCGTTTCGATAGAATGTTTCGGATGGACGTGGAACAGTTGCACCCCAAATTTTACCTACATAAATTTTGGGAGATTGCCTTGCTATTAAGTTTGCGTTCAATACGATAAGTGACTCTTTCACAGATTTTATCTCAAAATTTTCAAGATTATGGCAACTGTAAAAGAGTGAAAAGGACAGTAAGATACCCATTCTGAATAATTGAAAGTAGTAAAATACAAAGAAAATGAACAGTATCATTTGAGAAAATTTAAAAAATCAATCAGTTGATAGTAAGCACTTTATAACTAACATTATAACCTATTACAATCCCAATTCCTCCTTTTATGTTACTATAAGTTGGATACGGCTCAGTAAGTGCTGCCTGAAAACCTTCAACTATTTTTGTTGTTCTTGATAGTTCTACTCCTTCTTGTGATGTGGCGGTGATAGTTGCCATGAACTTACTTATATCTACTACATCACGTTGAGGGTTACTTTTTGATGGATAAATAGGAGTTGACTTCGGAGTTGTTACGAATCGTATAGCTTTTGTTGGGCTATCAATACATTTCATCAAGTAAGCGGTTTTACCTCTGTATGTAAATAAACCTATTTCTCCTTTTAAATCTACATCTGGGCAATATGAATCAAGCAGACAAGGAGATTTTACAAAAGTTTGTGTTCCTAAATCTATATTTTCAGGACGTGAAAATAATAGTTCATCTTCTTTATCAAATGCTAATAATTGAATACCATATATTGCAGTTTGAGTATCTCTTTTAAAAGTAACAGTAACTAAACTTGGGTTACCTATCGTAGAATTAGTAGAATTAAAGGGAGATTTCTGTAAATAAGTTATATCGGTAATTAATCCATCTGCTGGAATTAGAACAGGCTCAGATTCAACTGATTTTAAACTTTTTATGGATGCTATAATAACATATTTAGTATTAGGTTTAATGATATAATTAGTGTTTTGATAAAGTGTGTCTTTCAATATTAATTTCCCTACTGATTTTCCATTTTCAAAAAGTTCAACGTCTGCATTCCGATAAAATGTTTCTAATGGACGTGGAGCGGTTGTTCCCCAAATTTTACCTACGTAAACTCTCGGAGATTGCCTTGCTACCAAGTTTGCATTCAACACAATAAGGGACTCTTTAACAGAATTTATTTCAAAATTATCAAGATTTTGGCAACTGTAAAGAACAATAGAAGATAGTAAAAAAACTACCTTTTTAAATATTTGAGCTATATAGTCCATTGTATTATTTTAAAAAAGTGTCATCATTTGTTAAGAAACTATGATGACACTCATGAGGTAAAATTTAACTCTTATCGTAATACAAAAAAGTTAAAAGTTGGACTGTTGTTATTATAGGGGTCTTTAATTTCTGCTCGACCAAATGAATGACTTGCCATGTTTGTTGAGGTTCCTTGTGCTGTGATACCATATTCTCCCCAAGCTACAGTTGTTTCAAAGAATCCAGCTGTACCTCTAAAAATCTTTTCAGTATTATGTTCTTGAATTCCATTACTTGGTCCCCATGAAGTAGGCCAAACATTCCCCAAGCTACTGGTTGCACTAATTTTTTCAAAAGTAACAGGATCATACACTTCATTTACTGAGGCACTTCCAGATCCCCATTCCCAACCATCAAGCCAAACACTTCCCCAACCATTCCAATTATCTCGCTGATTTTCTACTTCTACTCCACAGAAATACATGTAGGTAAATCCAACAAAAGGAGTGTAACCAATATTATAATCATGGAACATTTTTCTAACTCGCCATCTTCGAGCTTCAAACCCACTCCATACAGGGTAGCCAATATAAGAACGGTTTTCCTATAAAAATCAAATGGCAAGGTAAGCCTGGATTACTTTTGTAGTTCTAACATAAAAAAGAACACAAATGCTACCTTGCCAAGAACAA
>JAYVRF010000028.1:0-10681 GCA_043756925.1 Arcicella sp. | reverse complement strand
TAATTCTTGTAGTAAAACTTCTGAACCAGAGCCTTCTCAACCGTATGATGCGGGTGTTTTTGTGATAAACAGAGGAAATTTTTCTGATAATAATGGTTCGATTACGCTTATCAATCCAACCACTAAGATAGCAAGTTTTGATATTTTTCAAAAAGAAAATAACCGTGCTATTTCAGGCGGAATTAGTGACTATGCAGAGGTAGATGGGAAAGGTGTTATTTTAGTGGATAATTCTACTTCTGGGAAAGACCTCATCGAAATTGTAAATGCTCGTACTTTCAAGACAGTTGCTACTATTCCTTCAACGGATTTAGAAAATCCACGTTATGTCGTTAAAGCTGGAACCAACAAGGCTTACGCAACTTGTTGGGATTCTTTTAATACTGATTATTCATTTAAAACTGGGTATATCGTAGTGATTGATTTAACAACAAATAAGGTAACAAAGAAAATCCTTGTACAAAAAGGAGCAGAAAAATTAGTAGTTATCGGTAGCGATGTGTACGTGGGGAGCGTAGGTGGAGAAACTTCAATTTCTATCATCAATACTTCAACGGATGTCGTCAGCCAAACGGTTGAAGTTGGTAAAAATCCCAAAGTGATTGGCTTAGATGCTAATGGTAAACTGTGGATTTACGCAGGAGGGGAGTTTGTGAAATTTAACGTATTGACAAAAGCAGTGGAAAGTCGTACAAAAATTACTACCGCAAACAATTCAAAATCGCCAGGAAGTTTCTCTTTCAGTAAAGATAAGTCTTCAATTATGTACATTTATTCTTTTTATGATGCGGCTGATGGTTACAAGCAAAAAGGTGAAACGTATAGTTTTGGAATTAACGACGCAGTGATTTCTACAACTAAACCTTTAATCAGTAAATTGTTTACAGGTTTGAGCGTTGACCCTTCTACTGGAAATATTTATGCAGGTTTTACGCCTTCATACAAGCAAGCAGGGTACGTTTTCCGTTACCAATCTAACGGAACTTTGATAGATTCATTAAAGGCTGAAATTGCTCCAGAAGGCTTTTTATTCAAATAAATTCAGTAAAAAAAGGAAGTCTTCGCTTCGAACGAAAACTTCCTTTATAAATCCAATCAACCATGAAACAAACATTGAATCCCCGTTTTTTAACTTTGCTTTGCTTCATTTTAGCAATGGCTTTGTTACGTATTGCTAACTCGGCACAATTAACACCTTTTGCTCAGTATACGCCAATTGGTGCCATGTGCTTATTCGGCGGAGCCTATTTTCCTAATCGTTGGAAAGCATTTGCCTTCCCAATTATTACCCTTTTAGTGAGTGATTTGGTGATTAATAAAGTAATTTTTCAGGGAAAATACGGCGTAATGTATGAAGGTTGGTACTGGATTTATGGCATTTTTGCCGTAGTCGTATTATTTGGAAAAGTAATACTACAAAAAATTAATGTTCAGAATGTCATCTTGGCGGCTATAATTGCCTCTGTATCGCATTGGATTTTGGCCGATACAACGGTTTGGATTGGCGGAGGAACTGATTTAAGAACAATGCTTCCATTAAGTCGTGATTTGGCTGGTTATATTCAGTGTTTAACCCAAGGATTTCCATTTATGAAAAACTTCTTGGTAGGTACATTAGCATACAGCGGTTTAATGTTCGGAACTTTTGAGTTATTAAAAGTGCGTTTTCCAAAATTAGCAATAGCGTAGTTTTGATTTCTATGTTTAAGGCTCGGTCTTTCTCTAAAAATCGAGCAACAAACATAGAACATTAGATAACAAACATCCAATATCAAAAATCAAACAACAAAAATCAAAAAATATGAAAGCCGTTTCCTTCCTTCCCGCTGCAACGCAGATGATTTATGACATGGGTTTGCAAGACCTTTTGTATGGTGTAACGTTTGAATGTCCCGAAAAATCACGGACTGAAAAACAGATTTTAGTTCGTTGCGTATTGGAGGGAAAAGATTATTCGAGTGAAGAAATTGACCGTATCTTTTCAGCTTCAAAAGCACAAGGAAAAAGTCTTTATTATGTAGAAGAAGACAAATTGCAAGCCATTGCTCCCGATATCGTTATCACGCAAGATGTTTGTGAAGTTTGCCAAATTGATACCAAATGCACACAGGCTGTCATTGATAATTTGGAGAAAACACCTACCATCATCACATTAACTCCCCAAAGTTTAACGGACGTATTTCAGTCCGCCATCACAATTGCTACGGCTTTGGGTCGAGAAGAAGCCGCTTATCAGTATTTAGCAGGCCTTCAAAGTCGCATTGATACCGTTATTGACAAACTTCGAGAACATCGAGCATTGCCAAAACGAGTAATGGTAATGGAATGGATTGAACCAATTTATAATTGTGGTCACTGGATTCCGCATCAAATTGCGTATGCTGGTGGTATTGACATGTTGGGGAATCCATCGGGAGATAGTATTGTTACGCAATGGGAAAAAGTGTTAAAATATGACCCAGAAGTTTTAGTCATTGCCCCTTGCGGTTTTGAAACTAAACGGAGTTTGGAAGAGTTACACCTATTAACCGCTAAAAATGGGTGGGAAAACCTGCAAGCCGTTCAAAATAAATTGGTGTATGTGCTTGATTATGATTTGTTTACCCAACCAAGTGCTTCAACCTTAGTAAATGGTATCGAAATTTTAGCAGCATTATTTCATCCTACGCTCTTTAATATTCCTCAATCGCTTAAACATAAAGTTCATACAGTTTTTGAAAACATACTTGTTTAACCCAATATGAGAAAAAAAGCCTTAATGAATTGGTCTGGTGGCAAAGATTCTGCCTTATCCCTTCATCATATTTTACAAAATAATGAATATAAAGTTGAACATTTGTTGACTTCGTTAAATGATTCTTTCAAACGAGTTTCAATGCACGGCGTTCGGGAAGAATTACTCGACCAACAGGCCGAAAATATTGGAATTAATTTAATAAAATTGCGTTTGGCTGAAACTGTTTCGATGGAAGAGTACCAAGCGAAAATGGCAGAAATAATTTCACCTTTGATAGATTCGGGCATAAAATATTCCATTTTTGGGGATATTTTCTTGGAAGATTTACGCCAACATCGGGAAGAAAAATTACAACAAGTTGGTATGAAAGGCGTTTTTCCCCTTTGGAAATAACCTTCCTCAGCGTTATTAGATGAATTTTGGGATTTAGGTTTTAAAACGATTGTGGTTGCCATCAATGGAAACCAGTTAGACAAATCATTTTGTGGAAGAATCCTCGACCGTGATTTTGTTAAAGATTTACCCAAAACGGTTGACCCTTGCGGAGAAAATGGAGAATTTCATACCTTCGTTTTTGAAGCTCCCTATTTCAAAAATTCCATTAAATTTGACCTTGGAGAAACCGTTGATAAAACCTATAATTTCAAAAATTCAGACGGTGATGATTTAAGTTCAACCTATTTTTTTACCGATTTGATTGCAAAGGTT
Organism: Arcicella sp.; assembly: GCA_043756925.1. Lineage (GTDB taxonomy): Bacteria > Bacteroidota > Bacteroidia > Cytophagales > Spirosomataceae > Arcicella. Next base: position 7,236 of record JAYVRF010000028.1, on the reverse strand, counting down.
TAACGCTTAAATAAGATGGAAAAACACGCTCCCGATTCATGCCCACGATGTGGTGAAATATTCGTTTGTAAGGTCAATAATATCTTGCAATGCGACTGTATAAAAGCGGTTTTAACCAAAGCCGAAACCGAATATATTGCCAACATCACTCAGTGGGATTATGACGGTAATTGTTTGTGCAATAAATGTTTAGAAGATTTAAAGAAGGAGATAGCACACTAATTCAAAAATGGAAATTTCGCTCAAAGCAAATTTCCATTTTTAAATTAATTGTAAGTTAATTAAACTTTAATTTGCACAGTCTGAGTCTTTTCTTGCGTAGCATTTCTAATGGCCACCTGTTGAGCCAATAATTCCGCTGAATTTCTAAAAATATCCGCCACAATTCCCTCCGTCATTACGGCTGGGCGACCTTCATCTCCTGCCTCACGAATGCTTTGCACAATAGGAATTTCACCTAATAATTGCGTTTCATATTTTATCGCTAAATTCTTACCCCCATCTTTTCCGAAAATATAATACTTGTTATCGGGTAATTCTTCGGGCGTGAAATACGCCATATTTTCAATTACACCTAAAACTGGCACATTGATTTGTGGTTGTCTAAAAAACATCAAACCTTTCGTAGCATCAGAAAGAGCCACTTTTTGGGGAGTCGTTACGATAACGGCTCCCGTTACAGGCACTAATTGCACCAAAGAAAGGTGAATATCTGACGTTCCTGGGGGTAAATCAATTAAGAGATAATCTAATTCGCCCCAATCAGTATCATTGAAAAATTGACGTAATGCTTGTGTTGCCATAGGTCCTCTCCAAGGCACAGGGTTGTCTTGTGGAGCTAAGAATCCCATCGAAATCATCTTAATGCCATATTGCATAATGGGTTGAATCATATTTTTACCATCAATTTGGCTCACCATTGGCTGCATATCTTCCGCCCCAAACATCACAGGAATGGAAGGTCCCGAAATATCGGCATCAATGATTCCAACCTTTGCTCCCGACTGTTTCAGAGCCATCGCCAAGTTGGCAGTAACCGTAGATTTTCCCACGCCACCCTTCCCAGAGGCAATTGCAATGATATTTTTGACATTTGGCAATAACGTTCCGCCCATGCGTGAGGACGTAACATTGGAAGTCATTTCCACCACAACGCTCAATTCTGCGTCCACGTGAGTATGAATGGCATCGGTACATTCCTTGCGAATTCGCTCTTTTAATGGACAAGCGGGCGTTGTTAAAATCACCGTAAAACGGACTTCACCCACGCCCACTTCAATGTCTTTAATCATATTTAACGTTATCAAATCCTGTTTCAAATCGGGTTCTTGAACGGTTGATAAAGCACGGATAATGTCTTCTTTTGTTATTTTTAGATCACTCATTTTTTTAATTGGAGTATTTTCCCCGAGTACAGTTTTCCCTTCGGGGGTTAGGGCGACCGACGTTTCGGGGCTTCTACAAAGATACGGCTGAAATTTGTTTGGTGGGTAAAGAAAGCAAAAAAGGCTCGTGATTTGCGAGCCTTTTTTACTTTTAATATTTTAAAGAAATCAAGTATAAAGTTGCCCTTCCAGTAGAACTTTAAATTGTTTTGGTTTCAATATATTAAGTTTTGGGAAGGGTATTTTTTTGAAAATATTGAAATGTTTATCGTAAGTCACAACACAATCTGCACCAGTAGCGATGGCTAAATCTGAAAATTTATTGTCGTCGGGGTCTTCTACGATAATATTCCAACGATAATAGGGTTCAGCAAAAATGACATTATTGGCATTACACAAAATTTCTAAAACTAAATTTGCAGTTCTTACCGAGTAAAATTCAATTAACTTCTCTTCGTACTCATTTAAAATTTCTGTACTTACAACCCATTCAAAAAGCTCAGATTCAAAGGCTTCGTAAATAAAAAATTCAGGATTTGTACGTTTTATAGTTTTCCTCAAAACGTTGGTATCAATCACGGCTCGAATTTTTCTCATACTGGTTTATGCTTTTTAGATTTTGTTCTAAAATGCTCCGTTTCAAGTTTCCTAAAATCAGCGTCTGTAATACCTTTTTGCTCAACAACCCTATCAACTTCATCAAGTAATTGCTTGCTCAAATGTTTGACCAAAACCTGTTTTATTTCCCGAACATCTGCTTCGGGAATATTGCGGTCAAACATTCTCAAAAGTCCAACTTGTACCTCATTTAGACCCGTTTGCTGGATATTTTGGCTCATAATTTTGTTTTTTATTTTGACAAATTTAGGATTTTTTGCGGTTATTAGTATTCCTTTTGTTAAAAAGATACGGCTGAAATTTGTTTGGTGGGTAGGGAAAACAAAAAAGGCTCGTGGAGTACGAGCCTTTTTACTTCCTTAAATCTTAGCTTACAAAATAATTTTAACACTCTTCATCATTTTAATTACCTATCAATACTATTTCTATGATAAATATTGTTAAATAAATACTGATACAAATTAAATTTTCTATTAGTTCCAGGAGATTCCCCTATTGGATAACCTCCCGAAATCTCACTATAAACTAATGCGAGGTGGTATGCAAAAGAAAAGTCGGGAAAATATTTAGCAATCAATTTATCAATTACCTCCAAATCAATATCAATTTTAAAATTCTCATAATTCTCATCTTTTAAAAAATAAGTACCGCCCAAAATCAAAGCCCCGCTTGTGTGTCGTTTTACTAAATGTGAGTATTCATAGAAATACGTAAAAATTGGACATAGCAAAGAAAAGGAAATAATGAGCCTTTTATTTACTTCAATACCCTCAATTATTACTTTGTCTTCAATAATAACCATTAAATCGGGACACTGGAAATAATAATAATCATTTATCGAATGCGTGGTTACTGACTTCAATTCCTCGATGAATTTTGCCCAACTTTCCATCATCGGGTGTGTTCCATTAAGTTTTGTTTTAATTATTTCTCGAATATCATCATATCCTCCTTCGGTTTCGGGCAACCCGAGAGGATAATATTTTTGAAGTGATTTTAAAATTAGTTTGTAATTTAAATCTTCCATATTTATTTCTATTATTGGCAATATTGAGCATTACTTACTATGATGTTATCGCAACCGCCGAATGCTACCGCAGAATAACCGCCAGCTGCGGGACCAAGTTGAGTTTGTAAGATTGTTTGAATTTGTTGTTGAAACTCAAGGCTTGTTGCATTTTGATGTGCTGGCTGTTTTAACCACACATCTACTAATTGAAGAGTATTATTCCATGCTTAATTGAATGCAATTGAAGCATTGTTTGAAGTTTGAATACTATTCCCAAAGGTAACACACATTGCGGGCCATGATGCACTTACATGATTATTATTTGAAGAATTGTAGGCTTGAGAACCCAAACCATGAATTTCTGCAGTTCTACCTTCGCCAGTTCGTTGAAATGTATAAGTTCCACAAAGTCTTCCAAACACTTGTACTGGGGTTGTTTCGCCACCGCCACCACCACTAGGACCGCATTCGGTAAAGAGATATGTCCAATGTCCACCAGCCACCCAATACCACTCAGTACAAGACCACATCATTTTTCTCGCACCTTTATCTTTTATTAGCAATTTTTGCAGTACCATTTTTCTTGCCTTTGTTGGAGGCTTTTCCATTATGGGTTGTGTAATTTACATCACTTACTACTATTCCTCCTTCAAAATCTTTTATGTCATTATCGTTTCTATTTTCAATAATTAACTTTTTATTATTTTTTATAAAGTCGGAAGTACCAACAATTTCTAATATTTCAGCACTTTTGATATTCATTCGTTTATCAAACTCTACAATTAATTTTCGAGAGAAACTGATTTCATTGGAGTAAGTTACCTTTAAAGAACTTTGTAATGGAGTACTTACTATTTTACCCCATTCTTAAGGTCTATTACCTCAGACTCGTCCCATTTTGGTATAAATCTACCATAAACATCACCATTTAAACGTGAGCTTTTTGTTGCCTTTTCGTATGATTCCTGAGAAATCTTAATTAATTCCCCATCATGAAGTGGATTTATTGTTTGTTCACAAGCAAGCGGAATAAACAAAAAGGTTGCGAGCATTAAAACCAGAAATGATTTCAATAAATTTTGTTGATTTGACATAATCATAGAAAGTTAAGATAGTTAAAATCTCTTTTGTGTTAGGGGGATTTAGTTTAACCCTGTCTCAGAAAAGGTTTGAGACACCTTGATTAATTCGATAAGACAACCTCAAGAATTGCTAATATTAAAAGCCATTTTATTTTCATGAAATAGATTATTTTATGATATTAACACAACAAATATTGAATGATTTTCAAAAAATCCTTACTCACTTTCCAAATAATCCTATTCATAAAACAAATAATATTATTCACTTAAGCAGTTTTATTTGCATCTTATCACAAAACCTATATATTTGTACCATAAACTCAATTTAATTATACTCCTCAAATGAAAGATAAAGAAGATTTTTTACGAGATTTACGAAACGAATCAGGACACTCACAAGAATCAATGGCATTAAGCATGGGCAAAAGTCAAACCGCTTATTGGAATTTGGAAAATGGTAAAAAGAAAATTGATATGGAAGACATCGAAAAAATAGCGAAGTCAACTGGAAAAGATAAAACCGAAATATTCCAAAAGTTAAATGGAATGACGATTGAGAATACTACAAACAATGCACACGACAATCATAATGTGGTTCACATAAGCGGGGATGATTGGTGCAAATTATTAATGGAAATAAAAGACAAGCGAATTTCAGAAAAATTTTATCAATCAAGAACAGAAACGATACATTGAGTATTCAGAAGATAAATTGAAAAACGTAGGGCTGTTGTAAAAGTTCTACGTTTTTCTTTGAATTTTAATCAACCATAAAAATACGATGAACATTCCTAATCCTATCCGTTGGGGCATTCTTGCTTGCGGAAAAATAGCCGAAAAATTTGCTGATGATTTGGTCGCCCACGTACCTGATGCGGTCGTGTATGCCGTTGCCTCCCGTGATTTGATGAAAGCTCAGATTTTTGGACAGAAATACGGGGCTACTAAAGTTTTCAATACTTATCAAGATTTAGTGAACTGCCCAGAGGTGGATGTGATTTATATTGCTTCGCCTCATGCCTTGCATTATGAGCATACTTTATTGTGCCTAAATGCAGGAAAGGCAGTTTTATGCGAAAAAGCCTTTGCCATCAACACAACCATGGTGAAGGAAATGATTGCAAAATCAAAAGAGAAAAATCTGTTTTTAATGGAAGCCATCTGGACGAGATTTCACCCTGCCATTGCTCAAACATTGGAAATTATTCAGTCGGGACAAATTGGAGATATTGTTCATGTTGTGGCAGATTTCGGTTTTAAGGCAGTTTATGACGAAGAAGCAAGACTTTTCAATCCCTCTCTAACGGGCGGTTCTTTATACGATATTGGCATTTATCCACTCTTTATCAGCAAATTAATCTTAGGGAATCCGAAGGAAATAAAAGCAGTTGCCACTTTCGCACCCACGGGCGTGGACGTAAACACTGCATTGTCATTGAACTATGAAAACGGAGCAACGGCTTCACTATTTTCAACCTTGAATGCTCAAACCGATACTACTTGCACGATTTACGGTTCAAAAGGAAAACTATTTCTGCACGGACGTTTCCACGAAACAAAGGGTTTGACTTTGACTATCGAAGGACAAGAACCACAATTTTTTGAGACGGAAAGATTAGGTCACGGCTATTCTTATGAAGCCCAAGAAGTGCAGCGTTGTTTGAAATTAGGGAAGATAGAAAGTGATAAATTACCGCTCCAATTCAGTTTGGAATTAATGGAATTGCTCTGTGAAATTCGGCAGCAAATTGGATTGGTTTATCCGCAGGAGTTTTGAGTAATTAAAAGTGTTCAGCATTAAAACTTCTCGAAATTTTAACACACAAAGGGTTTATTTCGAGAAGTTTTATCTCAAATACTACTATTCCATTATCCTTGAAATGCTTTTCAATCACTTCAAAACCGCATTTTCTTAACATATTATCTAATTCATTCTCCATGAAAAGCCGTTTCCCACAACCTTCATGAATTTCGCCTGAAAACTTGGCAAATTGTTCTTCGATAAATAATTGACCGTTAGACTTTAGGATTTTTTGAATGTCATAGAGGATAATTTCTGGTGTTTCAAATTCATGTAAACTGTTAATTATTAATACTTTATCAAATGTATTTTTTGGTAAATTAGTAGCAGATTGTGTGCCGATGACGGGAATAAATTTTCCAGTATTTTTTTTACCGACTAATTTTTCAAAATACCTTATACCTTCATTAATCTCTTCCTGATTACAATTTTGAACATCAACATCTTGTAAATAAAAAGTCAAACCCTCCACTTGCGAAGTAAACCAAATTTCCCACACGCCACTACTTGCCCCGATGGAGGCGATGGTTTCATTTGGCTGGAAATTATAGATGGCGAGGGACTTTTGCATTTTAAAACCTATCTATTTGCTCTTTTGTCAATCCAGTATATTTGATTATTTTCTCTATCGGTTCATAATTCAATTTCATCAATTTTGCTACCTTGATTATTCCATCATCAAAAGCAGTATCAATCACATTTTTCAAATCTCTGTAAATCTTTAAACTCTGTTCGTAATCATGGCGTTCGTCTTCGCTAAATTTGGCTATTTCAGCTTGTTGAAAGGCTTTTTCAAAGATTGCGTCTTTGAAAATTTCTGGAATATTTCTTAAAGCCTCTTGGATTATTGGGCTTGTATATTTTTTTGCTTCATTCATTGCTTTCATTACTTATATTATTAGATTTCCAATCAAAATTAAGAATAAGAAGAGAAATGCTAAAATTTAGTAATAAATTAGCAAAAATAAACCGAAAGCCATCCTACCTATCAAAATGGAGAAGAGAAGAATTACTGCAATTGAAATCTATAATATATTACATGATGAGTTTAAAATCACACAACAAGTTGGAAACATTGAGATTACACTTGGAGGTATTTCTGCAAAATATAATGGGAAAGATGCCATTGGAGATTTACTTCAAGAGTGGCTCAAAGAGTGGTTCTTACACAAGGATTTTTATTTTAGAAATCACCTCAATACACAACAATTTCCAGATTTTTTGTTAAGTGATAGTAAGAGTAACGGTTTTCCTATAAAAATCAAATGGCAAGGTAAGCCTGGATTACTTTTGTAGTTCTAACATAAAAAAGAACACAAATGCTACCTTGCCAAGAACAAA
>JAYVRF010000027.1:0-10796 GCA_043756925.1 Arcicella sp. | reverse complement strand
ATGCAACATAATCATCCCATTGAACTTTTTACTCGTGAAATGACCCTCCAACGCTTAAACTACATTCATAAAAATCCTGTTGAAATTGGTTTTGTTGAGAAAGAAGAAGAATGGTTGCATAGTAGTTGCGGTGATTATTACGGAAATAGAAAAGGAAAGATTGATTTGATTTTCCTTGAATAAAATATTGTGATAATCATAGAACGAGCGAGACGCTCTAAACAGTTATGGGTCGTAGGAACGCTTCGCTAAACCTACGACCAGACACAGAGCGATACGCTCTATACGGTTAGAGGTCGTAGGAACGCTTCGCTAAACCTACGACCAGACACAGCGAGACGCTCTAAATAATTATAGGTCGTAGGAACGCTTCGCTAAACCTACGACCGGACAAAGGTTGTGGGTGAAAACACCGCACAAAATCAAGTGAGTTTATAACACTAATGAAAACACGTAAAATAATCACTCCCAATGAAAGACTACTACTATATTCTTGGCGTAAAAAGTAATTCCACTGAAAAGGAAATAAAATCCGCATACAGAAAGTTATCTCTTAAATTTCATCCTGATAAGAATGAAGGAGATAAATTCTTTGAAGATAGGTTTAAAGAAATAAATGAAGCCTATGAAATTTTAGGTGATTTACAAAGGAGAAAAAAATATGATGAGGGTTCTCAAAATAAGTTTGAGAAAGAATCTTCTTCATCTGAACAAGAATCTTCTGAACCTGAAATTGTATTTTTTCGAGTAAACAAATCATCTATTAAGAAAGGAGAAATATTAGAAATATCATGGGAAACTAAATTTGCAAATTCTGTCAAAATACTACCATTTGGAGTTTTAGAAACGTCTGGAATGAAAAAATTCAAGATAAATGGGGATGATTCATTTCAATGCAAAATTATTGCAGAAAATAATACTAAGGTTATTTCCCAAGAAATATTTATTACTATCACCAAATTACAACCAAAACAAATTGCTCCCTCTATATTGAAATTCGAGTCAGATAAAGAAATTGTTGAAGAGAATGGATTTATTGAATTATCATGGCAGACGACTAATGCAAAACGTGTTGAGATTGAGGGATTAGGTTCAGTGCCTTTAAATGGTACTGCTCAACTAAAAGTGAATTTCAACCGTCCCGTTAGTATTACTGCACATAATGAATTTGGTGAAACAACAAAATCTGTAAAAATTTATAAGAAGAAAATACAACCTGTCGCTCCTTCGATAATGAAATTCAAGTCAGATAAAGAAATCATTAATGAAAACGAGTTTGTTGAATTATCATGGCAGACGACTAATGCAAAACGTGTTGAGATTCAGGGATTGGGTTTAGTACCTTTAAATGGTACTGCTCATCTGAAAGTAGATTTTAATCGTCCCGTTAGTATTACTGCGTATAATGAATTTGGAGAAACAACAAAATCTGTAAAACTCTATAAAGTAGAAACAAAATCTCCTCCAAAATCAGAATCAAATTATTCTTTTCTTTGGGTAATTTTAATCGTAGGAATTTTATTTGTGTTAATTAAATCTAATATAAAATCTGAGCCAAAAGCGATGATAATACCAGAAGAAACTGTAACAACAAATGCTGATAGCTTTAATGATAACAACTCTTCTCAGATAGAACCCGTTACTCCTCAGATTGAAAGTCAGTATAAAGGAAATTAATTACAAGATGGCGATTCACCACTAATAAGTTGTTTTGGTAAAGGTATTTACAGTGGAAATGCAACATTGACAATTCAAAATGGAGGAAATTCTGATGCAATCGTTTGTTTATACAGTATTGATAATGATAGAACGATAAGAAACGAATACGTAAGAAAAAACTCAAATTTCACAATGTCCAACATTTCTCAAGGGGAATATAAAATTAGAGTATTTTATGGAAATGATTGGAACCCTAATTTAAAAAATAGCTGTGGGACAAAGGGAAATTTTGAATCTGATGTGAATTTTTCGGAATTTGACGGAACAGAATATTTTGAAGATGACGAAAAAGGATATACAAATGCTACAATTACCCTTTACGCAGTTGCAGAAGGAAATGCCTCATCTTCACTTATTGACCAATCACAGTTTTTTAGAAAATAATTTTCGCTTTTCAAATTTATAAATCTAAAAGTTATCACACTCTCAAAAAAGACCAAACACAACATTTATATAGAAATGAGTAAACCAAAAGTATTATTAGCGTTTTCGGGAGGATTAGATACCTCTTATTGTGTAAAATATTACTTACAAAACCACTAATAACAAACCCTAATGATTACCAAACCATTAAAAGAATCACTGATAGAACTCATTGAGCTTTCAAAGGAGAAAGTCGTTAAAAACCAAGCTGTTACCTTTGAAATCAATGCTGATGTTAAAATTTTGTTAGCATCTGAACTTAAAAAAGATTGCTCTGAATATCACTTTCAGATTGATATTTATGCCATCAAACATATTTTTAAAGAGCATGGAGATTCAAAAAAGGAAGAAAAGAGAGGGCAAGTAGCTGTTCAAGATAATGACATAATATTGTTGCTGGACGTGCTTCAAGAACCCGATTTGATTTTCAATAGTGGCAAAAATAAATTAGGAAAAGATACGGTTACATTCGTGAAAATGATTGACGATAAATATGTAGTTGTTCAAGAAGTGAGAGAAGGACGAAAAACGATTGCCTTAAATTCGATGAGGATATTTAAAACAAAAAGAACCAAGTAACCTTGATTCTTTTTTGAAAACGACGAGTGTATGCCCAGTTGCCTGCCCTTCTCTTTTAACGTCCGAAACGACTTCGTTTTATGATACAAATTTACGAAAATATAATTAAAAGTCAATAGAAAATCAAAATACCAGCATATCGCCTATTGCGTAATGCTTACCGCAACAAATGACCAAACCAAAAGTAATCTTAGCATTTTCGGGAGGGCTTGATACCTCCTTTTGTGTAAAATATCTAACCGATGATTGTGGTTATGAAGTCCATTCTGCCCTCGTGGATACGGGTGGTTTCACGCCCGATGAACTCAAAGACATTGAGCAAAAAGCCTACGGATTGGGCGTTGTGAGCCACGTAACTTTGGATGTTGTCGAAAAATATTATTACGATTGTATTCGATATATGGTCTATGGGAATGTCTTGAAAAATAATACTTATCCGCTTTCAGTGTCGGCAGAGCGTGTTTTTCAGGCAACAGCCGTGGCGGAATACGCCAATAAATTGGGGGCAAAAGCCATTGCCCACGGTAGCACGGGTGCGGGTAACGACCAAGTACGTTTTGATGTGGTTTTCCAGATTATGGTGCCAAATTGTGAGGTCATTACGCCCATCCGTGATATGAAATTATCCCGTGAAGCCGAGATTGATTATCTCAAAGCCAAAGGCGTGGTGCGTGACTGGACAAAATCAACGTATTCCATCAATAAAGGACTTTGGGGAACGTCGGTTGGTGGCAAAGAAACCTTGACTTCCAACGGATATTTGCCAGAATCGGCTTGGCCAACCCAAGTTACCAAAACGGGTGAAGAAACGGTAAAATTACACTTTGAAAAAGGGCAATTAGTGGGTATTAATGGAGAAATCTCTTCGCCCGTTGCCGCCATTCGTAAGTTGTCGGACATTGCGGGTGCTTATGGCGTTGGGCGTGATATTCACGTGGGCGATACCATTATTGGCATCAAAGGTCGGGTTGGTTTTGAAGCCGCCGCCCCTTTGTTGATTATCAAAGCTCACCATTTATTGGAAAAACATACGCTTACGAAGCAACAATTATACTGGAAACAAACCTTGGGTGAAAGTTACGGAACAATGCTTCACGAAGGACAATTTTTGGAGCCTGTGATGCGTAATTTTGAAACCTTCTTGGCTGATACGCAGGCAAATGTAACGGGAACAGTGGACATTCATTTGGCACCTTATCGCTACCAGATGATTGGAATTGAATCAAAATTTGATTTGATGTCGTCTATTTTTGGCACTTACGGAGAGATGAATAATTCGTGGTCGGGTGATGATGTGAGAGGATTCTCGAAGATAGTTTCTAATCAGACAATGATCCATCGCAAGGTGACGGAGTTTGCGAAATAAGCATAAAAAATGAAAAACATAAAAATAGGAATAATAGGCGGTGCAGGATACACAGGAGGTGAATTACTCAGAATCCTTATCCATCACCCCGAAGCAGAAATTGTTTACATAAATTCAAAATCTCAAGCAGGAAAACCAGTTTACAGTACGCATACCGATTTGTTGGGTGATACAGATTTAACATTTTCAGACGAATTACATACTGATGTTGATGCTATTTTTCTTTGCTCAGGACACGGGGAGTCGAAGAAATTCTTAGTAGTAAATCCTGAATTTAAATCTGTAAAAATTATTGATTTAAGCACTGATTTCCGTGACCAATCGGAAGGTTTTGTGTACGGTTTGGCAGAATTGCAACGGGATAAAATTTCTGAGGCAAATCATGTGGCTAATCCAGGTTGTTTTGCTACTTCCATTGAATTGGCCTTATTGCCTTTGGCTTCAGCAGATTTGATTCATGATGATGTTCATGTATCGGCGGTTACGGGTTCAACGGGAGCGGGGCAGAGTCTTTCACCAACGGGACATTTTTCTTGGCGAAGTAATAATATGTCGATTTATAAAGCCTTTACCCATCAACATTTGACTGAGATCGGGATGACTTTGGGAAGTTTTCATGGCAATAAACCAATTGTCAATTTTATTCCTTATCGGGGTAATTTTACCAGAGGAATCATGGCGAATGTTTATACCAAATTTTCGGGAACACTTGAGGAGGCAAAAACACTTTACCAAAACTATTACGCTGAACATCCTTTTACTCACATAAGCGATTTGCCCGTGGATGTTAAACAAGTGGTCAATACCAATAAGTGCTTAATTTCGCTGGAAGTTCACGAAGGTAATTTATTGATAACCAGTGTGATAGATAATCTTACCAAAGGGGCCTCGGGGCAAGCAGTTCAGAACATGAACTTGATGTTTGGCTTGGAAGAAACGGCTGGATTGAAGTTGAAATCAGTGGGAATGTAATATAGGAATGAATTATGAGGTATAAGTTATGAGTTTTTAGACCCATAAATTTGAACAAAAGAAATATAAAGATTTTTTTGATGGAATTAGAGTTGAGAAATTCGTAAACAAGAAACTACAATTCCGTTGAAAGAAGCTATTAGATTCAGGAGAGAAAACATTATTTACTTCTCAATTTAATAAATTAATGATTAGGTAAGTAAAATTTTACAGAAAATCTGCGAAAATCTGAGTTGCCAACGGCATCTGCGTAATCTGCGTGCTAATTTTACCTCAAAATAAATATGAATCTTTTTAATGTATATCCACTTTACGACATCACGCCTGTGAAAGCTCTTGGGAGCAAATTATGGGATAAAAATGGTGTTGAATATCTTGACCTTTACGGAGGTCATGCCGTTATTTCTATTGGACATTCACATCCGCATTACGTTCAAAAGCTGACGGAACAGTTGAGCAATTTAGGCTTTTATTCAAACTCCGTAAACATTCCAATTCAGCAAGAATTAGCGACTAAATTGGGTGAACTTTCTGGTTACGAAGACTACGAACTTTTTCTTTGTAATTCGGGTGCAGAAGCCAATGAAAATGCTTTGAAATTAGCATCTTTCTTCAACGGTCGCAAAAAAGTAATTGCCTTTTCAAAGGCCTTTCACGGCAGAACGGCTGGTGCGGTCGCAGTTACAGATAACAAAGTAATTGTTGCTCCAATTAACTACGATGAACACGTTACATTTCTTCCTTTCAATGATGTTGAAGCCTTGCGTGCTGGCATTACGGACGAAATTTGTGCTGTTATTGTAGAAGGAATTCAAGGCGTGGGTGGCATAAACGTAGCATCAGATGAATTTTTGAAAGCTGCCCGTGAAGTTTGTGATAAAACAGGGGCAGTTTTGATATTGGATTCGGTGCAATGTGGATACGGACGTTCGGGTAAATTTTTCTCGCACGATTTTTCAGGAATTCGTCCTGATATCATGACAACTGCCAAAGGAATGGGCAACGGTTTTCCGATTGGAGGCGTGTTAATTGCCCCAAAATTCAAATCAAAATTTGGCATGTTAGGCACAACTTTCGGAGGGAATCATTTGGCTTGTGCGGCGGCTGTGGCGGTTTTAGAAGTGATGAAATCGGAGAATTTAATGGAAAATGCTACGCAAAAAGGGGAATATTTATTTGAGAATCTGAAAGGGATTTCGGGTATCAAAGAATTACGTGGACGTGGCTTGATGATAGGCATTGAATTTGAACAACCCGTTGATAAAATTAGAGATACCTTACTATTCGACCATAAAATTTTCTGTGGATATTCGGGTAAAAATACATTGCGATTATTGCCAAGTTTGGCATTGGGACAGGCGGAATGTGATAGATTTTTGGAGGCAATCTCAAAGGTTAACGGAACACGGTGAAAGTGAATGGTTTACGGGAAAAGGGCAACTAATCTCACTAAAAAACGTTTACCTTTAACAGTGTTCCGTTCACCCCTCAATTTCTTCTTTCAAAATCTTAGTAATTATTTTTTTCCAAGCCTTCATTTCTTCTTTGGTAATTTTTTGTTCCTCAATTGGCACTTGTTCTTGGCAACATACATTCTTTAATCTATTGTAAGTCAGAGTGTTAATTGCGTTTTCATTTTGCCAGGCGATAATCATTACGTTTTCCTCATCCAAAGTTTCCTCTCGAAAATGTCTTGCCAATAATATGTAGTCAATTTTTAACATCAGGATTAATTGTATTTTCAATAAGACAATTTACCGCAAAGCGAGTATTTTATTAGTGCAATAGAACAAATGCTTACATCATGAAAGACTGCAAAATGTGTAATAGGTAACGCAATTAAAATAAAATTTCTCAAAAAAAATGTTATAATCTGACACTTGCAAATATCCAAAATATTAAAATATGTAATTTTACTTCCTGTATAATACAAGGCTATGACTATCAAATACTTATAAGATTAAAATCAGTTTTTTTTCCTTACTAAACCCGAACTAACATTCAACAAATGATTTTTTTGGCAGGGGTTTTGTAAAATAGGTATTAGGTTATGCGTTTCTTTATTTTGATATTAACTCAAAATGTAATTATTTTGCGTTTCTTTTGCGTTATTATTGAACGTGAAAAAAGATAATTTTATATAAATAATTGTAAACCCAAAATCTGTCAAAAACCACACGGCAGACATCAGATAACAAATAAATAATAATTAAAAATGGCATTAATTACCAAAATTAGAGAGAAGTCGGGAGTCGCAGCGGCGGCAATTGCTATCAGTTTAATTCTCTTCCTTGTCGGTGGAGACCTTTTTACTGGTAATTCAAGTTTTTTCGGAGGTTCAAAAAACGTAGTTGGTGAAATTGGTGGAGAGAGTATTCAATATCAGGATTTTCAGAAAAAAGTTGATGAATTATCCCAAAATTATTCTCAACAGGCTGGACGTAGCCCTGGCGACCAAGAAACAACCCAAATGCGTGAGCAAGTTTGGAACCAATACATCATGGATTTGGCTTATGGCAAAGAATATGAGGCATTGGGATTGTCGGTTTCTCCAAAAGAATTGGTTGATATGGTGCAAGGTGAGAACATACACCCATCGGTTCGCCAGCAATTTACGAATCCACAAACGGGTCAATTTGATAAGACTTACGTGATTCAGTTCTTGAAAAATTTCAAAACAATGGCTCCTGCACAACAACAGGCTTGGGCAAGTTTTGAAAAGTCATTAGCCCAAGATCGTTTGAGAGGAAAGTATGAGAATTTATTGAGAATGTCCACCTATACAACCAATGCGGAGGCTCAGAAAGAATACGTTGCTCAAACTGCCAAGGTGAACGCCCATTATCTGTACGTTCCTTTTTACTCAGTGGCTGATTCATTAATCAAGGTTACGGATTCACAATTGGAAGATTATTTATCGAAAAACAAAGATGCCTTCAAAGGACAAAATACTCGTTCAATTCAGTATGTAACTTTCCCCGTTATTCCTTCAAAAATTGATACCGCTTCTTTCTATAACGACATAAAGCGTTTGGCGAAAGAATTGGCAATTACAAAAAATGATTCAGCTTTTGCGATGATGAATTCTGACGTAAAAACTCCTTATTACGCAACATTGGCAGAGATTCCAGAATCGGTGAAAGGGCAATTATCTTCAATGACGCCTGGTGGAATTTACGGACCTTTCAAAAACGGAATGTCTTATTCAATCTACAAATACGGTGGTATTCAGAAAGATACGTTGTTCACGGTTCGTGCAAGTCATATTTTGATTCAAGCTCCAAAGGCTTCTTCTGATTCGGTAAAAGCATCTGCTCGTACTCGTGCAAACGGAATTCTTACTCAAATTAAAGGCGGAGCATCTTTTGAAGCTATGGCTCAACAATTTGGAACGGATGGAACAGCTCAACAAGGGGGAGATTTAGGATATTTCAAAAATAACGGTTCAATGGTCAAACCTTTTGAAAATGCCATTTTTGGATTTTCAGGAACGGGTTTATTACCAGGCATCGTTGAAACAGATTTCGGTTATCATATCGTGAAAGTGACGGAAGCGAAAACAAATACCCGTTACAAATTAGCCGCAATAAACAGAACAATTGCACCGAGTCAAGCCACAATGGATGAAGTTTTGCGTAAGGCAGATGCTTTTGCCTCGGCGAATGATACGAAAGATAAATTTGAAGCGGCTTTGAAAAAAGACAGATCTTTATTGATGTTACGTGGTGATAAAATTCCAGAAGGTGCTGCGGGTTTCAATAACTTGCAAAATGCTCGTGATATTGTTCGTTGGGCATTTAATGACGATACGAAAGTGGGTTCAATTTCAACGGTTTTTCAAAATGAGAATCAATATATTGTTGCTTTAGAAACAGGTTCTACAAGTAAGGATAAAGTGAAAATTGATGATTTTCGTGACGAATTAACGGCACGAGTGAGAGGCGAAATGAAAGCGGAAATAATTACGAAGAAATTGAGCGGTGTATCTGGAACATTAGAACAAATGGCTCAGAAATACGGTGCGGGTGCCTTGGTTGAAACAGTAACTGATTTGACGCTTGCACAAGGCGTTTTGACAAGTGCAGGAGCAGATCCAGCGGCATTAGGAAAAGCATTTGGCTTGAAAATTGGACAAAAATCTAAGCCATTCAAAGGAGAAGCAGGTATTTTTGTAATGGAAACAACAAAATTAACGCCAGCCCCAGCGATGGCAGATTTAACGATGTATAAGAACTCAGCAAAAATGATGGCGGCACAAAGAGCTTCATATTATATCAACGAAGCCATTAAAGAAAATGCAAAAGTGGTTGATAATAGAGCTAAGTTTTATTAGGAATAATTAACAAAATGATATTGAAAAAAGCATCTTGAAAGAGGTGCTTTTTTTGTTTTTAAAATGTCGTGTTTTGGCGGAAAATGGCATAAAATAGTTCTTTCAAATATAGGATGGACTATTTACATTTGTTAACAATATATTCATACGCTCAACACATCATAAACTAAACTTGCATGAAAAAAAAGATACCCTACAAAACCGAAATTTTCATTTCGTAACCCTTCTTTACAGGCTTAATTGGGAGTAATTTAGCCTTTCAAAAATTGCTTTTATCAATTTCAACTTAAACTTTATTATACATGAAAAAAAAACAGCTATTGTTTTTGCTGATAGCGTATGCTCTTTCAGTAACGCAGACTTTTGCTCAACAAGATTTAAAACAAACAATATTCGATTCTACAACAGAACCAGAAAGAAGACGATGGGAGGTTGGGATTGACATTTTACCTTTTCTCAATAATTCACTTCCATTATCTAATTCTAAGTATTTGTATATTAGAAAATACAATACAGACATGAAGAAAAAATCTGCCTTGGAATTATCAATGGGTATATCTTTTTACGACAACACGATTTTAAGTTCTCCATACAAGAATATACCGAATGCAGGATTAAATAGTAATGATTACTTTGTTCGCTTTGGAAAAGAATTTCAGTTGCAGGGAGGAAGATTTATGCTTTTACATGGTCCTTTTATTGGTTTTTCCTATAATAAATCGTCTGGAAGAGATAATACTTCTCAAACAAAATCGAACACAAATTTTATTGAAGTATTTAGTAGTCAATTTGGATATAAGATTGGGGTTAGATATTTTCTTAGTTCGAGATTTTCATTATCAACAAGTAGCTCATTACTAATAAATTATCTTAATTCTGATTTTAAACAGACTCAACTTGATACGGTTTCAGGAATTACAATTACAGGCATCGAAACCAAACAGGAAACTTGGGTTTCTAATTTATATCCAATTGCAACATTTCAATTAGGGTATCATTTTTAACATTTCTAAACATTCAAAATCATGAAAAAAAAACAGCTATTGTTTTTGCTGATTACTTATGTCCTTTCAGTAACGCAAATTTGTGCCCAAGATAATGCCAACGAAACTCCTAAAAAATATAAATGGGAAATAAACATAAACGCAAATCACTTACTTTTTCCTTCGTACAGGGTTGACTTTTATCCTGTTCATTATTTTGTAAGAATGAAAAAACAAAATGAGAATGCTTGGCGATTTAGTGTAATTCCTCAGTTTAATACTTTAACAGTTTTATCAAAAGATAATCCAGGTTTTTTTGGAATCAATGTAGGACTGGGACATGAGTGGGCTAAAAAGAAAAACAATTTAAGATTATATTGGGGTCTTGGGACAAATTTTTATTATGAAAATTTTACAGGTT
>JAYVRF010000026.1:0-10823 GCA_043756925.1 Arcicella sp. | reverse complement strand
CTGATTTGCCAGTGAGTGCTACAAAATCGCCTTTTTCAACTGAAAAATTAATATCTGAGAGTACCTTCATGGTGGTTGGGTCGTGAAAATATTTGTTGATATTTTTGGCTTCTAAAATTATATTGCTCATCTTATTTTCCTCTAATAATTACAACAGGATCAACTTTACTGGCTTTTCTGGACGGAAACCAGCCTGCTAAAAAGGTAGTAATTAATGAAAAAACTGCCCCAATTATGTAGAAAATAGGATTGTACTTAATTGGATAAGTTTTGATACTTGGTAATGATGGTGTTTTGAAAGGGATTTGGTCAATCAATTCTGACAATCCAAAACCTAAAATCAAGCCAGCTAAACCGCCAAAAAATCCAATACTCATGGCAATAATTAAGAATATTTTTTGAACGTCTCCACCTGCAAAACCTGTTGCTTTCAAAATGGCAATCGTATTCATTTTTTCATAAATCATCATGTTCAAAATATTGTAAATGCCAAAACCTGCCACAATCAACAACACAACACCCACGGCATAGGAAATTAAAGTCCGCACAAAACTGCCCGTTTCAAAAGATGCATTAGCGGTTTGAATGTCTTCCGCCTCAATTTCAAATAGCTTTGCGTATTCTTTGGCAGTGGGCGGTGCTATGACAACATCTTTCAGTTTTATTTGAATATCAGTTACGTAATTATTAGGTTTCCCTTTCAGTTTCTGCACTGTAGCTATGGAGGCATAACTTTGTGTTTTATCCCATTCTTGCATTCCTGATTGATAAAAACCAACCACTCTGAGCGGAAATATTTCCCCATTGATCATTGCTACTTGAACAGCGTCACCCACATTTACCAACAATTTATCCGCCAAGCCTTTTCCCAAAATAATACTATTTGACAATTTATCAATATCCATCGAATTACCCGAAATTACATAATCATCAAAGTGAAATAATTTACCCTCAGTTTGTATTTCGATACCATTCACAACACCCGTTATATCAATGGCACCACCTTTAAAAAAAACGGGGGAAATTATTTTTGGAGCAACACCCAAAACTCGACTGTCTTTTTTAAGGGTTTGAATGATTACCTCAACGTTGTAAATCTCCTGTCGGTTAACACTTGACTTGATTGAGCGAATAAAATTATGATTGTTTTTATAAGCCACTAAATTGTTAATTGGTTGATTTTTATTGGGTTTTATCTCATTGTAAAGCCTTATATGAGGAGTTCTGTTCAATAATAATCCATCTAAAAGGTCATTAAGTCCTGCCATAAAACTGAGTAAAGTAATAAACATCGTTATACTAAAAGTTACCCCAATAGCTGCCACCAAGGTCTGTTTAAATCTTGCCAGTAAGAGCGATTTTGCAATACTTATGATAAGTTTTAGATTCATTCAATTGGCTTAAAGATAAAGTCATTCGTAGTTATTCCACCTAATATTTCTACTTTTTGGTAATCTTTTAAGCCCGTTTTTACTTTCATCTTTTTATCTTTTTCAAGCATAACAAAACCTCCTTCCAATAAATAATTTCTTGGAATTGTTATAGCATTCTGTTTTTGTTGAATAATAATATTCGCCTCACAAGTAAGGAACGGATAAAGTGTTTTGGGAGGATTTATGAATTTGGCTTCGATAGTAAATGACTTTGTTTTTTCATTCATGATTGGGTTAATTTTCGTAACTAAACATTCAAAAACTTGTCCTTTGTAACTGTCCATGCTCAAGGCTATTTTCTGCCCTAACTTCACCCGATTAATGTCATATTCATCCACTTGAAGTTCCAATAAGAAAGCCAAATCATCGCCAATAATTGCCACGGGACTTAGGGTATTAACCATTTCGCCCTTTTTCATCGGTAATTGATAAATTTTTCCGTCAACATCACTTTTAATGGTAAAATCGGAGTTGATTTTCTGAGATAATTCCAAGTTTTTTCGAGCCTGTTTTCCTTGAAAATTAATTTGTTTTTGAAGTTCCCTGTATTGTAGTTTAGCTGTTTGATATGATTTAGCGGAAGTCTTTGAAGTTAATTTTTTTTGAAGTAAGTCATTTTGTGTACCTACTTGTTGAGTCCACAGATTTTCCTGTTTTTGGAATAATAAATTATCATTTTCCATTTTGATTTTGGCAAGTTCAATGTTGATTTTTAGTTCATCTAATTTCTCGGCATTGGTTGCAACAGAACTATATTCTGCCGAGAGTTTTGCATTCTCAACGTTGAGTTTGGAGATAGTGTTGATTAATTGAATGATGATGTCCCCTTTTTTCACAAGATCACCTTCCGTTACTAAAACCTTGTCAATCAAACCATTAGTCAATGAATAGACCTTATATTGGTTTTTACTTTTCACAATTCCCGAAGCATAAACTGATTCTGTAATACTTTCTTTGATAGGTTTTGTTTTTTCCTTTTTATCACCACAAGCTGAAAAAAATAGGAAAATTAAACATAATTGATGGGGTATTTTTATCATTTCATAATTTTTGAAGGATATGTATTAAACATAATATTCGAATGGTATTCAGTAAATTCAACGATAATATATACTTTCTATTTCTCTAATGCTCCACTACTCATTTTCGTGTTATTCAGATTAATTAACGTATAGATGTAAAGGTGAGTCTTTTTGATGAGATAACAATTATATCATTGATGATAATTGTTATATAATTCACTGATTTTGGTTTGAGTTTTAATGAATTATGACTTTTTTAGATAAGGGGTGTATTTTATAAAATTATGGCTTTCGTCAAAACTGGTATGTGTAATTTTGATTGTAATATTGTGTATGCGCTTAATGTTACTCAGATATAGCGGATGTTAAATGTAATTCTTTCCCTGATGTCATTGATAAAAGAGAAGGGAATTATTTTCTTGGTTGGAGGAAGCGATGGAAAGAAGCATTTACGGCTGTACTTCCAAAAATTAAATGCTCAAACAGTGATTGGGGAATTACAATAAAGGAAAATATAAAGACAAAAAAGAAATTTCTAAGTTCTGGAAAATAAAATTTCTAAGTAACAAGTGATTTGTGTAAATCAATGTGTAAACCGCTAAAAAAAGGAGTCACAAATAAATGTAACTCCTTTAAAATCAATGTTTTAAACTGGTGGGCCCACTTGGAATCGAACCAAGCACCTACTGATTATGAGTCAGTTGCTCTAACCGAATGAGCTATAGGCCCGCTACAAAGTCATTTCCTCTATTGCGTTGCAAAATTAGGGGTTTAAAAGCATTTTTACAAAATATGTTTTTCTTTTTTCCGTTAAACCATTACTTTTTTAATACATCTAACCAACAAATATTCACAATTAATAAAAAAATCATGAACAAGAGATTAATTTTAGTATTGAGCATTTTCACAGCCTCCTTAACAGTAAATGTTGATTCGGCAATAGCACAAGATGCAGGATTTCAAAATATAGCCCAACAAGATTTAACGGCTGAACAAAAAGCAACAAAACAGGCCCAACGCTTAACAAAAGCACTTTCTTTGACAACTGATCAAGCAAATCAAATTAAACTTTTGTTACTGGATTTGAATCAGAAGCGTGACGGCATGAGAGATGCTTCCGATAAAAGGGCAGCCATGAAAGAAATGCGAGATTTGGTTTCTGCTCAAGATGACAAGATGAAAACAATTCTTTCAACAGAGCAATATGCTAAATATCAGGATATTAAGGATGATGCGAAGGAGAGGATGAGGGGAAGAAAAGGAAGAAGAGAATAGTTATTTCAATTATCAATAAGCAATTATCAATATTCTTAAATGATAATTGTGATTCTACTATGATTCATACGGAATTGAATATGGGACAGTTGAAAAACTATCCTACTGTATAAATCATAGCAGAATCAAAATTGTTTATTGTTATTTACCAACTTTCTTAGCCATCGCTAAAACGGCATCAATAGGATTTAGTGGAACGCCTGCCATAGTTTTCTTGACTTTTCCAGAAGCATCCATAAAGAGTAAAGTTGGATAACCAATTACTGGATATTGCTGAGCTACCGCTGAACCTTCACCACTTTCATAATCCACCGCAATACACACATACTTTTGGTTCATGTAATCGCCCAAAGACTTATCTACAAACACTTGCTTTTTGAGCATTTTGCAAGGACCGCACCATGTGGTGTAACAATCCATCATCACCATTTTATTTTCTTTTTTGGCTTTCGCTAAGGCTTCTTTAAACGTGCCTGTAAAAAACTGAATTCCCTCCGTTCCGTCTTTTTTGGAAGGATTTTTACCCGCAAATACGCTGATTGACAAGGCAATAAGTAAAACGGTAAAGACTTTTGATTTTAACATGGTTGTGTTTTTTTGAGTTTAAAACTGGTTTTAAATTAATTGCATTTTGGCAACTTTTGGATCTACTGTGGCGATTTCATGCTCGAAATCCAACTTAATTCGCCATTTTTTCATCGTTGCCGCACCGATTATTGCTTCTTCACTAAGTCCTGGAATTACAAGAAATTCGTCAGATAGTAAGACATCATCCATATAGAAATCTAAACTTACACCATGAGTTACTTCAATGTAATCACCCTCAGCAGCCGTTCCCATCATACGAATACGACCTAAATTGAGTTGGGATTTCTAAATCTGCCAAATATTCGGGATTAATATATGAAAGATTAGCCCCTGAATCGTAGAGAGCATAAAGATGCTTTTCGCCTAATGAACCTGCAAAAAGAAGCGGCATTTTGATGATTGACATGGTTTAATCTATTTTGAATTAAAACGTTGAGTTTTGAATTTTAGTCTATCAGTTAATTTTTACTTCCGAATCACCGCCCCAATTTCTTTCTCAAACGCACCCATTAATTTCTCCATCGTTTTGTCAATTACTTTGTCCGTGAGGGTTTGTTCGTAGTCTTGCAACATGAAACTTACTGAATATGATTTCTTATTTTCACCCAAATTATCACCTTGATATACATCAAAAACGTTAATTTGCTTCAAGAGATTCTTCTCATAATTACGAGCTAATTTCTGAATTTGGTCAAAACTTACGGTTTTGTCAATCACCAACGAAAGGTCACGACGAACTTCTGGGAATTTTGGCAATTCCATGAAAGTCGCTTTGTCGTTAAACTGTTTAAATAAATAATCCCAATCAATATCCGCAAAGAAAACGTGTTGTTTTACCTCCGCTTTTTTAGCTAAATTTGGTTTTACTAAGCCTAATTTTACAATTTCTTTTTTGTTTACTGAATAATTTAACCCATATTCAAAAGTCGCTGAATTTTCGAGTGGTTTACTGTCAAAATTCTTCACGCCCATGCTTCCCAAAACTTTATTCACGGCACTTACTAAACTATGAAATGCCACTTTCTGCGACTTCATTTGCCAAGTTTCTGATTCAGTATTTCCCGTAATAAAAATAGCTAAATGACGTTTCTCGACGTATTTATCCTTGATTTTATGATACGTTTTTCCAAAATCAAACACTCGTAAATCCTTTTGACGACGGTTAATATTGTATGCTAAAACCTCCAATCCTGAAAACAACATCGTCTGTCGCATTACGCCCAAATCTTCTGAAAGTTTATTCAAGATTTCTACGTTTTCATTCGGTAAATCTGCCTTAATTAATTCCGAATAAGCGGGTTTTGTTAAGGAGTTTGTAATGATTTCATTGAAACCGTTTGCTGCCAAAACTTGTGATAATTTCAATTGTAAATTCTCACGGTCTTTGATTGGGAAACTTGAAAGGAAATCCGTTCCGAGGGTTTCAGATAGTTCGATATTATTAAAACCATAAATTCGTAAAATCTCTTCAATAACGTCTGCTTCACGGGTTACGTCCACACGATAGGCGGGAACGAGAGCCTCAAAACCACCTTCAATATTATTAAAAATACCAATCTCTAATTTATCTAAAATATCGTTTATCAATGACTTATCTAATTTTTTACCAATTAAACGATCAATATTTTTATACAAAACTTGAACTTTAAAATCCTCAATTGGACTTGGATAAAAATCGGTAATTTCCGAAGAAACTGTACCACCCGCTATTTCTTGAATCAACAACGCAGCATATTTCAAGGCAAAAATCTTCGCATTGGGGTCTGTCCCACGTTCAAAACGGAAAGAAGCGTCCGTTTTCAACCCATGACGTTGAGCTGTTTTACGGACTGAGGAAGGGTCAAAATAAGCAACTTCCAAGTAAACTCTTGACGTTTCGGGCTTAATTCCTGATTTTGTTCCGCCAAAAATTCCTGCAATTCCGACGGCTTCTTCGGCATCACAAATCATTAAATCTGTCTCGCCCAATGTGCGTTCAACTTCATCCAAAGTCGTGAATTTTGTGCCTGAGGGAAGGGTTTTTACTACGATTTTTTGCCCTTTTATGGCGTGCCAATCGTAAGCGTGCATCGGTTGCCCAAGTCCGTGACAAATGTAATTAGTAATGTCCACGATGTTATTAATCGAACGTAAACCGATGGTTTCCAGAGATTTACGCAACCATTCGGGTGATTCTTTTACGGTAACGCCATCAATCGTCAATCCACAAAAACGGGGACAATCAATTGGGTTTTCTACAACTAATTTTATCGGAAAATTATTATTTTCTACTTTAAAATTCTTAATCGAAGGCAGTTTGATTTCACGACCAGTTTTGGCCTTCACATCACGAGCAACGCCCCAATGCGAAGCCGCATCCGCACGGTTGGGAGTCAAGCCAATTTCGATTAATAAATCCGCCTCCAAATTGAAATATTGTGCGGCAGGCATTCCATTTGATAGCGTTGTATCAAGTATCAAAATTCCATCATGAGAAGTTCCCAAGCCCAATTCGTCTTCGGCACAAATCATTCCTTCTGACAGATGTCCGTAGGTTTTTTTGCTGGTAATCTGGAAAATTGGTTCACGTTTAGCGTGGTCATAAAGCGTAGTTCCAACGGTTGCCACGATGACTTTTTGCCCCACAGCCACGTTTGAAGCACCACAAATTATTTGTGAAGGCGTACCCGTTCCGATGTCCACTGTGGTAAGGCTCAACATTTTTTCTTTTACCTCAAAACGCTCACAAGTAAGCACTTCGCCCACGACAAAACCTTGCAAGCCGCCCAAAATTGCCTCGTGGCGTTCAATGGATTCTACTTCCAAACCCGTCCCTGTAAGAAGTTCATCTAATTCCTGAGCGGATTCTGTTATTTCTATGAATTGTTTAAGCCAATTTAGGGATATTTTCATGTAATCTGATGAATAATTGTTGTTTCTGTGATTACAAAGTTACAATAAAATTACTTTTAGAGATGTGAGATGGAAAACAAAAAAGCCCTCGCAAATCGCAAGGGCTTTTTTGTAATTACGCTATTCACTAAATGCTACATATTTTTGCGAACGGTTTGTTCGGCTTTTGATAAAAGTGCCTCCGCTCCAATTCCTCCTACTTGATGATTGACAACTCTTCCGTATTTATCCAAAAACAAAAGCGTTGGATAAGCCTCAATTCCGTATTTTTTGGCTAATATTTCTCCTTCGGGGGTTTCCATATTAATGGCTAATGAAACATAATTTTCTTTCATATAATCCCCTAAAATAACGTCTTTGAAAGTATATTGTTTCAGCATTTTGCAAGGACCACACCACGTAGTGTAACAATCCACGAAAACCAATTTATTTTCAGATTTTGCTTTCTCAAACGCTTCTTGAATCGTGCCTTCATAAAAGCTAATACCTTGTTCCTCAGTCTTTTCTGGTTCAGAAACTATCACAATTTCTTCCTCATTTTGAGTAACGACTTGTGGTTGTTGAGCAGTCCGACAACCTTGAATTGATGCTATTGAAACGACTGAAACAAGAGCAAATATTTTGATTTTTTTCATGTGTACTTTTAATTGATGAATCAACGCAAGAGATTGTTCAATTATTATAACAACCATTTTACATTACAATGTTCAAGAATCTTGCCAGAAAATATTTGTTTATTGGTAAGATTCTCACCACAAACACACTCATCACAAACACACTCATCACAAACACATGGTACTCTTAATTACTCAAATTAACAGTTTTTTCATCTTTAAATCACTATAAAATTTATCCATTACCAATTTATAAACTTCACCTTTGGGATGTGCAGAATCGAAAGGGAGATAGTTTTTTTCTAAATCAAGGAGCGTTGAATAATCAAAATATTTTATGCCAGATTGGTCAAATATATTTTTCATGGATGGCTCCAAGGGACTTCCTGGAAAAATGATAACATAGAAATTATCATTTTTAAATTGGCTTTTATATTCTATTTTCGTTTTCTTTAAAACATCCACAACTAATTGATAATGAGAATCATTGTGAATTTTAGGATAACCAATTCTGAAATATTGAGCAATATTTGTGTTACCTCCCCAATGAATAAAATCATAAAGGATATGATGTTTTTTCAAGTAAATTCCATCAGTGGTCATGGTTTGGTGAATTAAATTCGGGAAACGCCCTTTCATTAATTCTACCCATCGAGAGGCGGGAATTACTCGGTCAATTTGGTCGTTAATGTAAGTATAAACCGCATAACCTTGTTGCTCTTTTATTTCCTTTCGAAGATTTCGATGTTGGAATAATGCCAACGATTGCAAAGGCGAGTAACCCATAAAACCATAGTTTTGAGTATGGTAATGTTGTGCATTCTGCTCGAAAAAATAGGGCATTGTTTCATTGTCAGAAACGCCATCACCATACGTATAGGAACATCCCAAGAACAGGGCATATTTATCCCTGATATTTTTTGAACTATCATTTGTGGGAATAATTCTTCGTGAAAGTGAATCTGTTGAAAAGGAAAGCAACTTACTTTTTTTGAAAGGTTGCCATTGAAGATGCCAATTTGGTTTTGCTTTGTAGCCCAAGGTGTCATCTAAAACAATACATTGCGTATGGTCAGGGCGTTCGATGGAAGTTTTTTGCGGAATTGTTTGTGGCTTTGAAGCATTCATTTTGATAAGTAAACCAAGCGAGAATTCAACCAAAAATAAGGTGATTATTATCGTAAAAAAAGACAGTACAATATTGGGAAATAATGGCTTCCATTTGCTTACTCCGTAGGACAGTAAGAACACAAAAGATTCAAATAAAAGAATCTTAAAGGCAATTTTGAGTACATCAAAATCATGCCATATTCCATCTCCGTTTCCAGTAAAATATTCTAATAAATAGATAGAAAAAAATGCGAATGTAGTTATAACAACTGCCACTCCATAGAACTGTAGTTTATTAAATTTCATTGAGTTTGGTATTGAGTAGGGGTTACAATGTAAAGTTTAAAATCTTATAAGATTAAGGTTTGTATTAGAAAATTTCGCTTTTTTTCTAAATATTGCAAATCTACAAGAATGAATTCATAAATATAACTGAATTTCTACGTTTTTGAACGAAATTTACTCAGTGGTAATATTTTAATAATTTCCTTTTTGATAGTGATTTGCCCAATTACTCATTCATCTCCATTTTCCATTTTTTTTAATTTCTTGTTACTTATCTTTGGACAACAATATTGCTTGCTATTCAACCCTCTCCAAATTCCTTTCCATGGCGTTTTTAACTCAATACTCTCCTATTCTTACGGCCAATACAGCGGCTCATTTACTCAGACGGGCAACGGCTGGTCCAACCAAAACAGAGATTACTAATTTTACGGGTAAAACTGCCTTGCAAGCCTACACAGACTTGTTTAATAACATTAATTAAATCCTTCACCCCCCATTGTTTTGAAGGAAACATCCCCTTATTATCAACAAACTTTCGTAACAGAACCCTTTCGAGGGGCTGATAACTTTGATTGGAGTTCATATATAAAATACTGGTGGCACGCCCAGTTAATTAAACAAGACACACCCCAAGTTTATTAGAAAAATTGGGTTTTTTTTGGCAAAATCACTTTGTCACAACCCGTGAAATAGTAAGTGATTTTTGCTACGTTTGGCAACTTCTAATGCTTCCAGAGGGTCAGATCACGGTGTGGCAGCTCCCATGTTTGTTTTTGGCGATAATTTTAAGAAAAAAAGTTATCGGAATGACCCCAAATCTTACCACCGAACTTCTTCCCGAAAACCCTCAACCTTGGGAAACTGGACGTGATATTAAAATGCAAATTGACTTTCGAAGGGTTTATACTGATATTCTAAATGACTGGTTTGGCACGGCAAAAGCTACGACTAACTCCCTCCTATTCCGAAATTTCAATACCATTTCATTATTCTCTGATTTTGTGGAAACCGTGGGTACTGACAATTGGAATAATCGTGATGTGTGGTCAGTTGGACGAAAACCTTTGTCTTCCGAATACGTAAAAATTAACCCAGGACATACCGTAACCGTTGGGCAAGATGTGTCAGTGAAAAATATACGATTAGAAGGAAATTTGAATTTTACGGGAAATTATAAAGTGAATGTTTTGGGGTGATAATTAAGAATTAATCTCTAAATTATCATCTCCCTCAACCAATTTTGAATTATCTCCCAACACCTTCCAACGATAACCACAAACTTCTGAACTTCCACATTTTGGGCAAGTCCAAAGCCAATTATCATTTGGATTTAAAAGAATATTTGCTTGTTGAATCAACGATTTTATTTGAGCTTTTTTATTCATAACCTCCTCTGAATCAATGAGTTTATGAATATTCATAACCTCCTCTAATTTATCTTCTTGCAGACAATTCACAAAGAATTCAGGAATAAAATAATAGGTAATGAATAGGTTAATGTCTCTATCAGTCATTCTTGCACTGCCACAATTTCTACATCGCCAACCGCTGATTTCATTTGCAGGAGGTTTAATCGAAATTACTTCAAGAATTGATTCTAT
>JAYVRF010000025.1:0-10877 GCA_043756925.1 Arcicella sp. | reverse complement strand
AAGCCGTGAACAAGAAAGTGTATTATTCAAATATTTTTGCTTTTTTATTTTTAATTTCAATTCCCCTTTTTGCCCAAACAGAAACATCTGATTCTACTGTAAAACTTGAAGCAACGGAAGCACACGCAGTAGGTGAAAATCATGGTGAAGAAGTTGAATCCTTCAACCCTGGCAAGATGATGATGGAGCACATTGCAGATGAACACGAGTGGCATTTTGCAACTTCTGGACACACGCATTACTCAATCCCCTTGCCATGCTTAGTTTGGAATAAAGGAGGATTCACTGCATTCTCATCAACTCGTTTTAAAGACGAACATCACGAAAATACTGCCACCTATGAAGGTTTGAAATTAGAGGAAGGCAAAATCGTTGCGGAGGATGGTTCATTCGTGTTGGATTTATCAATCACTAAAAACGTAGCTTCTTTATTAATCAGTGTAATTCTTTTACTGACAATCTTCTTTACCGTCGCAAAATCATATAAAACCCGTGTAGGCAAAGCCCCATCGGGTTTGCAATCAGCTTTTGAACCTATCATCGTATTCATTCGTGACGAAGTAGCGAAAACAAATATCGGCGAAAAGCATTACCGACGTTTTGTTCCTTATTTATTAACCGTATTTTTCTTCATACTTTTCAATAATATGTTAGGTCTTCTTCCAGGAAGTGCCAACGTAACGGGAAATATTGCTATCACTTTGGTATTGGCAGTAATTGCATTCTTCGTAACCAATTTAAGTGCAAAAAGCACGTATTGGGGACACATTTTTGCCATGCCAGGTGTTCCGAAATGGTTATTAGTTTTATTGACTCCCGTAGAAATCATCGGTGTTTTTATGAAGCCAATTTCTTTGATGATTCGTCTTTTTGCCAACATCACAGCGGGTCACTTAATTCTTTTGAGTTTGATTGCTTTGATTTTCATCTTTAAAAGTGTCGGAGTAGCCGCTATTGCAGTTCCATTCTCGGTTTTTATGAACTTGATTGAGATTTTGGTAGCGTTCTTACAGGCTTATATTTTCACAGTTTTAGTTTCAACATACATCGGAGCCGCTGTTGAAGAAGCCCATCATTAATATCGTATTTTCAAATTTTCAAATATAAATAATTATAATTATGTCAATGTTATTAGAAGTTTCACAAGCATTAGGTTTAGCAGGTATCGGTGCAGGTTTAGCAGCAATTGGTGCAGGTGTTGGTATTGGTAGAATCGGTGGTTCAGCAATGGATGCAATCGCTCGTCAACCAGAAGCATCTGGAAAAATTCAAGGAGCTATGTTAATCGTTGCAGCCTTCGTTGAGGCGGTTGCTCTTTTTGCAGCAGTAATCTGTTTGTTAGTAACTACAAAAGGGTAATTACTAACTTTATCATTAAGTAATTATCAGTGAACAGTTAAAAAATAGTTTTGACCATTTAACTTCATAATTAGTTTTTGATAATCAGTAAAAAATTACAGTCAGCGTACGTCGCATTAGGCAAGTATGCTGACTTTTATTAGCAATTAATATAATTTGAAAATTTGAGAATGTGTAATCGGGCGACGAACCGCTTGAAAATCAATTGGCACTTCAAATTTTCAAATTTTCAAATTAAAAAATACAAAACCATGTTAGTTTCCATCTTAGAACCAGCCCTTGGTCTGATAATCTGGCAATTAGTTATATTCGGAGTATTGTTTTTCATTTTAGCAAAATTTGCGTGGAAACCAATTATGTCCGCATTGCAGGAGCGTGAAGCCTCAATTGATGATGCCCTTTCGTTAGCCGCAAAGACTCGCCAAGAAATGACCGACTTGAAAGCGGGTAACGAACAACTCATTGCTGAAGCCCGTGCTGAACGTGATAGAGTTTTAAAAGAAGCCAAAGAAGCAGGCGATTCAATGATTGCACAAGCCAAAGCTGATGCACAGAAAGTAGGTGCAGAAGAAATTGAAAAAGCACGTGCCGCTTTCAATCAGGAAAGAATTAATGCAGTTGCTTCTTTGAGAAAAGAAACCGCAAAATTGTCTCTGGAGATTGCCGAGAAAGTATTGCGTAATCAATTATCTGATCCAAGAGCTCAGGAAAGTTTAGTTTCAAGCCTTTTAGCAGACGCTAAACTCAATTAATTTCGGATTTCGGATTTTGGACGGCAGCCGTTGTTGCTTTGAATTTTGGATTTATCTTTAATTAAAACGTCTAAAACCTGGTATTCGATTATGATTTGAACTAAGATTATGGGTTGTGATAAATCCCAAATCCTAATTCCAAAATCCCCAATCAAAATGTCCCAGCAAACAGTTGCATACAGATACGCTAAATCACTGTTGGATTTGGCAAAAGAAAAAAATGTTGAAGACAAGGTTTATGAAGATATGAAACTCTTCAACCAAGTTTGTGACGATAACCATCAGTTTTATTTACTGTTGAAAAGCCCAATTGTATCTCATTATGACAAATTGACGGTTTTGCAGAAAATATTTACTGGTAAAGTAGATGCGACTTCAATGTCAATTTTTGAAATCATTACGAAGAAAAATCGTGAAAAGATGCTTCCTCATATTGCAGAAGATTATCTTCGTCAGTATGAGATATTCAAAGGAATTCAGAAGGCTTACGTAACCACTGCAACTCCTTTGACGGTTTCACAAAAAGCTGATTTTCAGAAGATTGTGGCAGATTCTACTGGCAAAACGGTCGAAATTATTGAAAAAATTGATGAAACATTAATTGGTGGATATGTTCTGCAAGTTAATGACCGTCAGATTGATACTTCGGTAAAAACAAAATTGAACGAATTGAAAGTGAAGTTTATGAACTAATTTATTGAGCTATCGGTGATTAGTTATTAGTTGATAGTCTTCACAATCGAATAATATTCAAACCCCACAGAAGTTTTCTTTTGTGGGGTTTTTGATTTATTTTTACTTAAAAATCAATATTCTTCAAAAGTACTTCACTAATAATTAATGCATTATACCAATAACTATTAACTGATTACCCGTAACTAAACCCATGAATATTCTTGACGAACTTAATCAAATATCAATTCTGCAAGTAGCGGAAGATTTGGGCTTAGAAGTTCGACGCCACCGCATGAAGTGTCCTTTCCACGAAGACGATACGCCTTCTTTGGTGCTTTATCCACAAACTAATAGTTTTTATTGTTTCGGTTGTGCTAAAACTGGAAATTCTATTACGCTATATTCTGAAATTAAAAATCTTGATATAAAAACGACAATCAACGATATGGCGAAGGATTATGTTACTGGTTTTCAGCAATATAATTCAATTCGTAGAAAACCTTTACCCAAAATAAACGTCTTGAATGCTCCTGAAATCAGGAATTTTCCAGCAAAAGATAAACCAACGGCAGAAATACATTCACAGATTTATGAGGCTTTCAGAGACTTTTGTTTACAGCAAAAATCGAATGATTTATCCAGAACTGCCTTCGATTATCTGCAACATAGAGGGTTTACCGAAAAAACCATCAAAGATTTCAGCATTTTTGCCATCAAGGATTATACCGAAGCAACTTGGTATTTGAAACAGCGTTTTTCATACATTGATTTACAAGAATCAGGGCTTTATAATATCAAAAATAACCTAATTTTTTATGCTCATTCTTTAATGATTCCTTATTATCGAGAAGGACGAATTGTCTATCTACAAGGGCGAGTAATTGGCAAACCACCCGAAGGCACAAATCGTTATTGTTTTCTGAATAATCAGCCTCTGACGCTTTTCAATGCAGATTCTTTGTTGAAAGTTCGTTCAGGTGAGAGTGTGTATGTAACCGAAGGAGCGTTTGATTGTATGCGACTCGTGCAGGAGGGAAAGACAGCGGTAAGTTTGGGAACTGCCAATATTTTCAAGAAAGAATGGGCAAAATTATTTCAGCGAGTCAATGTAGTTTTTTACTTGGATAACGATGTGGCAGGACACAAAGCGGCGGATGAATTAGAGAAGATTTTTACGCATTTTAATATATCCTGTACCCGCAAAAATCTACCCAATGAATACAAAGATGTGAATGATTATTATACGGCAAAGTTGGGCAGTAATGAGCAATTAGGGTTATTTTGAAGATAATCCTCGATAATATTTCAGCATTTCTGGATAAGTCATGCCCATCAGCATTCCTTGAACAGTCATGGTTATTCGCTTCGTTTTTGTCTCAATAGTTTTGGCAGAATCTACCCATTTTGAATAATAAGTTTGATGACTTTTAGGCAACTTCAAGAACATTTCTAAGGCTTTTGGTTCATCTTCCAAACACATCATCAACTCCTCCGATTGTGGTAATTCATCCGTATCTTCCTCTAAGTTGAGTGTGACCATTGCTCCGTCTTCTTTACGAATTCCTTTGCGGATTTGGGCATTCACGGGAATAATAAAATCACCTTCTCCCATTGGTAAAAGTGCTAATAATTTTACTGGAAAATTATCAACAAAGCCCTTTACTCGAAACCCAAGTTTGGTATCAGCTTTAATTTCGTGGGCAATATGGGCAGGAATTTCAATATAAGTCCAGCCCGTTTTTTCGCCTTTTTCTCCGAATTTTTGAAGGATTGTTTTGAAGATGGTCATTAATTATTTCGTCGTAAACTCTTATTCATTGAGTCATTCTGCACAGGTTTATTCTTCTTAAACAACCCATCCAAAACACTCTTTTTTTGTTCTTCCAGTAATTTCTTGGCTCTATCAGAAGCCGATTTTTTAATGCTGTCGGTGGTTCGTTTTACTTTGACTTCGAGGGCATCTCTCTCTTTCTGAACTTTAGCTTCAACCTCTGCCTTTTTGGCATTGGCTTGGCTCATTAATTTGTCTTTTTCTACTTGAATTCGTGCTTCGGCTTCTTTTTTTAGGCGGTCTGCTTCTGCTAAGGCTTTGGTTTTTACAGCATCAATTTGGGATTTTGCTTCTGAAATTACAGCATCTTTGATAGAGTTAGCGGTGTTACTGC
This sequence comes from Arcicella sp., assembly GCA_043756925.1. Lineage (GTDB taxonomy): Bacteria > Bacteroidota > Bacteroidia > Cytophagales > Spirosomataceae > Arcicella. Next base: position 5,926 of record JAYVRF010000025.1, on the reverse strand, counting down.
CTTTAAATCCAAAAATAGGATTTTTTAAATTTCCGCCTAACACCAAATCAAACTTCACTCGGTCACTTCCTTGTAAAGATTTACCCGTCCATTTTTGAAAAATATTACTAAATGCTTCACCCGTTTTACCTGCGGGAACATCCAAAACTAACGCATAATCCATTGAACCCGTAAGCCCATGACGACCCGAAGCGGTGATTTTGTAATCATCAAATTTGATGTCAAACGGTTTCACGCCAAACGTGCCATCTTTGATTTCAAACTGCATTAAAAGATTGTTCAGTTTGGTGTCTTTTAGCTTGGTTAATTTAGTGGCTTCAATTAATTTTTGCACCAAAGGATTGTTCTCAGAAATCTCTCCATTCAAGATTTTCATCAATCCATCACCACTCAACGTATTGATTTTAGGCATCATGTCTTGCCCTAATTCTCCATCAATTTTAAACTTAGAATTAATCCCCCCGATGAGATATTGAGCAACGGGCATCAAATATTTTACGATGTTAAGATGTTGATACGCTTGAGCAATTTCAACGTTCTCTAAATTCAAAGCAAAGTCAAATTTTGGGTGGGCTAAATCCGATGAATTATAAGTTCCATTCGTAATAAAATTACCTCCTAATGAATTGAATGCTACGTTTTTCATTTTTACAGCCCCATTTCCAACAGTCAACAATCCCTTAATATTTTTCAATTCCATCTTATCATATATGGCATTTGTAATCTCGGAATTGATTATTAAATCTATATTTTTAGGAATTTGGACGACTTGTAGAGAGGCTCCCGAAGGAGAAGTTTTTGAGTCCAAATTCGGTGTACTGGTTCCCACCTTGAAGGTTGAGGGACTGTCTGTCATCCATTCATTGACATTAAATTTATTGGATTTTACGTTCAATTTTCCTTTTAAAGATTCATTATTCAAAACGTATCCCAAATAATTTGAGAATGTTCCATTTCCCGTAAAATCACTCGTTCCAAAATATCCTTTTGAGTCTGAAACGTTGATACTTTGGGGCGTAAAAGTCATGTTAGCAAACGTTATTTTTATGCCTTGGGGATAATCTTTTGAGGTAAATTCAATGCCCTTAACATTAGCTTTTCCAGAGGTTGGAAGGTTGCCATAACGCTTGGCTTTAACATCCGACATTTTTCCCTTTGTATGAATATCAGCATCCATAATTCCTTTCAAAGTCATGTCCGTTAAAGGGTATATTTTAGTGATTTTCGTGAGGTCTATTTTACCTTTTGCATTAATGTCCCAACTGTAATTTTCAAAGTTTTGGATATGCCCTTCTGCCGTGAATGGTTCATTATCAAGTATCAATTTAAGGTCAGATATATCCAAACGAGTGGAAGCCAACGCTCCATCAGTATTCAACAAAGACGCCTTGGCATTGATGTTTTGGATAGGTTCTGGAAATTTATCAGATTTGATGAAACCATTTGTCAAACTCATCACGGCATTGACTTGTGGAAACTGCTTTGTAAGGGTGTCATAAATACCTTTTGCTTTTAAACTTACATCATATAAACCTCTCATCTCTAAACCTTTCATCGGGAAAATTTTGGCAATTTGTTGTAAATCTAACTTTGCCACGAGGTCAACATCAACCTTTGATTTCTTTAATCCTTCAATCAAAATTCGCCCTTTTACTGGATTTTTACCAAAATTCATGGCTAATTTTTTGACATCTAAAACGCTATTATTCAGGTCGTTAGTATTATTTTTTGCTTTAAAATCAATGTTAATTCCCGTTACGGCAGTCGGTAAATCAGGATATTGAAACATGGCATTTGATACCAATAAATTAAAATCATAAGTTGGGAATTGCATAGCATTTTTTGTTCCTTTCACAAATCCGTCAAACTTCACATTTCCCTCGGCTTTCAAGTCTTTAAATTTGTCACTATAAATATTGGGAACTAAGGAAAGTAGATTTTTAAAGGAATTTTTAGGCGATGAATAGGCCAAATCCATAACGATATTAGAAGTATCGGGCATGGCAATTGAACCTGTAAAATTTAGTATAAAGTCATTGATTGTCAGGGAGTTATCTTTGAAAGTATATTTGTGATTGGCTTGGTTAATGGTCATATCCATATTGGCAGACACTTTTTTATCAGTTAAATAAGACGTTCCATCATATTCAATATTTCCCTTTTCGATTTCTGTTTTCGTACTCAAATCATACACATTTGAAGCAATATCTCCCGAACCTTCATGAGTAATATTTTGCAGAAAAACGTACGCATTTTTTAGTTTATCATCATAAATAATTTGTCCATCCGTAATTTTCCAAGACTTAATTCCTAACTGGAAATTACTTTTTTCATTAGCTTCATTTTGCTGTGCTTTTAACGAATCTGTTTTGTAAATATCATAATTATTGGAGCCGTCTTTTAATACTTTCAACAAGATTTTTGGGGTATCAAACTGAACAGAATTTACCGTAATTTTATCTCCCGAAAAAATAGATTTTACATCGGCAGAAACTGTAAATAACTTTGCCTGCATAAGCGTATCACCCCTAAAAGGCGAGTAACCTATTACGCCAAAGTCTGATAATGAGAGCGTTACGTTTGGAAATTTTTTAATCAATGACAAATCAAAGTCTTTGTAATAGACCGTAGCATTAATCTTTTTCTGAATTTCTTGATTAACTTTCGCTTGAATTTTATCCTTGAAAAAGAGGGGAACAGCAAACAAAACACCCGCAAAAAGAGCAATGATTGAAATAAAGATAATAAGGATTTTTTTCATGGTTTGGAAGTCTTTTGTGGAGATACAAACAAAGATACGTTTTTCTCAAAAATAAAAAAGTACATACGTTTTGTATGCACTTTTAACGAAAAAAAATTAGTGAAATTTTAATAGAACACAGATTAAACGGATTGAACATGAATTATTATCTTTTAGCCCGTGTTTAACCCGTACTCCGTACTTCTACCCAAATCTACAAAAAATCATCCAATAAAAAGACTCGTAAAAGCGAAACCTTTACGAGTCTTTTGTATCGAATGTATTGAAAAATTAAGTATTATTACCGAGAAATTTCTAAAATTTCAAATTCCATTACCCCCGCAGGAGCTTGAATTTGAGCAATATCACCTACTTTTTTACCAAACAATCCTTTTCCGTAGGGCGATGAATTTGAGATTTTACCTGCCATCAAATCCGCTTCTTCTTCCGAAACGATGGTATAAATTTTCTCCATACCATTTTTAACGTTTTTTATTTTTACTTTCGATAAAATCGAGACTTGTGAAGTATCAATATTCGATTCATCTAAAACTCTGGCGTTTCCCACGATTGCTTCCATCTTAGAAATTTTCATTTCCATGAGTCCCTGTGCATCTTTTGCCGCATCATATTCAGCGTTTTCGCTAAGATCGCCTTTATCACGTGCTTCTGCAATTTGATTTGACATATCAGCACGTGCCACAAATTTAAGGTGATGTAATTCAGCCTTTAATTCATCAAATTTTTCTTGTGTGTAATATTGGAACTTTGCCATATTATTTTTGATTTAAGGTTATTTCTTACTTCATGTTAAAAAAAAATACTGACAAAATGCCAGCAAATAATTTCTAATTTTACCCAACTCATTTACAAACAAAAAGAACGGTCTTAGACCGTTCTACAAGATTTTTTATGACCTTTGCAGAAACATCTTTTTACGTTATAATTTCGTGTTTTTGTTTTGCTTGCATTCGCTGTAAATATTCGAACGACAAATTTACAAAAACTTTAAAGATTTCAAAGCGTTTTTTAGGAATATGTAAAGACGGACAGCCTTGTCCGTGGATTATTTTAAATCGGACAAGGCTGTCGAACCGTCGAACCGTCCGTATTACAAAATTATGAGAATAATATTCATGGGTACTCCCGATTTTGCGGTGGAGAGTTTACGAATTTTGGTTGAAAATAAATATAATGTTGTGGCGGTGATTACTGCCCCCGATAAACCCGTTGGACGTGGGCAAAAATTGGGTATGTCGCCTGTGAAGGAATACCTTTTAGCGAATGCTCCAACCATTCCGATTCTACAACCTGAGAAATTAAAAAATCCTGATTTTTTGGATGAATTGAAAAGTTATCAAGCTGATTTGCAGGTTGTTGTGGCTTTCAGAATGTTACCAGAAGTAGTTTGGACGATGCCTAAATTAGGTACTTTTAATCTTCACGGGTCATTACTGCCGCAATACCGTGGTGCCGCTCCAATCAATTGGGCAATTATGAATGGAGAAACTGAAACGGGCGTTACCACTTTCTTTTTAAAACAAGAAATTGATACTGGTTCGATAATTTTTCAAGAAAAAGAGCCTATCTCACTCACCGATAATGTTGGTGATGTCTATGACCGTCTCATGCACAAGGGAGCAGGGTTGGTTTTAAAAACCGTAAAAGCTATCGAATCAGGCAATTATCCGCAAGAACCACAAAATGAATCGGGAGAGATTCATCATGCTCCAAAGATTTTTAAAGAAACTTGTCAGATTAATTGGAATCAGCCTGTGAAAAAAGTGCATGATTTTATCAGGGGACTTTCACCTTATCCCGTGGCTTGGACGATGTTGAACGATAAAAATTGTCGGATTTATCGGGCAAAGATGGTGGACTCGGATTCTGAGTCGCCTCTGTTTTCTGTGTCTTCACAGACGACTACGACTACCCTTGATGAGCCGTCTGTGGAGACACAAACAACGGTAGGCTCATTTCTAACCGATGGCAAGAAACATCTTCATTTTCAATGCACAGATGGTCTTTTGGCGGTGGAAGAATTGCAATTGGAAGGCAAAAAACGCATGGGGATTGAAGAATTTTTGAGGGGGTATCGATTACTCAATAGTTAATAATAAGTTAAAATAAGCATATTTTTGGGTATAAGGTTACACAGAGGTTTCCAGAGGAGTTTTGTCTGTGGCTCTCTGTGTAACCACCCGTAAAAATATTTGGATTTGGTCAATTATTAAAAATCACTGCTTATCACTAAATCACAACTCAACGATTACAACTAAAAAGCATGGCAACTCAATTTTATTCAAAAAGAAATTTACAATTTTTATTATACGAAGTATTTAATACTGAACAACTTACCAAATTTCCATATTTCAAAGACCACGCCCGTGAGACTTTTGATATGGTCTTGGATTCGGCGGAACAAATCTCGGAGAAACTTTTGAAACCGCTCTTGACGGAGATGGATAGAAAAGAACCGCAATTGGTGGATGGTAAAATCAAAATCCACGAAGGAATGTTCCCGATTTTGAAAAAATTTGGGGAAGATGGTTGGATAAATGCAGGGTTTTCATACGAGGAAGGCGGTCAGCAAATTCCTTCTACGGTGTTGAGTTCAGCGGCTTTTATTTTTCAAGCTGCCAATTATTCTTCCTCGGTTTTTCCGTTTTTGACTTCGGGGGCGGCAAATTTGATTCGTAGTTTTGGTTCTCAGGAATTGAAGGAAACCTTCACACCCAAAATGTACACGGGCGAATGGCAAGGCACCATGGCATTGACCGAACCCGATGCAGGAAGTTCGCTTTCGGACATTACTACCACCGCAGAATCCACTGAAAATGAAGGAATTTACAAAATAAAAGGACAGAAAATATATATTTCAGCGGGCGACCATGACGGTTGTGATAACGTAATACATTTGATGCTCGCCAAAATAAAAGGCGGACCTTCGGGAGCAAAGGGAATTTCACTTTTCGTAGTTCCGCAAAAGAGAGCCGTGGGTAAGGAACAAAAAGCAAGGAGCGAAAATGAAACCTTACAGCTACAAGACAACGACGTTATCACCGCAGGCGTTTATCACAAAATGGGTTATAAAGGAGCGCCGATTGCCCACTTGATGGTTGGCTCGAATGATAATGCTTTTGGATATTTAGTAGGTGAGCCGCATAAGGGTTTGACATATATGTT
>JAYVRF010000024.1:0-10971 GCA_043756925.1 Arcicella sp. | reverse complement strand
CGACCATCAAGGCTTTGAGTAATGTAGTGAAAAAATACTATATTTGTTGGGCAAAGGACGTATATTTGCGTGAATAATTTTTTTATTTAAGTGATAATAGTTGTGAGATGTTTAATTACAACAAATCGTAATCAAATAACAATTATCAAAATAGAATTTAACGTAACCAACAACAAAAAAACTTATATGGAATTTACGGTTGAACAGATTGCTCAAATGCTAAAAGGTGAAGTCATTGGCGATAAGTCATTGAAAGTGAATCAATTAGCAAAAATAGAAGAAGGTTCAACTGGAAGTATTTCCTTTCTGGCAAATCCCAAATATGAGCATTTTATCTACACAACCAATGCCTCCGTAGTAATAGTTGACAATCAATTTCAAGCTAAAAAGGAGTACAAAACTACTTTAATCTTAGTCGAAAATGCTTACGCTGCCTTCACTATTTTACTCCAAGAATATCAGAAATTTTTAGCTCAAAATAAAAAGGGAATCGAACAACCCTCTTTTATCAGTTCCACCGCAAAAGTAGGCTCAGATGTGTATGTGGGAGCTTTTGTCTATATTGGAGACAATTGCAGAGTAGGTGATAATTCCAAAATTTATCCAAATGTTTCCATTTCTGATTCGTGTGTAATTGGAGATAATTGCACGATTTATTCAGGAGCGACTATTTATCACAACACGATTATTGGTAATAATTGTACAATTCATTCAAATGCCGTGATTGGTGCGGATGGATTTGGTTTTGCCCCGCAAGCCGATGGAACTTTTGCCGCAATCCCACAATTAGGAAATGTTATTTTGGAAGATAACGTTAGCATTGGAGCAAATACAACGGTTGATAGAGCCACAATAGGTTCAACAATTTTGAGGTCGGGCGTTAAAATTGATAATTTAGTACAGATTGCCCATAACGTTGAAATTGGCAAAAATACGGTTATAGCGGCTCTGACGGGCATTTCTGGTTCAACCAAAGTAGGTGATAATTGTATGATTGGCGGACAAGTGGGAATGGCTGGACATATTACTGTTGCAGATAAAACGATTGTAACGGCTCAATCTGGCATTACAAAAACGGTTCGACAATCGGGCAGAATTATGGCAGGTTCACCCGCCCAGAACAGTCACGATAATTTAAAATCTCAGGTTTTATATAAAAATTTACCAAAAATTGAACAACGATTAAGGGCGGTTGAGGAGAAATTCAAAGGAGAGTAATTGGTTATTAGTAAACTTCACAGTGTAACTTTATTTTCAAAAACAATCCTATTTCAAAGAATTGACCAAAAAATTATTATCAACTACCTGATTATTAGATAAATAACTAATTACAAATAACCAGAAATGTTGAAACAGTAAAAAATGAACAATAAACAGCATACAATTCAAAAAGCCATTACATTATCGGGCGTAGGTTTACATACTGGCGTAGTTGCCAATATGACATTCGTTCCAGCACCGCCAAATCATGGTTATAAATTCCAAAGAATAGATTTACCCAATCAACCAATTGCCGATGCAGACGTTGATTATGTTGTGGATACTTCCAGAGGAACAACTATTGAACACAACGGAGCAAGAATAAATACGGTTGAACACGTTTTGGCGGCAATGGTAGGCTGTCAGGTGGATAATGTTTTGATACAATTGGATGGTCCTGAACCACCAATTATGGATGGTAGTGCCATTAAATTCGTGGAAGCAATTTTAGAAACGGGTTTAGAAGAACAAAATGCCAATAGAAAGTTTTTTGAACTCCCTTCTGAAATTCGCTTTAAGGATAATGAAAGAGGCGTTGAATTAGCGGCTTTGCCCTTAAATGATTATCGTTTAACGGCAATGGTTGATTATAATTCTAAATTTTTATCAAGTCAACACGCAAATTTGACCAATATTGAACAATTCAATGACAACTTTGCCAAATGCCGCACCTTCTGTTTTGTTCATGAATTAGAAGCCCTTTTTAATGCAGATTTGATTAAAGGTGGCGATTTGTCGAACGCCATTGTCATTGCCGACCGTGATTATTCTGATATAGAATTAGATCGTTTGGCGATAATGTTGAATAAGCCAAAAGTGAGTGTTTCAAAGGAGAAAGGCATTTTAAATAACTTAGAATTATATTATCCCAATGAAATGGCTCGCCATAAATTGTTGGATATGGTTGGAGATTTGGCATTGGTTGGTCGTCCAATAAAAGCACAGATTTTAGCGGCTCGTCCTGGTCATGCGGCAAATGTAGAATTAGCGAAAAAAATCAAGAAGTTGATGAAGGAAACTGAGAAAAACAATGTTCCTCAGTATGACCCAAAACAGCCTCCAATCTTTAATTTTGAACGTATATACCAATTATTACCTCATCGGTATCCATTTCAAATGGTTGATAAGATTACTCATTTAGATGATGAAAGTGTGATTGGAATTAAAAATGTTACGATGAATGAGCATTACTTCACGGGACATTTTCCAAATAATCCAGTGATGCCAGGCGTTATGCAAGTGGAAGCGATGGCTCAAACGGGTGGAATTTTGGTGTTAAGTTCAGTGCCTGATCCAGAAAATTATTGGCCCTATCTTGTGGGAATTGAAAATTGTCGTTTCCGTAAAAGTGTTGTGCCAGGCGACACCGTAATTTTCAAATGCGATTTGATGGCTCCAATCAGACGAGGAATTGCCAAAATGCACGGACGAGCCTACGTAAACGGAGTGGTAGTTTGCGAAGCTGACATGACCGCAAGTCTTGTTCGGAAGAGTTGAAAAGTTAAAGTAGTTACACAGTTAAAAAGTTTTAGAAGTTACTTGACCTAACTCCTATATTTCAACTTTGTAACTTTTCAACTCTTTAACTTTCCAACTCTTTAACTCAAAGTAAATGACACAACCCTTAGCATACATACATCCCGAAGCGAAACTTGCTCAAAACGTTGTTGTTGAGCCGTTTACGGTTATTCACCAAAACGTAGAAATTGGTGATGGTACTTGGATTGGCTCAAACGTAACCATTTTCTCAGGGGCAAGAATTGGTAAAAACTGCCGTATATTTCCTGGGGCAGTAATTGCCGCCATTCCACAGGATTTAAAATTTGGTGGCGAAGATACATTGGCAATTATTGGCGATAATACGACCGTTAGAGAATGTGCAACCATTAATCGTGGAACAAATGACAGACTTAAAACACAAATCGGGAAAAATTGCTTAATCATGGCGTATGTTCACGTAGCCCATGATTGTTTAATTGGTGATAACTGTATTTTGGCAAACAGTGTGCAAATGGCTGGACACGTGGAGGTGGGAGATTTTGCGATTATAGGAGGTTCAAGTGCCGTTCATCAATTTGTAAAAATTGGTCGTCATTCAATGGTTTCGGGTGGCTCATTGGTTCGTAAAGATGTTCCACCATTCACAAAATCAGGTCGTGAGCCACTTTCTTATGCGGGAATTAATTCTATTGGACTTCGCAGACGTGGATTTTCGGATGAACAAATTACGCAAATTCAAGAAACCTATCGTTACGTTTATTTGAAAAATTTTAATAATAATGATGCTCTTTCTCAAATAGAAATCAACCTTCCAGCTTCCGCCGAACGTGATGAAATTGTTAATTTTATTCGTAACTCAGAAAGGGGAATTATGAAAGGACTTTCTTAAAATTAGGGGTTTGGGGATAGGATTTAGGGGTTAAAACTAAATCCTAAATCCTATCCCCAAACCCCCATCAATGAAAATAATTACAGAGAATCTTGGTAAAAAATTCAGAAATGAATGGATTTTTAGAAATTTGAATTACGAATTTCAATTGGAAGAATCTTACACTTTTATTGGAGCAAATGGAAGTGGAAAATCTACATTAATGCAAGTTTTATCAGGCTTTATGCCTCATTCTGAGGGACTTATCAATTACCAATGTTCTCAGAAATCTTTGACTATTGATGATTATTACAAACATCTTGTCATTGCTGCCCCCTATTTAGAACTCATCGAAGACTTTACTTTAACTGAAATCGTCGAGTTTCATGTCAAATTTAAACCTTTCAAGAATAATCTTTCCACCAACGAATTCATTGATTTTATTGAATTACCAAAAGCCCAAAATAAGGAAGTAAAATTCTTTTCCTCTGGTATGAAACAGCGGGTGAAATTGGGTTTAGCCTTTTGGTCAGATTGTGAAATTTTGATGTTGGATGAACCCACTTCAAACCTTGATGCCGAAGCTACTTCATGGTATTTAAGAAATGTACAAGAACACTCCAAAAATCGCTTACTATTTATTTGCTCCAATCAACCTTCTGAATATGAATTTTGTAAGAATATAGTGAATATTCAGGATTATAAATCATGATTTTACTTCAAAAACAGTTACAAAGACAACGCAAAAGAAGAATATGGATAATCATTATCATCCTCATTATCAGCTTGTTAATTTGGCAAAGATCATGGGTTCAGTATTTTTATCAACAAGCAAAAGGAGGTTTAGATATTGCTTTTAATACGCAACCTTTATCAAAAGTTCTTCAAGATAAATCTATTCCAGATTCCCTTAAAAAACGAATTTTATACATTCAAGAAGTTCGTAAATATGCGATTGATTCTTTGGGTTTACAGGATAATCCAAAAGTTTATCAAACCCTCTATAATCAAAACGGACAACCTTTGGTGCATCTTTTAACGGTTGCTGAACCTTATGAAATGAAAGCTAAGGAATTCAATTTCCCACTTGTGAGTTGGATAATTGGCAACTTTACGTACAAAGGATTTTTCGATTCAACGGCTGCCGTGATGGAGCAAAATATCTGGAAATCAAAAGGTTATGATACAGAAATGGGACAAGGAATTGCTTACTCGACGCTGGGTTGGTTGCCCGAACCAATTCTTTCAAATATGCTTTATTATTCCGATGGAAAATTGGCAAGTTTAATTATTCACGAAATGACTCACGGCACAATTTTTGTGAAAAACGACCACGAAACGAGTGAAAATTTGGCTAATTTTATTGGAGATTACGGAGCTAAAAGATTTCTGAAATTCAAGTATGGCACTGATTCTAAACAATTTAAAAGATATACACAATCAAGAATTTTTAGGGATTCATTTATAAAACATCTAAATCGTGGAACACTAAAATTGGATAGTTTGTATCGAAAATTTCAATCCAATTTTACATCTAAATATAAGGATTCATTAAAATATTCGTTAATTGAAAAAGTTGAACGCAGTCAAGATACACTTTACAATAAATTGCCCAACTTGCCGAAGTACCAATTTAACAAAAACGATTTACCAAATAACGCTTATTTTGTGAGTTTCAAAACATATAATTCCAAGCAAAATGAATTTGAAAACATATTCAAAAACCAGTTCCACAATGATTTTGAAGGGTTTTTAAAATATTTAAGAGAGAAATATAACCAGTAATTTACTACGTTTAGAAAACATGAAAAAACTATTCATTGCCATAGCCTTGTTATTTACAGCCATGAGTTTTAAATCGGCTGAAAAGGAACGTGTGATTGACCAAACCAGTTTCACCACGGGCGAACACATTGAATATCGAGTGCATTACGGTTTTGTGAACGCTGCCGAAGCCATTGTTGATGTGGATAATAAGTTTCAAAACGCCAATGGTCGTCAATGCTATAAAGTAAATATTGTGGCAAGAACGGTTGGAATGACCGATTGGTTTACAAAAGTTCGTGATGTTTGGACTTCATATATTGATACTGCCATGATTTTACCACAATTATTTTACCAGAAGAAAGAAGAAGGAAATTACAAAAATGAACAGAAAATAGTATTTGATCACGCTGCTAACACCGCAAAACAGTACGATATTGATGATGACAATGAAAAAAAAATGTATCAATTACCAAACAATGTTCAAGATGTTGTGAGTGGATATTATTATTTGAGAACAATTAATTTCTCAAAAATGAACGTTGGAGAAAGTGTGCCTGTAACGTTTTTCTTTGAGGGAGAAGTTTATAACATGCGTTTGAAATACAGAGGAAAAGAGGTTTTGAAGACTAAATTTGGCAAAATTAATACTTTCAAAATCACACCTCAATTACCAAAAAATAATTTTTTCCAAGATGAAGAATCCGTCAAACTTTGGGTAACGGATGATGCTAATAAAATTCCTGTTCGGGCAGAAGTAGAGCTTAAAATTGGAGCAATTACCTTGGATTTAAGAAAATATTCAGGACTTCGTAGTGAAATGAGGTTTAATTAATCATTATTAGTTACTGGTAAATAGTTATTCGTGTTCAATTAGAATCCCTAATAACAAATTACCAGTAACAAATCGACTTCTCCCTAACACTAATCGCAATTCTACGATTCATGGCTTTTCCTTCCTCAGAATCATTCGTTTAAGTTGGATTTTTATCTCCGTAACCCTATGATTATAAGCGACTTTTATCAATTCCTCCTGCCATAATCGCATTCATAATAATGGTTGCTCTGTCAGCAGAAAGTTTTATATTCGATTTAGCATCCCCTACATGATCAGTGTAACCACCCATTTTAATTTTCACTTTTCGAAACGCTTTTAAGATTGTAATGGCTTTATCAATTTGCTCTTGCGACTCAATTTTTAGAGTTGACATACTCGTTGATAACGAATCCGTTGAATTTGAAACAACTTCTGGCGTTTAATTGCAACCTTTCATAAAATACAATAATCCAGCTATGGCGACTGCCTTAGTTAACAATATACAAATACTACCAAAATGATAATTCTAATATTACGTATAATCACCCTTTCAATGCTTTTTTGTAAACCTCTAACACTCTTTTACGAGCAAAATCATGGTCAACCATTGGTTGAGGGTAGTCAGAACTATTCAATTCTGGAACCCATTTTTTGATGTATTCTAAACTTTTATCAAACTTTTCTGTCTGTAATCTTGGGTTAAAGACTCTAAAATAAGGTGCTGCATCACAACCACTTCCTGCCGCCCATTGCCATCCTCCATTATTGGAAGCAAGATCAAAATCATTCAATTTTTTGGCAAAATAGGCTTCACCCCAACGCCAATCAATTAGCAAATGTTTAATCATAAAACTGGCAGTAATCATCCTAACACGGTTGTGCATAAAGCCCGTTGCATTCAATTCCCGCATACCAGCATCCACGATTGGATATCCAGTTTTGCCTTCGCACCAACGCTGAAACTCTTGCTCATTATTTCGGAACTCAATTTTTTCATATTCACGTCTGAACGCATGACCTTGCCCCACGTACGGAAAATGATGAAGAATATTAGCATAGAAATCACGCCAAATTAGCTCATTCAGCCATGTTTCGGATAAATCTTTGGCTTTACGAGCCAAGTCTCTAATACTAACCGTTCCAAAGCGAAGATGAACTGAAAGCCGTGATGTGCCTTCGATAGCTGGAAAATTTCGCTTTTCTGCGTAATTTCTTACGATATTTTCTCTAACTTCTTTACTTGGAAAATTATATTCAACTTTCTCAAAACCCATATCACCTAAACTTGGAATTGACGTTTCTTCTGTCTTTAAATAATTAGCAGAATATTCTTCAACAGGATATGGTTTCAAATAGAACTCATTCAATTTCTCTTTCCACTTTCGACTATACGGCGTGAAAACCGTATAAGGAGTCCCCGCACCCGAAAGCACTTCATTTTTTTCAAAAATTACGTGGTCCTTATATGTTTTGAATTCAATGCCTTCACTCATCGCATATTCTTTGACAGCATCATCACGGTAGTGGGCGTAAGTTTCAAAATCATGATTTATATAAATTTCAGAAACATCATATTCATTCAATAATGCTGGAAAAACCTCCTCGGGTGAACCATATTTTACTAAAAGACTCGATCCAAGTTTTAGCAATTCATTATGCATTTCAGAAACTGCATTATGAATAAATTCCACTCTTCTATCTTTTTTATCTTCTAATTTATCCAAAATATTTTTATCGAAAATAAAAACAGGTAAAACTGGATTTCCAGATTTTAGAGCGTGATATAGTCCCGCATTATCATGCAAACGCAGGTCACGACGAAACCAAAAAATTGATATTTTTGACATATTTAAAAATTTTAAAATGCTAATTTGTACTTAAATAACTTACCACTTACTCATTTGTTTTATGTTTTGTACTTATAAACGTATAGTATGTTAATAAAGATGAAAATTTAAAGATAAAATTTGGCTATTTTTAGAAAAATGTCTTTCTTGTAAAGTATTTAACAGTCAAACCCCAAAATTCACCAAACATTATGCAAAATTTACAGTTGGCCGATGGTGGCAAAAGATTTATTGCTTTTTTAATTGATGCTATTATTTTAACAGTTGTTATTGGAATCCTCTTCGGTATTTTAGGTGCTGTTGGCTTCATAGGTGCTTCATCAACAGAAACTGATGATTCGGCAGGAATGATGGCTACAATCATGGGTGCAGGGTTACTATTACAAGTCGTTTCATTAGCACTACAAGTGGGTTATTTTACTTATTTTGAGTCCTCAGAAAGACAAGCCACTATTGGCAAAAGTGCTATGGGATTAATTGTTGCAGATGAAAATGGCAATCGTTTAGATACTCAAAAAGCATTGATTCGTAACATTATGAGGTTAATTTCTGGCATGATTTGCTTAATTGGCTATTTGATGGCATTTTTTACCGAGAAAAAACAAACGCTTCATGATATTGTCGCAAAAACAAATGTTTATACAAAACCAGTATAAATGAGTATAAATAAAATACTTTTGGCGGTATTGACGATGGTCATTACCGCCTTTTATTTTTTCTGGAATCCATCAGAAATTACGGCTCTGCCTCTCTGTCCATTCAAAAATCTTACGAACTATCTTTGTCCAGGTTGCGGAGGACAACGTGCGTTTCATCAAATTCTGCACGGAAATTTTGCTGATGCTTTTCACAGTAATTTATTGGTTTATCTTTTGCTGCCTTTTGTTCTCCTCAAAATCTTAGATGAATTATTCGAAACAACTATTTCAAAGTTTATTTTGTTAAATAACAAAGGAATTTGGATTTTTTTGGGGTTTCTAATAGTTTTCACAATCTTGCGAAATCTGCCATTCTGTCCATTCAACCAACTAATTCCCTCTAAGTAGCGAATCACTCAATAATTATTTTAAAACTTATTCTTGATTTCTATTGACAAGCCCTATCTCAAAATTGTATATTTGCAAGAATCGAATTGTTTAAGGGGTCTTTTAAGATAATATTTTTGAATAAAACTAAGATTTACTTGAAACAGAAATTATCTACACCATAAATTTTTATCCATAAATTAGTATAAATCCACAAGAAAATGGTTCCAGGCGAAAAAACCGCAAATATTATCAGAATGAAATTATCCGAATTTCGGTTCGATCTACCCAATAATCTTATATCATTATACCCAACCGAACATCGTGGAGAATCACGGATGATGGTAATTAACCGCAAAACAAAAACGATTGAACACAAAATGTTTACAGACATTTTACAATATTTCGACGATGGTGATGTAATGGTTGTAAATGACACCAAAGTATTTCCAGCCCGTTTATTCGGTCAAAAAGAGAAAACAGGAGCAAAAATTGAAGTTTTTTTATTGCGTGAACTAAACCGTGAACACCGTCTTTGGGACGTTTTGGTTGATCCAGCTCGTAAAATTCGGGTAGGTAATAAACTATATTTTGGCGATAGTGATTTAGTCGCTGAAGTTATTGACAACACAACTTCTCGTGGACGTACCATCCGTTTTTTATACGATGGCGATCATGATGCTTTGATGAAGCAAATTCATTTATTGGGTGAAACGCCGCTTCCAGACGAAATTCGTTTTAAGCGTAATGTTGAACCATCGGATGAGGAGCGTTTTCAAACCATTTATGCCAAACACGTTGGTGCGGTGGCTGCCCCAACGGCAGGAATGCACTTTAACAAAATTATCATGAAGCGTTTGGAGTTGAAAGGCATACATTTTACGCCTTTGACTTTACACATTGGCTTAGGAACTTTTAGAACCGTGGACGTTGAAGATTTGACAAAACACAAAACCGATTCTGAAAATTTTAATATTCAGCCAGCCACTTGCGATTTAGTAAATGAAGCCATTGACAATAAGAAAAAGATTTGTGCCATCGGAACAACTGTGATGAGAGGTTTAGAGTCTTCGGTTTCAGCGGATGGTCATTTAAAGCCCATTGATGGCTGGACGGATAAATTTATTTTCCCTCCCTATGAAGTAAGAATTCCAAATGCGTTGTTGACAAACTTCCATTTACCAGAATCTGTATTGATTATGATGACTTCTGCCTTCGGTGGATTTGAGTTAATTAAGGAAGCATATCAAATCGCAATCAAGGAAAAATATAAATTTTTTACTTACGGAGATGTGATGTTGATTATCTAAAATACTAAAAAATTATCTGAATTTGGATTGCGAAACGTCGCACCGTGTCAGATTAGAGGATTGAAGGATTTTCATCGAAAATTAATCCCAAAAATCCATTAATCTAATACGATGCGACGTTTCGCAATTCCAATTCAGACAAAAAACATTATAATTTATAATATCGAAATTCATTAGGTTGCAAATTTCCTAATTCAACCTCTCCTATTCTCAACCGAATTAATCGCAAAACTTCATAACCAAGTTTAAAACACATTCGTCTAATTTGACGGTTGATACCTTGAATTAATGTAATTTTGAAGCTATTATCATCAATTTTTTCTACTCGACAAGGCAAAGTGATTTTTCCCAAAATATTGATTCCATTTGACATTTTACGGATAAAATTTTCATTTATTTCTCTATCAACCTTAACTAAATATTCCTTTTCAGTTTGATGTTCACTCCGCAAGGTCTTGTCAAAAGTCCGTCCGTCATTGGTTAAAATCAACAAACCTTCTGATTCTTTATCCAATCTTCCAACGGGGAAAAGTTCTTCTTTGAAAGGTAAAACATCTTTCAAATTATCTTGAATATCTTG
>JAYVRF010000023.1:0-11058 GCA_043756925.1 Arcicella sp. | reverse complement strand
TTGAACGAGTGATTCGATGGAGCTATTTTTCTCTTCTAAAATCCCCAAAATATCTTCAATAATTAAGGTAAATGTTAATTTTAAATTATTGAAAGAAGCCTCCCCAATTTGTGCCGTTTGCACTTGTCCCATGTATAATTGATTGATTTTTTTCAGAAGATTAAACAAACCCGCTATCGTTACGGCAGTGTTCAAATCATCGTTTAATCCATCATAGCATCCTTGAATTCCTTTCTCAATTTCCGAAACTTGTTTCTCCTCTATTTCGACGGAGTCATCGGTAATATATGCCATATTTTTGATGATTCTTAATCCGTTAATGAGGCGTTTATAGCCTTTCTGAGAGGATTTGAGGGCATCATTAGAAAAATCAAGTGTGCTTCTGTATTGTGATTGCAACATGAAAAAACGCACCGTCATTGGACTATACGGTTGGTCTAACAACGGATGCGAACCCGCAAAAAGTTCGGAAGGGAGAAAAGAATTTCCGAGCGATTTAGACATTTTTTGTCCGTTCACCGTCAGCATATTCGAGTGCATCCAATAACGAACAGGTTCACGACCGTTTGCTCCTTTGGCTTGGGCAATTTCACATTCGTGGTGTGGGAATTTTAAGTCCATTCCGCCTCCATGAATATCAAAACTATTGCCTAAGTATTTGGTACTCATACAAGTACATTCCAAATGCCAGCCTGGAAAGCCTTCGCTCCAAGGCGAATTCCAACGCATTAAATGTTCGGGAGCGGCTTTTTTCCAAAGGGCAAAATCAAGTGGACTACGTTTCTCCCCAACCCCGTCTAAATTACGGGATTCATTTAATAAATCTTCTAAAATACGTCCTGAAAGTTTGCCGTAATCACCGCCTTGATCGTTATATTTGGCAATGTCAAAATATACCGAACCGTTAGACTCGTAAGCTAATCCCTTGTTAATCAACGTGGCAGTCATTTCAATTTGTTCAATTAAATGTCCTGTTGCGGAAGGTTCAATGCTTGGTGGAATGAAGTTGAATTGATCGAGAACTTTGTGAAAATCGTTGGTGTAACGTTGCACAATTTCCATGGGTTCGAGTTGTTCTAACTTCGCCATTTTTCCAATTTTATCTTCGCCTTCATCGCCATCGCCCACCAAATGCCCAACGTCGGTGATGTTGCGGACGTAGCGAACTTTATAGCCCAAATGCGTCAAATAGCGATTCAAGACATCAAAAGTCATGAACGTGCGGACATTACCCAAATGTACATAATTATAAACAGTGGGTCCACAAACGTACATCCCCACGTGTGGGGCGTTCAAAGGGGTAAACAATTCTTTTTGTCGGCTAAGGGTATTGTAAATTTTTAATGGCTGCATTTATTCGGTTATTTGATATTTTTCTTTTACAAAATTGATAAATTCTTCTACCTTTTGTAGGGCTTTATCAACTTCTTCTTTGTCAACTTCCTCATCCAAATCGTAATCTGCGGTTTGCCTTTGGTCAAATAAAAAGGCTAAATTATTGCTAAATTCTTTGGGAATAAACCCGTCTTGATGAATATTTTCCAAACTCACTAATTAAACCAGAATGAGTTTTTGAGTGAATATTCTTTTCGAGAAGTAAACTTCTGATTAAATAGAAATAAGCATAGTAGCAACGGTTCATAGCTACACGGTTTCTGTTGTCTTTTGCATTATAAACGGCATCATCTAATGTGCCTTCTGCGAGAGTAATGGCATTTTTAACATCCTCATTCTATAGTTATTCCTTCTTTTCTTACAAACCTATATAAAGCTTTTGTGGCTGTTTCAAATTTTGTAATAGACGTGGCAAACATCGAAACCCAAACATCATTTTTTAACGTTAATTCATTTAAAAGTTTATGGGTGGAGGTAATTTCCTTTACTGCCCTTACTTCTTTATCTTTCAGGACAACCATAAAATCAATATCTGATTATCCATTAAAATCTCCACGTGCGTGTGAACCATAGAGAATTATCTTCGACAGGCGGTCACCGTAATGATTTTTCATAGTTTCCGTAAAATCTTTTATAACAAGTGCTTTATCAATCATCGTGTTAAGATTTAGTTTCTCTTACAAAACTAATAAATTATGAGGGAAAGAGAGGGTTTTGGTTTTAAAATGCTTAGATATAAAAGGTTTGAGCTAAAAGGCTTGAATCCTTTAAAAGTAGGTAATTAATACTTTCCTCTAATTTAAATTCAAGCCAAAAGCTAAACCGACCCAAGGTTTTCCATCGTAAATCCAGATATTTCTATTGGCATCTAACAGATTATCAAATCCAAAAGTGAAACCAATGGTTGCGTTATTAATGCCAATGATTGCAGCAATTCCTTTCGTTAAAACTACGCCTTCATATTCATTTTGTAGTAAATTATCTGTAACCGAAGGACTCATGGTTGCAGAACCTAAACCTGCAAAACCGCCAAAAGAAAGTCCGTAATGAGTCGTAAAGCGACTGTAAGAAAAAGGATTTTTTTTGTACCGAATACTGTAATAATCATTCCGAAAGCCCAAATAAACCGCTCCATTTAGGTTAGTGTTGAGTTGGTTTGGTAAAGTCGGGGTAACGGGGCGATACTTCAATAAAATCGTCAAAAAATCAATATCCAAACTCGACTTCTTAAAAACAAGAGAAGAATAAGGGTTCTTTTGCTCTATCAAAAATATTTCAGGCTTTTTTAAGGTATCCACTTCAATCTTTTTATCAAGGATTATTGTTTCAAAAACCTTCAATGTATCTTCAACAGTAAGAATATAAACTTGTCCAGTGGCAGAATCTGAAAGTTTTGTGGTGTAGAATTCATCCGCAAATTGATATTTTGCTGACTTGTTCAAGGCACTACAACTTGATAATAAGAACATTGAAAATATAGCTAATTTGGAATGTAATTTCGTCATTTGGATTGAAAAGGTTGATTACGAAATTACGAAAATTTGAAGGATTTTGGTAATGAACTTCTTAAATAACCAAACATTTGCAATGCTCCATATTTTCGATTTCAACCCAAAATCCCCTACCTTTACAAAAAAAATAATCCCAAATCACCATGACAATTATTGAAGTCGCTGACGATAAAAAACTTCAACAAGAATTCCTTTTATTACCCGTAAAACTGTACGCCGAAGATGCTAATTGGATTCGCCCACTCGACCAAGATATTGAGCATACGTTCAATCCGAATAAGAATAAATATTTCAAACACGGGGAAGCAATTCGTTGGATTTTAACGGATTCGGAAGGAAAAACAATCGGGCGGGTTGCGGCTTTTATCAATCAAGACACCGCCAACAAAGAAGACCAACCCACGGGTGGAATGGGCTTTTTTGAGTGTATCGAGGATGAATCAGCGGCTTTTTTGTTGTTTGACATTTGCAAAAATTGGTTGACTTCAAAAGGCATGGAAGCAATGGATGGACCTATTAATTTTGGTGAAAGAGATGCCTTTTGGGGTTTAATGATAAAAGGCTGGCAATACGAACCAACCTATAAAATGCCTTGGACAAAACAATATTATATCCATTTTTTCGAGAATTACGGTTTCAAGGATTATTTCCAACAATACATCTACGTTTCGCCAATTCGGGCGGCATCAGTTTTAGATACGGTAGAAGACAAAGCTCGCAAGGTTTACGCTAATTCTGATTATAGTTTTAGAAGTATTGAAAAAAGCAAATTGACCGAATATGGAGAGGATTTCAGAACGATTTTTAATGAGGCTTGGGCAAAATTCCCAGGCGTAAAAGAAATGAACGCTGAACAGGCTAAAAGTTTAGTAAACACGATGAAACCCATCATTGACGAACAACTTACATGGTTTGCCTATGCGGGAGAACGCCCGATTGCTTTTTTCATCGTTATTCCAGATATTAATCAGATTGTCAAGTACTTAGATGGAAAATTTGGACTTTGGGAGAAGCTAAAATTTTGGCTTCTATTGCAACGTGGAGTTATTAATCGTACTTGCGGAATCATTTTTGGAGTTGTTCCAGATTTCCAAGGAAAGGGCATCGAATCAGCGATTGCCTTGCGTTTTCGACAAGCTGGAAGAGACAACCCGCATTATCAATACGATACAATTGACATGAATTGGGTAGGAGATTTTAATCCGAAAATGAACCGTTTTGTGTCGCAATTAGGCACAACCCGTGACAAAGAATTTATCACTTATCGGTATCTTTTTGATAGAACGAAGGAGTTTAAACGCTGTCCAAGGGTTGGATAATAATGCTTAAAAAATTTAAAGAACACACAGACAACCAAATTTGAGGTAAACTTGAAACATGAGACTAAAAATTTTTCTGCTTACATTTTTGCTAACGGCTTGTGGCTCTGACGACAAACCCAAAAACTTGATTCCCGAGGACAAAATGGCAAAAGTTTTGTCTGAAATCCATGTTTTGGAGGCTCAGATTAATAATTTGCATTTTCAACACGAAGATTCTTCCGTTTTTGTTTATCAAAAAAAACGGTTTGAACTTATGAAAACTTTCAAATTAGATACCGCCATATTTAGGGTTAGTTTAAAATATTATCTATTAAATCCTGACAAAATGAAAGGGATTTATGCTGAAGTAAAGAGGAATTTGGAAGCTAAGAAAAAGGTGATTGAAGCAAAGCAAAAATTAAAAGATAAAATGAAAAAACTGGTAGAGGATAAGAAGATATTGAAAGATGAAAAACGAGGTAAAAATCCTAAAAAATTAATGCCTGATTCCAGTAAAAAAATCTTAATTCCTATCAATAAACTTAAGCTAAGATTATCTAATAAAGCCACGCCTAAACTTCAATGAAAGCATTTTTTAAGTCACTTTATCTCTCAAATTTAGTATTTTACATTACTATTTTCTTGGTGGTAATGTTTGTGTTAGCATTTGTTTTTCCAGTATTATTTGGCATCACACAAATGCTGTTTTTTGTATTCATGTTGATACTTTTGGTGGACGGAATCATGCTCTACCGCCCTAAAAGAGGCATTTTTGCTCGCCGTGAAGCACCAGAACGTTTATCAAATGGGGATGAGAATCCGCTGTCTATTTACCTCGAAAATCATTACGACTTTCCCGTCCAAATTCAAATTATTGACGAAATCCCTTTTCAATTTCAGAAACGAGATTTGATGTTTTGGACTGCCTTAAAAGCTGCCGAAACTCAGATTTTGGAATATACTTTACGCCCCACAAAACGGGGTGAATACAGTTTTGGGGCGGTGAATGTTTATGCGAAAAGTCCAATAAGATTATTAAAACGTCGCTACCAATTTTCGCAGGATAAAATGGTGGTGGTTTATCCTTCTTTTTTGCAAATGAGGGCGTATGAATTGATGGCAATTTCTAATCGTTTGACGGAACTGGGCGTAAAGAAAATTCGTAAAATTGGGCAAAGTCAGGAGTTTGAACAAATCCGTCAATATGTGCAAGGAGACGATATTCGGAATATAAATTGGAAAGCCACCGCCAGACGTAATGACCTGATGATCAATGCGTTTCAAGAAGAAAAATCACAAAATGTGTATTGTTTGATTGATAAAGGTAGAGTCGTGCAAATGCCTTTTGATGGACTTTCGCTCTTGGATTATGCCATAAACGCCACCTTAGTTTTATCAAATATTGCCATTTATAAGCAGGATAAAGCGGGAATAATTACCTTCTCCGATCGCATGGGACAAGTGCTTCTTGCCGACCGAAAGGTGGGGCAAATGACGAAGATTTTGGACATTTTATACAAACAAAAAACCCGCTTTTTAGAAACAGATTACGAATCCCTTTACGTACATACGAAGACCTACATTCGCCAGCGAAGTTTATTTCTATTATTCACAAATTTTGAAACAGTTACGTCCATGCGGAGGCAATTACCTTATTTCAGAAAATTAGCGAAAGACCATTTATTAATCATCGTTTTCTTTGAGAATACTGAATTGCGAGCGTTGTTGGATAAGCCCGCAAACACTACCGAAGAAATCTATTTGAAGACGATTGCGGAAAAATATTTTTACGAGAAACAACAAATTATTAAGGAGTTAGGGCAATTTGGTATTCAAGCATTACTGACAGCTCCGCAAAATCTGACGGTTGATACCGTGAATAAATATTTAGAATTAAAGTCTCGGGGAATGATTTAACGATTAACACTTTATCTTCTCAATAATCCGAATTTGCTCCAAAACTTCCTCGGGTTTTATCAATAATTCCTTACCGTCAACAATTGCATCGTAAAGATTTTGGAATAATAATCCCCAGTTTCCTTGCTCCGTTTCCACCGTTCCTTTTACAATCAATCCGTTTATTTCAGTATGTAAAATACCCAAATTCTTAACGGCTTCAATCCCAAAATCACTATTAGTTAGCTTCATTCCCATTTTTAAGTGGTCTTCTTGAACATCAATTCCGTATTTTATGAATGAACCTTTTGTTCCGTGAATGATGTATCTTGGCGTATCTTCACGAACTAATAAACTTGATTTTAGGGTAACTTTTAATTTACCGTAATCCAACCTTATATCAAAAGCATCGTCGATTTCAGAATTTTCTCTTTGCGTAAAAGTTTGTCCCCAAACGTCTTTTGGAACGCCGAAAAGCGTGATAACTTGATCAATAATATGCGAGCCTAAATCGTAAATTATTCCGCTTCCTGCACCAACAGTTTCTTTCCATTTTTTGGGATTTAAAACGGGCTTAAAACGATTAAAATGAATTTCAAAACTATGAATTTCACCCAAAAAATTACCATCAATGATTTTCTTAACCGTTAAAAAATCTGAATCAAAACGACGATTCTGAAAAACTGATAGAATTTTTCCTTGTTTTTTAGCTAATGAAATCAATTCCTCCGCTTCCTTAGCTGTGGCAGTAAACGGCTTTTCTACAAGTACGTGTTTATTTGCCAATAATGAGCGTTTCGCATATTCAAAATGCGTTGAATTCGGTGAACAAATACTGACTAAATCTATGGCTGAATCCGCTAAAACTTCGTCTAAACTTTTGGCAACTTGAACAGATGGAAAAAAGTCTTTTGGATTTTGACTATTTGAAACGATGGTTTTGAGATTGAAATTTGGATTCGCTTCAAAAAAGGGGGCTTGTAAATATCGTCCAGATAAACCAAAACCGATGAGGGCAACATTGAGCATATTTTTTAGGAGGAAATGTATAATTGGAGAAAATTTTGCTGTTTAATCTTTGAATAAAAGAGTAGGGGTTTAGTCATTTTCCTCAGAAAAAGTGGGGTCATTACATTTTTCCTTTGAAAAGTGTGGAAGTAATACACTTTTCCAAAGGAAAAAATGTAAACGATAGTATTTTAAACCAAAACAGGTTTCTGAATTTTATTTTTCAACTCTTCCGTCCTTTGTTGAATTGCTTTAAAATGAGCTAATTTTTCTTCTGAATTTAAAGTTAAAAATGCTTCTTCTTGATTTTTCAAGAAGTCGATTTTTTCTGAATTATTTGTCAATTTAGCAAAGTCTTTTGCTTGCTGACTAATTTTTGAGGTCACATTCATAATTATTCTTCTTTAAGTATTTGTTATAACTCTACTATCTTTTCCATCGCATCAAGACGGTGTTCTAAGGATTCTTCTTCTGTCATTCCATACAATAAATTACCTTTTTCGGCTTCTTGATTATGGAATTCAAGAATTAATTTTAGGTACTCTATCTCCTTTTGAAGTTCTTGCTCTTCAACTTCTGACAACATGATATGTTCAATCTTAAAAATTATAGTGATTTAGTAAAATTTAATTTTAAGATTTCTATACCAAAACCGAGAACAAATCGGGTTGTTCATTAAGTTCTTGATAAACAATATTTTCCGTCTCCATTCGCTCAATCAAGGCGTAATAATCTTCTTTGTTTTTCAACTCAACGCCCAACAAAACGGGTCCAGATTCACGGTTGGTTTTCTTATGGTATTCAAATAAAGTAATATCGTCGTCGGGTCCTAAAACGTTGTTTAAAAAGTTGCGTAATGCTCCTGCTCGCTGTGGAAAACGGACTACGAAATAGTGCTTCAAACCTTCATAAAGCAAGGAACGTTCCTTAATTTCTTCAGTTCTTGTAATGTCATTATTACCCCCAGAAACTAAACAGACTACATTTTTGCCTTTAATCTGCTCCTTCATAAAATCCAAAGCGGCAATCGTCAAAGCTCCTGCAGGTTCGGCTACAATGGCGGATTCATTGTACAATTCCAAGATGGTCGTACAAACTTTTCCTTCGGGAACGATGATGATTTCATCCAAATTTTTCTGACAAATCTGGAAGGGAATTTCACCTACTCGCTTCACCGCCGCACCGTCCACAAACCTGTCCATCGTTTCCAATTCCACCACGTGACCCGCCTCAATACTTGCTTTCATGGATGCCGCTCCCGCAGGTTCAACGCCAATAATTTTGGTGTGTGGAGAAAGTTGTTTAAAAACTGTTGAAATGCCAGCCGAAACGCCTCCGCCACCAATGGCGAGAAAAATATAATCAATTTTAACATCGGCGTCCTTGAAAATTTCTAAACCTACCGTTGCCTGTCCCGTAATTACATCCAAATCATCAAAAGCCGACACAAAAGTGGCGTGGTGTTCTTCACAATATTGTTTGGCAGCTTTGGCGGCATCATCATACGTATCTCCCACCATCATCACTTCAATCTCTTCCCGACCAAACATTTTTACTTGTCTAATCTTTTGGTTTGGGGTGGTTGTAGGCATAAAAATCGCTCCTTTTACCTTCATTTTATGACACGCATACGCCAATCCTTGGGCGTGATTCCCTGCGGATGCGCAAACCACACCTTTCGCTAATTCTGCCTCTGAGAGCCTTGACATTTTGTTGTACGCCCCTCTGATTTTATAGGAACGAACAATTTGCAAATCTTCTCTTTTTAAGTAAATATTAGCTCCATATCGCTCAGAGAGAATAATATTTTCTGTCAAGGGTGTGTGAACGGCAATACCACGCAATCTTTCAGCGGCTTCGTAAACACTTTCTAAACTTGGTGCTATGATAGGCTTTGTTTTGTTACTCATGGTTTTTGGTGTCAATGTCAATTTAAGAAGTTTGAATACCTCTGCAAATTAATAATAAATATCCCTATTTCAAAAAACTGTACGCCTGTCCGTTTTCGTACAAAAACTGTATCAAAAGCGAACAGTATTATTTTATGTAAATTTTGTAATTATCTGAAAATCAAATGGTTAGTATTTTGGCATAAAATTGTTTATATTATTATCAAAACTTATTTAACTGTAACACATTCACCACAACATTTCAACAACCAAGATAATGGACAGAGTAATAGAAAAAAACAAATGGTCAATGAAACGAATACTTCCGATTGTGGGAGGCGTGGCATTGGTTGGCTTAATCACAGCGGCTTATTTGAATACTACTGGCAAACCAAAATTGAATGTAGAACAAGACCGCCTGATGATTTCGGAAGTTTCAAAAGGAAATTTCCAAGAATTTATCCCGATTAATGGAGTCGTTTTACCGATTCAAACCATTTATTTGGATGCCATCGAAGGCGGGCGGGTTGAAGAACTTTACGTAGAAGATGGTGCGATGGTAAAGAAGGGTCAGGCATTGATGAAAATGGCAAATACGGATTTGGAATTGTCGTTGGCAAATCAAGAAACTTCCGTTTTTGGACTACAAACGCAAATGCAATATACTCGTAATCTGGCGGCTCAGGCAACCATTCAGTACCAAAATTCACAAGCTGATATTGATAATGGCGTGGCAGAAGCAGAAAGACTTTTCAAATTAAATGAAAGATTATACCGTGAAAAAGTGATTTCTGAACAAGAATATAAAATTTCGTTGAATGCTTATAATTATCAAAATAGAAGAAGGAGATTGGTTTCTCGTACCTTAGAACAAGATTCTGTAACGACCAACCAGCAAATAAATCAAATGCGTGAAACCATTAAACGTAATCAAACAACGTTGGCGTTGATGCGGAAAAAGGCGGAGGATTTAATCGTGAAAGCCCCCGTGGATGGTCAATTAACTTCAAGAAATGCGGAGGTTGGGGAGTTAAAAACTCGTGGACAAAGATTAGGTCAGATTGATGTATTGAGTGGTTTTAAGGTTCGGGCGGATATTGATGAACATTATATTTCAAGGGTTTTCATTGGTTTGATGGGCGAGTTTACCATTTCGGATAAAACGTATAAATTAAAAGTAAAAAAGGTTTATTCACAAGTCACAAACGGACGTTTTCAGGTCGATATGGAGTTCGTGGGAACGCCTCCGAGCAATGTACGTCGTGGACAAACGCTTCAAGTTCGTCTTTCATTGAGCGATGATACGCAGGCGATTCTACTATCAAAAGGCGGTTTTTACCAACAAACGGGTGGAAATTGGATTTTTAAAGTGAGTGAAAATGGCACAAAAGCCTATAAAGTAGATATTCAATTAGGTCGTCAAAATCCCGAGTTTTATGAGGTGATGGGCGGTTTGAAAGTGGGAGATAAAGTGGTGACGAGTAGTTATGAGAATTATGGGAATATGCAGGAATTGGTAATTAAAGCTCCCAAGTAGATATCAATCGTAAAGACGCAAGGTTTAGTATCCTGCCCGTCCTTACGGTAGAAAAACAACAAAATAGACATTTATTAAAACCAAAAATATTATGTTAAAAATAACCAATTTAGAAAAGATATACCGCACCGAAGACATCGAAACGGTAGCACTCAACAAAATTTCCGTTGAGGTAAAAGATGGCGAATTTGTTGCCATTATGGGACCTTCAGGTTGTGGGAAATCCACGCTTCTAAACATCGTAGGTCTTTTGGACGATGCCGATACGGGTAGTTTTAAATTCAATAATGAAGAGGTTATTTCTTACAATGAAAGAAAGCGTGCCGACCTCCGCAAACGCAATATTGGTTTTGTGTTTCAATCTTTTAATTTGATTGATGAATTGACCGTTTATGAGAACGTTGAGTTACCATTATTGTATCTGGGAATTGATGCTGACGAGCGTAAAAAGCGAGTAGAAGCGGTCTTGGAAAAAGTGCAAATTATGCACCGTAGAAACCATTTTCCCCAACAATTATCGG
>JAYVRF010000022.1:0-37527 GCA_043756925.1 Arcicella sp. | reverse complement strand
CAACGATTTTTACAAGTTTTGGCTAATTATAAACTTTGTCTTTACTCAGAAATTAGTACCTATAAATCACAAAAAGCCTTCAAAATTAAATTTGAGGGCTTTTTTGAATTATGCCGAAACTCCCAACATTCCCCTCTGCCCCGTCAGCAAACATAATTCCTTAAATTTCCCTGGCGTAATTCCAACGTATTTTTTGAAGATGATAAAGAAGTAATTCGTGCTGCCAAAACCCGCTTTGAAACAGGCATCACTAATATCATTTTTGGTTTCTGACAGTAGTTCTTTGGCAATTTTTATGCGTTCTTGGTTAATATAATCGAGGGGCGTAATCCCTAATTCTCGCTTGAATTGTCGGAAGAAATTGGGCTTACTCATACACGACAAATCACACAACTTTTCAATGCTAAGTTTCTCCGTTAAATGTTCTTTGATGTACTGAATCACAAAAGCAAAACGATTTACGTTCACATATTTTTTATAGTTATCCACAATCAAAACCCTTGCTTGCGTTTGCATTAGCCTGATTAACAGTTCGTTAATCATAAAATTAGCAAATAAATCTTTGGCAGAATTTGTTTCTGTGGACAGTTTTACTAACCTATCAATCGTGCTGGTTACTTCCGAAGAATTTTTTAAGTGAAACGTATTTTCGTCAATTTTCCACGGTTCATGTTCCTCAATTTTGGCATAATTCTCATTCAATAAATTCACTGTTTCTTGAATTTGCTCGCTCTTAATTGCCAATGCCATGCACTGCGTTGGATTCGAGAAATCGGCTTCTGGAAAATCAATGACCATTTCCTCATTGGCTGGTACAATCACGGATTCGCCAGGCAAATATTCGAAGCCCTTTTTACCGAACAAGTGCATCACTTTCTTCCCCCGAAACATACTCGTCAGGACGAAACTATCAAATTTCAAATGAACATTTTTACTCTCTTGATGCGTTTCAAATATGTTTAATTCAAAATTATCTAACGAATAAATTGTGCGATTCTCCACGAGTGTAGTTAGCTTGCTTATTGGCTTTAAAGGCACTAATTGGGGTTTATGGATTTGTTTCATCGGTTTGCGTGATGCTGAGTTAAGCTCCTTATTTATATCAAATATTTGAGTCGTAATGTATTACCAAAAGCTATTAACGAAATGATACTATAGTCAAGTATTGTGATATAAAAGTAATTAGTAATGGTAATAATTCAAGATATTTTTGTGTAAAATTAATTATTTAAACAAGGACAAAATCTTAATCATGGAAAATCTTGAATTAGAAGTAGAAGCCCCCGTAACCGCATCCAATTCGACGGACGATAATCGTGTGGCGAGACCAATTTTTAGAGCTCAATATGATAATTTTATTGGTGGTAAATGGGTTGCTCCCGTCAAAGGACAATATTTTGATAATCCCTCACCCATTGATGGAAACACTTTCACCAAAGTGGCTCGTTCAACCAAAGAAGATGTTGAATTGGCACTTGATGCCGCTCACGAAGCATTTGCGTCATGGTCAAAAACTTCGGCAACAACTCGCAGTAATTTATTATTGAGAATTGCAGACATCGTCGAACAGAACTTACATTACTTAGCCGCCGTTGAAACAACCGATAACGGAAAACCAATCAGAGAGTCTATTTTGGCAGATTTGCCTTTGGTCGTTGATCATTTCAGATACTTTGCCGCAACCATCAGAACCGACGAAGGTTCAGCAACTGAACACGACCCAAACACTCTTTCGTTGGTTATTCACGAACCATTGGGCGTGGTTGCTCAAATTATTCCTTGGAATTTTCCATTAT
The DNA here is from genome assembly GCA_043756925.1 of Arcicella sp. Taxonomy (GTDB): domain Bacteria; phylum Bacteroidota; class Bacteroidia; order Cytophagales; family Spirosomataceae; genus Arcicella. Next base: position 35,731 of record JAYVRF010000022.1, on the reverse strand, counting down.
TGATGGCAACTTGGAAAATGGCTCCTGCGTTGGCGGCGGGTTGCACAATCGTGATGAAACCAGCCGAGCAAACGCCCGTTGGAATTTTGTGTTTGATGGAATTATTGCAGGATGTTTTGCCTCCTGGAATAATCAATATTGTGAATGGTTTTGGCTTGGAAGCGGGTAAACCTCTGGCAAGTTCAACCCGAGTGGCAAAGGTTGCTTTCACAGGCGAAACCACCACTGGACGTTTGATTATGCAGTATGCTTCGGAAAATATTATTCCCGTAACGATGGAATTGGGCGGTAAATCACCCAATGTTTTCTTTCCAAGTGTGATGGATGCTGATGATGCTTTCTTCGATAAATGCTTAGAAGGAGCCGCCATGTTTGCTTTGAATCAAGGAGAAATTTGTACTTGTCCTTCTCGTATTTTAGTGCATGAATCCATTGCTGATGCCTTTATTGAGCGATTAATTGAGCGTGTTAATGCTATTAAAAAGGGACATCCGATGGAAATGACAACCATGATTGGAGCCCAAGCATCGAATGACCAGTACGAGAAAATCTTGTCTTATTTAAAAATTGGTGAAGAAGAAGGAGCAGAAGTTCTTTGTGGTGGAGCGGCTCATCTTCAAGAAGGAGATGCGGCAAATGGTTATTACATTCAACCAACTATTTTGAAGGGACACAACAAAATGCGGGTTTTCCAAGAGGAAATTTTTGGACCCGTGGCATCTTTGACCACCTTCAAAACTGTGGAAGAAGCCATTGAGATTGCCAACGATACACTTTATGGATTGGGTGCGGGTGTGTGGACTCGTGATGCACACGAACTATATCAAGTGCCACGAGCCATTCAAGCGGGACGAGTTTGGGTAAATTGTTACCATGCTTATCCAGCTCATGCTCCATTTGGAGGGTACAAAAAGTCAGGATTTGGACGTGAAAATCACAAAATGATGCTTGACCATTATCGTTCTTGCAAAAATATGTTGATTTCTTACGATAAAAATGCGTTGGGGTTCTTTTAAATAAGTTACCGAAAATCAAATTTACGCAGGCTGGCAATTCCTCTGGGAGTTAAGTTCAGCCTGCGTTGTTCGTTAAAATTAAAATCATGGACAAAATCCCGAGAGTTTTATTAACAAAGGAAGCTGAAAACCTCATTGACCGTCTTCGGGATGAACACGGATCGCTGATGTTTCATCAAAGCGGAGGTTGTTGCGATGGTTCAGCCCCAATGTGTTTTCCCGTAGGCGAATTCAAAACGGGCGTGAATGATGTGTTGTTAGGGAGTATTCACGGTTGTGAATTTTTTATGAGTTCTTTTCAGTTTGAGTATTGGCAATACACCCAATTAACGCTGGACGTTGTGCCAGGCAGAGGAGCCAGTTTTTCGTTGGAAATACCTTTGGGTTTGCGGTTCATTATTCGCTCTCAGGTATATACGGAAGAAGAATTGCAGAATCTTATGCCTGTTTTTGATGGCGAAGTTTTGTAATTATTAAATCAAAAAAGCCCTCAAAATCGAATTTTGAGGGCTTTTTTGTAAACTTTAATCTACATCTCAATCGGTTTCGCATCTGGAAAAAACGAATGCAATCTCAATAAAATTGATTCTACAACCGCATCTGGACACGAAGCTCCGCAGGTGAGCATGATGGTTACTTGTTCTTTATCTGGAATAAAATCTTTGGTAATTTTTTCCACTTTTTCGTGCATATTCCAATGACTTATCAAATTATCCGTCAAAATTTTATCTGCCGAAGAAATAAAATACGTTGGTAATTTATGCTCGCAAAGTTCTACTAAATGCTGAGTATTTGATGAATTATAACCACCCGCCACAATTGCCAAATCTGCTTCTTCTTTCAATAAACCATACGTTGCTGTTTGATTATCGTTGGTGGCATAACAAAGTGTATCACGAGTATCGGCAAAATAAGCCGTTACATCCGAACCTTCAATCCCGTATTTTTTAACAATTACTTGCTTCAAATAATCTGCAATTCCCTGAGTATCAGATGCTAACATCGTTGTTTGATTGACTACACCAATTCTTTGCAAATCCTTTTTCACATCAAAACCTTCCGAAAATTGTCCTTCAAATTCATTGTAAAATTGTTCTGATGATTTTTCTCCTGTGATATATTTTGCTAATTCAATGGTTTGAGCCATGTTTTTTACCACAATGGTTGGAGCATTTTCTTTCGAGTGTGAAAACGTTGCTCGTGTTTCTTCGTGCGTAGGTTTTCCATGTACAACAATCGTATAATCTTTTTGTCCGATGGCAGTTGCCCGATTCCACACTTTTTCTACAAACGGACAAGTCGTATCGTACTGATAAGCATTTATTCCAATGGCAGAAAGTCGTTTTTGAATTTCAACGGTTGTGCCAAATGCAGGAACAATCACGACATCATTAGGCGTTAAAGTTTCCCACGCAATTAATTGATTTCCAGCGGTATCCATGATGAATTTTACACCACGACTCAACAAATCTTCATTTACATCAGGATTATGAATCATCTCTGAAAGCAAGAAAATTCTCTTATCTTGATTTTCCTCGATGGTTCGGTAAGCAATTTCTACGGCATTTTCTACGCCATAGCAAAAACCAAAATGTCTTGAAATCAGAAATCTAATCGTTCCATAATCCAGAACAGTTGGTGTGAAGTCTTTTTTGAGCTTATCTTGTAGTCTTCGGGATTCCTTAATACCTCCGATGATACTACTTTTATACAGGTCGGGGATGTGAAATGACTTCATTTTCTTCATTTTTTTTCGAGCCTCTTCTAAGCAGGGAGCTTCAACTCGAAACCGTTTAATATCAGAAGATTTACTATATACTTCCATATCTTTAAACAACTTTTTTGATTAACAGTTTTAAAATAGAGATTAAAAAATGTTTTTGTATAATTTTTTCTGAGAAAATTCTTACAGAAGCGGCTGATTATCAATATTTCATAAAATTATACCCCAAAATTAGTTGCTATTCTCATCGAATGGTGATTTTTAACAAAATAAAACATTTATGGCTCATCGTGCAGTGCTGAAATACAAAAATTATGATGTTCATTCCATCACCACCGTTTCGCCTTTGGGCAAGGTCAATGCCAACATTGCCACGTGGGTTATGCAAAGTGCCATGCAAGGCAAATTCTTGACAGTTGCTTTATATAAAACAGATTATACCATTCAATTGGTTCGTGAAAGTATGATACTGAATGTCAATCTTTTAGCCCAAGACCAAGGCAAAAAATTGATTCCAAAATTGGGCAGAAAAAGTGGTTTGACTTCTAAAAAATTCGTCAATCTGCCTTTTGAAATGGATGAAAGAGGTTGTCCATTTTTGACAGAAGCCATCGGATATGTTCAATGCAAATGCGTAGGAAGTATTGATTCGGGCGACCATGAATTATTTGTTTGTGAGGTTTTGAAGCAAGTGACGCTTAATCCAAACAAAGAAGTTTTGACGAATAATTATTTGAGAGAGAGTGGATTGGTGCGAGGGTGAAAGATTATATTTTTTTCTAAAAGTATCTATTTTACGATAGATTTGCCATACAATTTACCAAAAGTTTAAAACTTTTGGTAAATTTCTCCAAGTCGAACTGTGTATGTTTAAATTTGAAAGTTTTTTTATATCTTATTTTTTCTTGACATAATTATACTTAAAGATACAAAATTGAACATTTATAAGAAAACCTACATTTTCCAATCAAAATATAAGCCTGAATATGTATTTTTACGTGATTATCTAAAAACATGATAAACTGTAACCAAAATATGTCTTTTCAAAGAAAAACCAAAATTGTAGCCACCGTTGGACCTGCTTCCGAATCTAAAGAAATGTTAATCAATTTCGCCAAAGCGGGCGTTAATGTTTTTCGTTTGAATTTCTCGCACGGTACGCACGAAGACCATTTACAGAGATTGAAAACTATCAGAGAAATTTCTGAGGAATTAGACATCAATCTTTCGGTTCTTCAAGATTTGCAAGGACCAAAAATCAGAACGCAACTCGTTGAAAATAATGGAGTTATCATCAAAGCAGGCAATAAATTGACCTTCGTGATGGACGAAACACTTTTGGGTAATTCTGAGCGTGTCGGTACAACTTATACCTCAATGTATTTAGATGTAAACGTGGGCGAGAAAATTTTAATGGACGATGGCAACTTGGAAGTGAAGGTTTTAGAAATTGATAAAGTGAAGAAAGAAGTAATTACGGAGGTTATTTACGGTGGAATTTTGAAGTCAAAAAAGGGAATTAATCTGCCTGGCACCAAGGTTTCACTGCCTTGTTTAACGGAGAAAGACCTAAAAGATTTATATTTTGGTTTAGATAATGACGTTGATTGGATTGCTCTTTCATTTGTACGTTCTGCCGCTGATATTCATGATATTAAGGAGAGAATAAAGGCTTACGGAAAGAACAATACGAAGGTAATTGCCAAAATTGAAACGCCATTTGCCATTGAAAATTTGGACGAAATTATCGCTGCTACGGACGCAATCATGGTGGCTCGGGGAGATTTGGGTGTTGAAATTGATGGTGCAAGAGTGCCACATTTACAGAAATTGATGGTTGAGAAATGTACGGCAGCGGGCAAACCCGTAATCGTGGCAACGCAAATGTTGGAATCCATGATTACGAATCCTGTACCTACTCGTGCGGAAACTTCTGATGTGGCTAATGCCGTTTTGCAAGGAGCATCTGCCACCATGTTGAGCGGAGAATCTGCTTCGGGTTCTTATCCCTTGAAAGCCGTTGAAACGATGGCACATATTCAAGATGTGGTTGAGGAACAACAGAATGAAATCAAAATTATCAAAGGTGATGAGGCTTCGATTTATTTCAAAAATCACTCATTAGGACAAAGCGATTCAAAATTTGCTTTGAACGACCGCATGATTGCAGGAGCGTGTCGTTTGGCTCGTGACACAGAAGCAAAAGCTATTTTGTGTATTACAAACAGTGGTTACACAGCCTTTCGTTTATCGGCTCACCGTCCGAAGGCAGGTTTGTATATTTTTACTTCAAACAAGGCAGTAGCAAATGAAATGGGTTTGTTGTGGGGAGCAAAAGTGTTTCAGTATGATGCCACTGGAAAGGATTTGGAAGCGACTGTGAAAGGCATGACGAATATTTTGAAATCTAAAGGCTTATTAAATGTTGGAGATACTTTTGTAACGACTTTAAGTGTACCAAACGATAAGAATTTGAAGACCAATACGGTGCAGTTGGGGACTGTGGAGTAATTGATAAATAATAATTAACTGTCTATAAAAAATCCTCTCAAAATTGACTTTGAGAGGATTTTACTTTTCATTATTTATAATATTTACTTTTCCAAAGTGTTTGAATTAATTTTCTATCCCTCATATAACCTTGTTTGCTTATGATATCAACATCTTGTATGAGGCTTCCGTCACACCTATAAATGTTACAAGCAAGGCATGAAAACGTACCAGCCTCTACTTGAAAAAAGAATTCATTGTTAAACAAATATAGATTTATTATTGCTCTATCTGAAACTCTACCGTTTTCCTTATCTGTTACATCATTATCAACATATCTTTTATGTAAATCAGATAGCCATTTTATTTCTTCTAATGGGTATTTAGAGCCACAAGGGGCTTCTTTTACTTCTACTCTGGTAGAAATAGTATTATCTTCAATAAGTTCTTTTTCACAAGAAAATAATGAAAAAATAAATAAAATGAGTAAATATTTTATCGTTTTCATTGCTTTAATCGATTATGATTTTGTGTCTTTTTATGTCTTGATTTTTTGCATTGAAATGTAAATAATAAGTACCTTTTTTCAAATCAGAGGTATTTATTTTTACCTTATTCTCTTCCATCAAACTATTGTTTCCAGTAATTTCTTTCACAAAATTTCCCTTTTCATCGAAAATTTTAAAATTTTTAACTTCATTTTCTACTAAATTACTTTCAGTATCTTTAAATTCAACCGTAATTTCCTCCACAGCAGGGTTAGGATAGACAACGTAAGATGTATAGCCATTTCCACAATTGTAAAGATAAAAGAAAAATGAACCCGCCCCACAATCATTACTAATTGTTGATCTAATCCTTACAAAACTCCCCCATATATTAACACCACACCATCCCCCCGAAGGATTTAAAGACCCATTCGATGATAAGGAGGCTGGATCAAATTCCCAAGTGTATGAAGCACTTTGATTATTACCCCAACTTAGTGTTGCGTAATTACAAACATTTGTATTGGATGAGCCAGGCTGACTATTGACCATAATTTCAGGAGTGAAATAAGGACTACTGTTACAACTTCTGATATAATAGCCTATGATGTTACCATACCCAAGGCTAATACCATCGCTTGTATTTGTAAAGTAATTATCTCTATGCCTCATTGAGTGGTAGATAGCCCCATTTAGAGGTAAACCATTGTGGGTCGCTTGTAACAATCGCTGAATGATTACCTGAAAAAGATACTTTGGCATCAGGAGTTATTCCACTTGGGACATAGCTTCCATCATTCCAAAATATATCTTCTGCTGTATCTCCATAATATCCAATCCACACATTGTTTCCACCGTCTGCACCAAACCACGCATATCCATGGCAATTATAAGAAGTTGTAGCACTACCTATTCTTTGTGCATACAGACCAATAACATAATTATCAAAATTTGAATTTATATCGTTAATGTCATTCGGAGAGAGTTCTTGTCGATGAACAGCGTCATAAACAAAACTACCTATAGGGGTTAGAATAGTTGCACTTATCTGTGAGAATGACAACTGATAAAAAAGAGGAAATACCAATAATAATAGTAATTTTTTCATATCCTTTTAAGTTTGGTTTTGATGTTTAAATATCAATTTGAAGCAAAATCGTTCATGATTACTAATAGTTCGTCAAAAGATTCATTGTTGAGATTCAAACCCTTTTCGATTCCAATCATAATACCATCTTTGTTTTTAGAACTTAATTTGGCTATTTTTCTTTCGAGAAATTTTTTACAATTCTGCCACCTGTTGTAGTCAAAATAGAAGTATCTAACAAACTATATGAATTTGTATCTTTCTGTTTATATTTCAGAACATTTAACATTGCTTTGATGATCTTTTTACCATCTTCCGTATTCATATACTGCATTGATTCTTTTGAACCTAACGCTATTTCAATTGCCCTTATTTTAAAATACGATTTAGCTGACTTACTTGAACTTTCTACATCAAGTATTCCATTTTTTGAGTAATAGTCAAGAAGTGTTTTGGCACAATCTTTTCTCAATAAAAGTTCAGCTAAACTATTACACTGCTTTGACATATTTCTCCATCCTTGTTCCATATCGTTATAGGCATAAAAATCAAACAACAACGGATAGTCAATGTACGCTTGTAATAATTCTGGTGATGTCATAGATGCCAACTTATCCTTTGGAATCAGAAATAGATTTATTTTTTCTTGGTGTGTTTTCATTTGTTTCCACTCGCCAGAATTTGGATAAATGTACTTTTCCGAATCTTGGGCTTGAGTGAAGTTCCAAGAGATAAAGAAAATAATAAATAATTTTAGATTTGTTTTCATAATACATTGGAGTTTAAATTTTGTAATCAATAATTACCGTTACAAATCTGAAAAGAATTTTCAACATTTAAAAGTTAAAAAATACGACAAAACACGACAATTTATGACAAACAGAATTACCTAATCTAAATATCCTAAAATTTGCTTGATATTTTGTTGGTCTTGGGGGGATAACACCCCTTTTCGCAAATGATAGTTAGCGGCTTTTAGTTTGCGTTCAAGAGTTCGGGTAGTAATGGATAATTCGCCAGCGAATGCTTTACGAGACTTAAATTTTTCCATAGCATAATTTTCATTAAAATAGAATTCTTATTTTTCAAAATAGATTGTTTTATGTAAATATAAATATCCCCCCCTATTTCCTAATTTTAGCTTTATTATTTTACGGTCATCATAATTGCATAAGTCATAAAATACAAAAAGGCTTTGTAAATGATTTACAAAGCCTTTTTACTTATTTTGTGTAACTATTCCTAAAAATTCCTCTCTCCAGCCTCTCGTTTCCCCAACATCACCGCCCCAACCATTGCCACAAAGAAAAGCACTGAAATCAACTCAAATGGCAATACATAATCACGATAAAGAATCTTGCCTAATCCTTCAACCATACCCGTTTGAGAGTTAAAGGTATTGGGATTAACCACTTCCGATAAGTTCATTTTGCGAGATGCCGCCACCACGATAATCAATAAAGTACCGCCCAAAATTGCTCCTGCCAATTTCGTAATCGTTGTTTTAGAATCGGGCATATTCTTGCTCAAATCCATCATCATAAGCACGAAAAGGAAAAGCACCATAATTGCTCCCGCATACACCACAATATTAACCACCATCAAAAACTGGGCGTTCAAAAGCACGTAATGTCCTGATATACAGAAGAATGTGAATACTAAATATAAAACGCTGTGAATTGGATTCTTGGACAAAATCACCATCAATGCACTAAAAAGCGTTAAAGCTGTTAAAAAATACCAAAAGTTCATGTCAAGCCCCCTAACCCCCAGAGGGGAAACGTAGGAGTACGTTTTTATAATATTAATTAATTAATTTAATTATTGTCATTTAAGTCCTCTTTTGGGGATTAGGGGCTACTTCCACCCTTCTCTCAAATAACGATTATCCATCTTCTCAACTAATTTATCTTTTCCATAAATCACTTGTGAACGGTCATCAAAAACGGGTACCATTTTGTCGTGTTGTAGGTAAATTGCTTGCTTTGGACACGCTTCTTCACATAATCCACAGAAAATACAACGGAGCATATTTACTTCATAAACACTCGCATATTTTTCTTCACGGTATAAATGTTCTTCGCCTTTTTTACGCTCATCAGCTACCATCGAAATTGCCTCCGCAGGACACGCCACGGCACATAATCCACAGGCTGTACAACGTTCTGCACCTTCTTCGTCACGTTTCAAAATATGCTCTCCACGAAAGACCGGTCCTAAATAACGTTTTTCTTCTGGATAACGAATGGTTACTTTTTTAGAGAAAAAGTGCTTTAAAGTCGTACCCATTCCGCCGATGATTGCCGGCAAATAAATACGCTCAGCAAAGGTCATTTCTCCTTGTTCTAAGACTTTGGTTTTATTACTTAATTTCATATTTCTGATTAATAAACCTACGCCGTAGCGAGTTTTTTCTTTTTATACTGCAATTGACTATAAAATGCTGTCACCACTAACATCAAAGCAACTCCAGCCCAAGATGCGGCAACCGTAATCCAGTTTGAACCACCTTCATTAACGGTAAACAGCATGACTCCCCCTGTCAAAATCACATTAAACATAGCAAGCGGAATCAAACCTGTCCAACCTAAATTCATTAACTGATCATAACGGAATCTTGGGATTGTCCAACGTACCCACATAAATATGAATATGAAAAATATTGCTTTTAAGATTAATGCTCCTACTCCCAAAAGTACAGCAACATTATTTCCAAATTTTTCAAGCATGAAAGCAAATCCTGGATAATCATATCCGCCAAAATATAAAGTTGCCATCACTGCTCCTGAAATAAACATATTGATGTATTCAGAGAACAAATAAAAGCCTAATTTCATCGAAGAATATTCGGTATGATAACCCCCAATTAATTCAGTTTCACATTCGGGTAAGTCGAATGGTGTACGATTACATTCTGCAAAAGCACAAACGATAAATATCACAAATCCCAAGGGTTGATAGAGAATATTCCAATGTCCTCCTTGTTGAACTTCAACGATATTTTTTGTTGAAAGTGACCCCGATAGCATCAAGATTGCAATGATTGAAAGTCCCATTGCTAATTCATAAGAAATGTTTTGGGAAGCCGCACGAATTGCACCAATTAAAGCAAATTTATTATTTGATGCCCAACCGCCAATTAAAACGCCATAAACCCCCAAGGACACAATTCCAAAAACCCAAAGAATGCCAATATTTACGTCAATGCCTTGTAAATCAAGCATTAAGCCATTTCCTAAATCCAAAGTATCACCAAAAGGAATAACTGCCGATGTTAATAAAGCAGTGAGCATTGACAAGCAAGGTCCCGCAATAAAAAGCCATTTGCTTGATTGAGCGGGGATAAAATCTTCCTTCATGAACATTTTAACGGCATCGGCAAGTGGTTGCAAAATCCCGAAAGGACCAGCACGGTCTGGACCTACACGGTCTTGCATAAAAGCTGCAACGACCCGTTCAAAGTAGGTTGAATAGGTTGCAACGCCCAAAGTGATGGCAAAAATAACGCCCACATAAATGGCTTTTGCGGTAAATAATGTTGATGTAATTTCCATAAATTAATTCAACTGTTTCTGTGATACCAAAAATGAAGTATCACGGCTGTCGTCAATTTGTTTGTATTCTTTTGCTGCCTGTTTCAATGAAAATGCAGGTAGGATTGTGTTTGCAGTGTATTTATTGGCTGAGATTACTGAATGTCTCGATATTTTAGTTGGTCCTTCCAATGTCCAATCAGAAGTTCTTTTACGCTCGAAACGACAAGTATTACAGATAAATTCTTTTACTTCGCCCCACTCATTTTTGCGGGCTGTTACTCGAATAACTTCGTCTCCTCTGTACCAGAGCGTTACTTTACCAGAACATTTCTCACAATTGCAACTCGCATCTTCTGGTTTTGAGAACCATACACGGCTTTTGAAACGATAGGTTCTATCGGTTAAAGCTCCCACGGGACAAACGTCAATAACGTTACCAGAGAAGTCATTATCAATGGCTTTTTCAATGTACGTACTAATTTCAGCATGGTCGCCACGATTCATAACCCCATGCACACGTCCGTCAGTAATTTGATCTGCCGTATAAACGCAACGGTAGCACAAAATACAACGATTCATGTTCAATTTGATGTATGGACCTAAATCTACGGGTTCAAAAGTATTACGTTCTTCAACGGTACGGGTACTTGAAACGCCATGTTCAAACGAGAAATCTTGCAAATGACACTCACCCGCTTGGTCACAAACTGGACAGTCTAATGGGTGATTTAATAATAAAAATTCAACAATTCCTTTGCGAGTTTCTATAACTTGTTCATTAACCGTATTTTCCACAATCATTCCCTCCTGCACCTGTGTGATACATGAAGGTACGAGTTTAGGCATTGGACGTGGATCTTTTTCTGAACCAGCCGTAACTTTCACCAAACAACCACGACATTTACCTCCCGAACCTTTCAACGGTTCATAGTAACACATGGCAGGTGGAGCAATATGCGGTCCAATCTGACGGGCGGCATTCATGATGGTAGTCCCAGGTTCTACGTCAATCGTAATATTATCTATTGTAACTTTCATGTATTAATTTGAAACGGGTTCGTCCGCCCGATTTTAATCTTCTTCGTAGTTCAAAACTGATAATAATGCTTCCTTTTTGATAACATCAATATCTATCATTGATTCTACTATTTTTCTATCATAAGCTCCTCCAAATGCTTCTTCAGAGGCATCTTTAAGAGCTGAAATAAAACTTTCTTCAATAGCATCTTCCAAATCTTGCGGCTTTAAATAAAAACCACCTGAACTGCGTCTTTTATTAGATTTATTGATTCCTCTCAATGAAAAATCTACTGACCGATTCCATGAATTGGTAGTTTTTTTCTCTGCGTGCTGCTTTATTAAATGAACCAACAAAACATGAAGGAAACTCTCTATTTTAACAATTTTATCATCTTTTGCCATTTCGTCCATTTCATCAATTAGGGCGAGTGCGGCTGTGTAGTCGTGTTCCTCGACCATCTTACGAAGTGCCTCTAATTCTTCCATTTTCTTTTTGTTAAATGTTGATTTATGTTAAAATCTACAAATTATAATGACCAACTCGCTCCTTCACGCATGAAAACTGCACCCTTTTGAGTAGCTTTTTCTGGATGATTGATGTGCCATTCAAATTCGTCACGAAAATGACGAATTGCAGCAGCAACGGGCCAAGCAGCAGCATCTCCCAACGGACAAATGGTGTTTCCTTCTATCTTTTTGGCAACGTCTACCAACAAATCAATGTCTTCTTGACGACCATTTCCATGTTCGATTCTGTATAAAACTTTATCCATCCAACCCGTTCCTTCACGACATGGCGAGCATTGTCCGCACGATTCGTGGTGATAGAAACGCCCGAATGTCAAGGTGTTATGAACAATACAAGTAGTTTCGTCCATTACTACAAATCCTCCCGAACCTAACATTGTTCCCGTAGTAAAACCACCGTCTGAAAGAGATTCGTAGGTCATTAAACGATTCTCACCGTTAGTCGTTTTTAGGATTAATTCTGCGGGTAAAATTGGCACTGATGAACCTCCTGCCACAACGGCTTTGAGTTTATGTCCATTTCTGATACCTCCACACCAATCATCTGAATAGATAAAATCTTCTACTGGCAATCCCATAGGCAATTCATAAACCCCAGGCTTACGAACGTGTCCAGAAACTGAGATTAATTTTGTACCCGTCGAACGACCAATTCCAATCTTTGCGTATTCGTCTCCACCATTATTTACAATCCAAGCGGTTGAAGCAAGTGATTCTACGTTATTTACCACCGTAGGACATTGCCACAAACCCTTCACAGCTGGGAATGGTGGTTTATTACGTGGATTACCCCGATTTCCTTCCAAAGATTCCAACAAGGCGGTTTCTTCTCCACAGATGTATGCACCTCCACCTAATTGTACGTGAAGTTCAAGGTCATAACCCGAACCCAAGATATTTTTACCTAAAAGTCCTTTATCTTTTGCCTCTTGAATTGCTTTTTCAAGAATGGTTGCTACATACATCAATTCTCCACGAACATAAATGTATGAGGTATTTGCTCCCAAAGCATACGATGACACAATCATGCCTTCAATCAAAGTATGAGGCGATTTCATCATCAAATAATGGTCTTTGAAAGTACCAGGTTCTGATTCGTCAGCGTTACAAACCAAGTAACGAGGGACACCTTCTGGTTTTGCCAAAAATGACCATTTCATGCCCATCGGGAAGCCTGCACCTCCACGTCCACGAAGCCCTGATTTTTTTACTTCCTCAGTAACTTCATCAGGAGTCATTTTTTTAATGGCTTTTTCCACGGCAGCATATCCACCATGTTTTCTAAAAACATCAATGGTTTCAATCCCTTGAACGTCAATATGTTCGGTTAATATTTTCATGTTGTACTTTATTTTACATTTCTACTCTACCCAATCCTTGCCTCCCGTAACCACATCTTCTCCTGTTGGATTGGTTGGGTCTTTGTATATTGCTACTCCGTTATAATAACTTGCTTCCGATGAATCCTTATGATGTTCATAACGATGTTTTGGTTGTGCCTCCAAGGTTGAATAATGACATACAAACGACTTACGAGTCATTTCTGGATTATTGATGATGCTTCCACCGTGTGCTAAACCGCCATGCCAAATCAATATATCTCCCTTTTTAATCAGTAACACTTTCTTTTCAATACCGTGTTCTTTACAAGTTTTATCCAAATATTCTGAGAACTGAATTGGATTGAATAATGAAATATCTTTCTTTAAGATTCCAGTTAAACCAAAATCAAACTTTGGAATTTTATGTGACCCAGGATAATAAAATAAAGGTCCCGAATCAGCCTGAACGTCTTCACATGGAATCCAAGCGGCAGCCAAATGACTTGGAATATTTGATGTCACCCAAGGAAAATCCTGATGAGTTGGTTGCTGACTACTATATTCAAATACTAAACTCTGAAACGCTGTCAATTCGGGAGCCAATGCTGCCTTCAAAAACGTGGTAATATGACGATGGGTCATAATACGCTTTGCTCCTATTGATGTATTATGGTAATCATTTATTCTTGACTTTATTCCGTGTAATAATTCTTTTGGCGTATCTTTCAAAGCAATAGGTTTATCATTATTAAAACCATGAACAAGTGCTTTCACTGTATGTTTTTCGTGATTTTCAATCGTATTTTCTACCTCATCCCAAAACAAATCTAACCAATGCGTTGGTAGGATTTTTTCTAAAACTACATATCCATTCTCACGCCAAAACTCTAATTTCTCTCGCAAATCATAGGGCATATCTGAAGGTACATCCACCCTTGCCATGACTTCATCTAATGGTACATCTTTGTCCACCAAAGGCAATGTATCGTAATCAAAATTCAGCGTTTTTTTCTCTGAAAGATTGTGTTTGAGTAAATGATAAGGTCTTCTCAGTTTATCTTTAATAAATTTTACCATAGTCTTGTGAGGGTTTTATGAAACATTATTTTGATAATTCTTCAATAATTTCATCAACTTTTTGAGTGGTCAAATTCATATAAAATTGCTCACGGATCTGGAAAACGGGTCCCCAACCACAAGCGGCTAAGCATTCTACTTCTTTTACCGTAAACTTACCATCAGCCGTAGTTTCACCCGTTTCTATCCCTAATTTTGCTTTTAAATGGTCGTAAATCTCAACACCTCCCATCAAACAACAGGGTCCCGTTCTGCAATACTCAATCACATGATTTCCAACGGGTTCGAGGTGAAACATGGTATAGAATGAAGTAACCTCATACACTTCAATAGGCGTGATTTTGAGTAAACCAGCCACATAATCCATCACCTCGGGCGAACACCATTTCCATTCGGCTTGGGCTAAATGTAGGATGGGTAATAAGGCTGATTTTTGTTTTCCTTCTGGATAACGATTAATTATTTCGTGAACTTTATCCAACGTTGAAGCTGGAAACTGTATGGTTTGCGTATTGGTCATTTTTAAATTTTTACGATGTTCTATTTACGTAAATATATGATAATCAAATATTTAGTAGTTGTTAAAACATCTTAATCCTTATCTTCTAAATAGTATATTTTTTCAAAAACTTCTTTCCAAGTCAATGTTTCGGGTTTAAATTTTCTTTCTTCATCATCCGTTAAATTCATTTCTTGTGATACTTTTATGATAGCTTTTGAAAAAACTTTATCCCACTCAAAATTGATAGCCTTGTCTGTAACAGTGGGTGTTTCGTCCTCAACATCTTCAATCTCAAAACGAGCATTCATAATACTTTTATACCAACTTCTACTCCGTTTATGGGGTTGATACTTCCATTTTAAAATGTGAGTCATGATGATAAGCAAATGGCTTTTCATTTCTCAGATTGCAATTTTTGACATACTATCTATTAGTTCGTCTAATCCTTCCAAGGCATCTTCCATATCTCCTTCTTGCAAAGAAAACTTGATTTCTTTTGCTAATACGTAGTGCGATGAAGCCGCTAAATATCCCCAATCATGCGTTTTAACCATGATAAATTTCCTTTATTAGAATTTAAGCATCTAATTCTCCAGCAATTACATTCATTGACGACATTGTTACAATAGCATCTGAAAGCGTTGTACCGACAATCATTTCGGGGAATGCTTGGTAATAAATAAAACTTGGACGACGATATTTCAAACGATACGGCGTTCTGCCTCCGTCCGATACTAAATAAAATCCTAATTCGCCATTGCCCCCTTCCACGGACTGATAAACCTCGCCAACGGGAGCATCTATTTCGCCCATGACGATTTTGAAGTGGTAAATCAAGGCTTCCATATTACCATAGACTTGTTCTTTTTCTGGTAGATAATAATGCGGTGCATCGGCATGAAATGCTCCTTCTGGGAGGTTTTGTAAGGCTTGTTTGATGATGCCCAAACTTTGCCACATTTCTTCCCCACGAACCAAGAAACGGTCGTAAGTATCGCCTTTTGTTCCAACTGGCACTTCAAATTCAAAATCTTCGTACGATGAATACGGGTTCATCGCTCGCACGTCATAATCCACACCCGTTGCTCTTAGATTTGGTCCCGTGAAACCATAATTCAAAGCACGTTCTGCCGAAATTACCCCTACGTTTTGAGTTCTGTCCATAAAAATACGGTTACGTTTCACCAGACTTTCAAACTCCAATAAACCTTTTGGAAAATCATCTAATAAAATATTAATTTTACGGATAGCTTCTTTCGATAAATCACGCTCCATTCCGCCAAAACGCCCCATATTGGTCGTTAATCTTGCTCCACACATCTCTTCGTAAATCTCGTAGATGTGTTCACGCCACTGCATTACGTATAAGAAACCCGTTAAAGCCCCCGTGTCCACCGCCAAAATTGAATTACAAATCAAGTGGTCGGCAATACGAGCCAATTCCATCATGATTACTCTGATATATTGGGCTCTTTTCGGTACTTCAATACCGAGCAATTTTTCTACTGTTAAATGCCACCCCATGTTGTTTATGGGCGACGAACAGTAGTTCATGCGGTCAGTAAGCGTAGTGAGTTGATAAAACGGACGACGTTCTGCAATTTTTTCAAAGGCACGGTGAATATAGCCAATCGTTTGTTCTGCATCAATAATGGTTTCTCCATCCATCGTTAAGATGTTTTGGAAAATTCCGTGCGTTGCAGGATGCGTTGGACCTAAGTTCAAAGTCGTTAGGTCATTCACATATTTTTTATTTTCGTGTGCTTTTGTTAATCCCACGTGTGGGTTCTGCACTAATGCTATTTCAGCCATAATTTAAAATTTTATCTACCAAACAAAGCATCAATTTTGTCCTCACGGGTGGCATCTTCCAGTGGGTATTCCTTCCGCATTGGATGGTAATCCATGTCTTCCATGTTCAGAATTCTTTCCATTTTTGGATGTCCTGTGAAGGTAATTCCGTAGAAATCAAAGGCTTCACGTTCCATCCAGTTGGCACAAGCGTATAAACTTGTAAGGGTTGGAACAGCAATGTCTTCTCTGGTAACGTAGAGTTTAATAATTAATCTTACGTTGTTTTCGAGACTATGTAGATGGTAAATCACCCCAAATTCGTGGCTCGGCATTTGTGGAAAATGTATTCCTGCCAAATCAGTCAAAAACTGGAATTTGAAAGTGGGATGCTGATATAAATAGTGCATCAACGGAACGATGGTCTCGGTGGTAGTAGTTACGTTCAAAAGTCCGTAATTTTCTGCAATCCCATAGATTCTTTCTTCGCCAAATTGTGCTACTAAATCATGTGCTATTTGTTCGTTGCTCATTTTTTCAATTAACAATTAACAACTAATAATTAACAATTAACTGCTCGTAATTATCATTTCTATAATTCCTGATAATTGTTCACTGTTAATTATTAAACGTTAGTCGTTATTCTATTCCATAAGAACCCAAAAGGGCTTTGTATTCGTCTGATTCTCTGCGTCTTCTTTGTTCAGATTTGGCAATTTCTTGGATTTGCATGAAGCCATCCAAAATTTGTTCTGGACGTGGTGGGCAACCTGGCACGTACACATCCACAGGAATAATTCTATCAATGCCTTGCAACACTGAATACGTATCAAAAATACCACCAGAACAAGCACAAGCACCCACAGAAAGTACCCAACGGGGTTCTGCCATTTGTAGATAGACTTGCTTCAAAACGGGTCCCATTTTCTTAGAAATTGTTCCCATTACCATCAAAATATCTGCTTGTCGGGCTGAGAATGACATTCTCTCTGAACCAAATCTTGAAATATCGTAGTGCGAACCCGCAGTAGCCATAAATTCAATACCACAACATGAAGTGGCAAACGGGAGAGGCCACAATGAATTAGCACGAGCAAGTCCCACAAAATCATCTAATTTTCCAGCGAAGAAACCTTGTCCTTCAAGCCCAGACGGGGCATCAACTGTTTTTATTATTCTATCGCTCATTTTTTCAATTATCAATAAACATTCACTAATTATCAAAACACTAATTATCCATAAATAATTACCCGTGTAACACTTTGTTTACTGATAATTGTTCATTGATAACTGTTAATTGCAAATTACTTTTCCCATGTCAAAACGCCTTTTTTAATGACGTAAATAAACCCTGCCAACAACAATCCCATGAAAATAATCATTTCAATAAACATATCCATCGCCAAAGTGGATGAGGTTTTTATCCAACCCATAAAATTCACTGCCCAAGGATACATGAAGATAATTTCAACATCAAAGAGTACAAACAGGATGGCTACCAAGAAATATTTTACCGAAATGGGCGTACGGGCATCGCCGACTGATTCGATACCACATTCAAAAACATCGTCTTTTAATTTACTATGACGTTTTGGTCCAAGCCAATGCGTTGCGAGCATCGTGGCAACAATAAATGCCAAAGCTGCACCGATTTGTACGAGAACTGGAAGATAGTCTGATGGTTGATGGTTCATGATGTAATTTGGTTTTATGTCATAAGTATTAGGTATTAAGTATCTAAAAATTGACTGCTCATTCCCTCAAACTTTTGTTTTTGCTTTAAATCTCAATTAAGTTGCAATTTACTTATAAAATTTTGTTTACGACATTATTTTGTGGTTAAAATTGATTGTTTTAACTGCCAAGTCACTGTGACACAAAGTTTATTGTTGCGACTTTGTATCAGAGCGGTTATGCCTAAATCTTCTTCAAAATTTTCTGAATAATATCTTGGAAATACACTCCATTCTGTGGTCCGTACCAATTCATCGTTCGGGTTTCATAGGAATTTAGGTCATAATGGCGGTCGTGGGTAATGTAACCAATATATCCTCCGTTAAAACTGGTTACGATTAAATTTAGATTTTTACTTTTGCTGATGCTAAAACTTCTGGCATTAATTCACCTGAATAGTCGCAGGGCGTGCCAATTAGAACGTTATTACCAATTCTTAGGGCTTTTAGTTCGACTGGATAATCGCCAAATAAAGTCTTAAAAACCCAAGGTCTAAATCGCCAATTCTCGGCAAATCTTACTTGCGGTTCTCTTAATGAAATTTCAAAACTTGATAACGATAAAGCATTGACTTCTTGGGTTTTAATGTTATTTATTTCCTTCAAAACTTTTGTTGAAAGACCTTCTGAAATGCTTTTTTGTTGTTTAAAATCATCGTGTAAATCTTCGCCTGTAGGTCCAGAACTACCTACTGCCCCTGCCATAAAAGTTGCGAAGTTAACGGATTTGGAAATCCGTTGTACATACTTACCTGGATAGTCGGCGGAGAGGAAATTTTTATCAGCGTTTAAAGTTGTGGCGTGGGCGGAGAAGGTGGTAAATAACGCAATTTCACCCGTTTGTTTTTGGATTTTCAAGAGCCTAATCATCGGGTCGGTTGTACCTAATTTATCCCCCACCAGACGATTGTAAACCAATTCCTTGGCATTAATTTCTCCGTAACCAATTTTGGCTGAAACTTGATTTTGAGAAGCTTTCTTGATGGCTTCCAAAACTTTATCGGCAATGAAATTAACTATATTTGGGTCATATTTTCCTGCAAATAACTCACCAACCGTATTTTTGCCCCAAGCACCCAAGCTGTTATGCGTATGAGTTGTACCTACATACACCTGCGACCAGTCAAAGCCGATAGTTTTGAGTTTTTCTTTCAATAAAATGGTTACTTCTGGAGGAAAAATCAATAAATCACAACTGACAATCGCAATGGATTTAGAGGAATTTGAAAGTACGATTGCACGAACATAAACCGAGTCCTGAATTGATTGATATGGTTTCCCCTGACGGTCGCCATAACCAGCAGTAGGCGTTGGTTTTGAGGGAGTTAGATTGACCGTTGCCCATCCCGCTTTAAAGTTATTGGCTATATCTTTTGAAGGTTTCCATACTTCTAATTTATCATTCATTTGCTTGAAATACGCCATTTCACGATAATCTGTTCTATCAACAGGGGCAATGGTAAAAGCTAAGAAAATGAGGATTAAGATTAATATACCCACGAGGATTTTTGCGGTTATTTTTAGGAATTTCATGGGATGATTGTTTGAAAATGATAACAAATTAGTGCGTAAAATGGTTAAATTTGCTTAACGTAAAACTAAACCAATTTAGTAAAAGAATCCCATGGAAAGAAAAAAATTTATGGATAGAGCCGTTGAACTATCATTAAAAGGCAGTTCAGAAGGCAAAGGAGGTCCGTTTGGGGCAGTCATTGTGAAAAATGGTGAGATTGTGGGCGAGGCATATAATCAAGTAACTTCCACCAACGACCCAACTGCCCACGCCGAAGTGATGGCAATTCGAGATGCCTGCAAAAACTTAAATACCTTTGATTTAACGGATTGCGAAGTTTATACTTCTTGCGAACCTTGCCCAATGTGTTTGGGAGCAATTTACTGGTCAAGAGCCGTGAAAATATATTACGGAAATTCCCGTGAAGATGCCAAAAAGACGGGATTTGATGACTCATTTATTTATGATGAAATTCCCTTACCCCTTTCAGAACGGAAAGTTGAAATGGTGCAAATGGGACAAAAAGAAGCCATGCACGTTTTTGATTTATGGGATAAGAATGAGGGGAAAATAAGGTATTAATAGTTGTGAGCAATGAGTTTTAAGAATGCTTCAAATTACTGATTGATTACAACTCAAATCTCATTGCTCATAACCCAATGTTAACAAAAATGCTTATCAGAATCGTTAGAATGACCTTTCAGGAGGATAAAGTAGAAGATTTTTTAGAAA
This sequence comes from Arcicella sp., assembly GCA_043756925.1. Taxonomy (GTDB): domain Bacteria; phylum Bacteroidota; class Bacteroidia; order Cytophagales; family Spirosomataceae; genus Arcicella. Next base: position 15,173 of record JAYVRF010000022.1, on the reverse strand, counting down.
TATTTAGTTGTTCAAAACACTTAATTCGTGGTTTTGAAGGTTGTCGGCATCTGGAATTATTGCGTGATAAAAACGCTCAAAACATCATACTGACGTATAGCCATTGGCTTTCGGAAGAACACTTAAATACCTACCGTGATTCTGAATTATTCAAAACCACTTGGGCGGCAACGAAGGTTTTGTTTTCAGATAAACCTGTAGCTTTTTCTTCGGAATTGGTTGAGGTGGTTTGATGGCTTACACCACAAACAAAGTTCTCAATTCCACCGCCTCCTCTGGCTTCATTCTTCCTGCCAAAACCAATCTCAATTGACGGCGGCGTAAAGCTCCATCGTATAATTCTTTTTCTTCCTGAGTTTCTGTAATCGTCTGTGGAACATCAATTGGACGACCACTTTGGTCCACGGCTACGAAGGTAAAAAACGCCTTGTTAGTCGTTACACGCTCTTGGGCAGGAATATTCTCAGCCCAAACGTCAATTACAACTTCCATTGATGAACTAAATGCTCTGGTCACTTTGGCTTGAAGCGTTACAACACTGCCCAAAGGAATCGGCTCTTTGAAAGAAACATTATCAACGGAAGCAGTTACGACAATGCGATTTGAGTGTTTTTGAGCACAAATTGCTCCCACAACGTCCATCAATCGCATGAGATTTCCACCCATTAAATTGCCCAAGGTGTTAGTATCATTCGGGAAAATCATTTCAGTCATCGTGGTTAATGACTCGGAAGGGTTTTTGGTTTTTATCATTTTTATTGGATTTTGAGGGATAATACGGCATTAGCATAATTACTAAAACTTAACGCCTACATTTCTTTTACCTCACTAATTTCATCAAGATTTACAGTTTTGAAGTATTCGTATGCTTTTAGAATAATTGCCAAAGCTACTACGGACTCACAGACAGCTACCACAATTACGAACATTGCAAACATTTGTCCTTGCAAATTTGGGTCGTTTTTACTGAAGGCTACTAAATTAAGATTGACCGCATTGAGCATTAATTCTATGCCCATCAACACCACAATAACGTTGCGTTTGGTCACAACAACCGCCAAGCCAATGCTGAAAAGTAAAGCACTGGTCAGGAGGTAATATGATAGGAAACTGTTATCCATTTGTTTTCGATTTTGGAAAATTGAGTTACACTTTTTTACTCAAATAAGCCGCACCGATCAAAGTTGCCATTAATAATATTCCAGATGCCTCAAAGGGCAAAACGAAATTTGTCATTAGCTGAATTCCGATGGTTTTTGTAGTGGCTGTGGGTTCGATAGTTTCAAATAATGCCGTTTGAATATCCACAAATCTTGCTCTGGCAAAGGTGTAGAAAAGTAAAGAAAAAACACCTCCTGCCACTAAAAACCCCAAAATACGATTGGTACTTTCAGTGAATATATCATTTTTGGTATTTTGCTTATTTCCTCCTTGATTCGTGAGCATTACCCCAAAAATCAATAATACTAAAATCCCTCCTACGTACACGAGTATCTGGGTAACTGCCAAGAAATCTGCCCCTGCCAATATGTATAAAGCGGCAATTCCTAAGAACGTCAGCAAAAGGCTAAAAGCGGCATAAAGGACATTTTTCGACCACAAAACCACGCTTGCTGAGAGTACTGTTAGGATAATGAAGGCTATGAAGGTGAATTGAATCAAAGTCTAATTGTTGGGTTTTTGAACGGTCGGCGTTCCGATTGTTGAATTGTTGTTATCTTCCACTTTTAGTTTTGGTTTGAAACTTGGCTTGGGTTTTGAAATTTCTGCTTCTTCTATAACTTCCTTATTTTCAACCACTTTCGATTTAAAACTTGGCTTATAAACTGGTTTTGGTTTAGGCGTTTCTGGAATTATTTTATCTCCTATTTTATCTCCTATAACTTCTTTATTTTCAACTGGCTTTGGTTTTGAAATTTCTTCAACTTTCTCCTCCCCTACTTTTTCTTCTATAATTTCTTTATTTACAACTACTTTGGGTTTGAAACTTGGTTTGAAAACTGGCTTTGGTTTTGGGGTTTCTGCTGTTTCCTCTTCTATTTTTTCTATAATCTCTTGGTTTTCAACTACTTTTGGCTTGAAACTTGGCTTAAAAGCGGGCTTTAGTTTAGGCGTTTCTGGAATTATTTCCTCTCCTATTTTATCTCCTATAACTTCTTTATTTTCAACTGGCTTTGGTTTAAAACTTGGCTTGAAGGATAGTTTTGGCTTTGGTATTTCACCGCTTACTGCCAACTCTTCACTACTTACTGCTAACTGCTTACTTGAGACTGCCAACTTCTTCACTGCTTCTTTCTCAGCCACAAATTGCTCATATAATTCTCTCTTCTCCTGTGATTGTGCAGGCGTGAGATTTCCGAATTCAAAATTATGATTGGTTACATCAAACGTTGAAAAATCGTATTCAGAAGTCATCGTTAGGCATTCTGTTGGACATACCGTTGTGCATAATCCGCAGAACATACATTTTGCCATGTCAATATCAAACTTGGCGGCAAAAAGGCGTATTGCTGAACCATCCGAAGCATATCCCGCAATACCTGTGGCTTTGATGGGTTCTATTTCGATACAATCAACGGGGCAAACTTTGGCACATTTATCACAGACAATACAATCGTCCATTTCATTGTGCAATTGATAACGTCCATTATCGGGCAAAGGCAAATGTTGGTGCGGATATTGAAGCGTTACAATACCTGTTTGCTGTTTGAAATAATCAGGATTATCAACAAATATAGGCTTACGACTTTGCCGTGCATCCATAAAGTGCCTCCACGTTAGTGAAAGTCCCTTTAAAGAAGTTTTAATGGCTTCCCTTATATTTCCAAAATATGTGTTATTTGCTCCTTTTTTCAATGATTGATTCTTACCCTACAAAGTTACGTTTGCATTTTTAACAAAAGAATGTTTGATTAAAGTTTCTGGAATAGAATTAAAAAACAAAACCCTCAACAGTCAAGCTGATGAGGGTTTGTATTTTTATTATCAATACGACTACTTTACAATTTGTAGTTTCTTGATAATCATGCGTCCGTTGTCTAATGCTACATTTACAAAGTACGTTCCGTTTGGCATATCTTGCACTGGTACTTTCACACTTACACGCTCGGTGCCTTTGGCTGTTTGCGTAAATAGTGTTGTTCCAGTCATGTTAAATACGCTAACTTCTACGCTACTGTTTGCCCTCATCAATTCTGCCGATAACTCAATTGAGAAATCTGAATTTGTTGGATTTGGATAAACAGAAACCTCATCGCCCACTTTAACTTCTTCAACCGCCGCAATTCTCGCTGATGTTGCACCCGTCACTGGGGTTGAAGTTGTAGTATTCGTTGATTCAGATGCTGCATTTACTGAATTTGTTGTGTTCATTGATTCCGTTACTGGTCCTGTTGATAAGGTAGTTTTCTTAATTACCGTCACTTTAAACATACAGTACGAAATATTTCCTTTGGCATCCTTCGCAGTATAAATCACTGTCGTTACACCCACTGGGAACGATTGTCCTGGTGAATAATTGAATATTACCGAAGGAATACCACAATTATCTCCCACTGATGGATGGTCCCAAAGAGCCGTTGCTCCCGTTCCTGTTGTATTCACCGTAATGTCGGTTGGACAATCATAGAATACTGGTGCTTGGGTATCGGTTTCACAGGTAATTATTTTGATGATAGTTACCGTGAATGAACAAGTTGTTTTATTTCCTTTGGCATCCGTTGCAGTATAAGTCACTACCGTTTTACCTATTGGGAATTGCGAACCTGATACTTTTGTCGAAGTAATTACTGGCGTACCACAATTATCGGTTGCCGTTGGAGCCGTCCAGCTTACTGTTGCTACTATTCCTCTGGTTTTCAATAATATGTCATAAGGACAAACACTTAACACAGGAGGCGTGATATCTTTATCGCATGGACCTGTCAAGCCCGCATCAATATCATTGTTTGTCTGTCCTTCTGTCAAGGTAATTATTGCCGTTCTACCCGTTGTCACGTTTGCATCGCTGTCTTTGTCACCCATTGTAGTTCCCTGTGGAGAGAATCCTAAACCTGATGGAAGCGTTGATTTAACGAATTCAACGGTGTAATTACCTGCCGTTAAGTTATCAAATAGATACTTACCGTTTGCATCGGTTGTCGTGGTGGCTACTACGTTGTTTGCACTATCAAACAACTTAACCGTGACACTTGCAACCCCAATTTCACCTGCCTCTTGGATTCCATTTCCGTTCGAATCACGGAACACAAAATCACCCAATTTCGCTGGTTTGAATAATCCGAAATCAACGTTTGTGTTATCAGTCGTTGTCAATACAACTGGCTTACTTCTGATAATTTGTCCACCAACGGTTGTTCCGTTATCTTCATTATTGACGTTTGTTGAACCTATTTTTGGTTCGTAAGTACCTGTTGCTGAACCGTTTGTGCCAGTTGATGATTTATAACTCGCTGGTGCTGAGATTTCAACTACGTAACTTCCTGATGGTAAATTAGAGAATGAATACTTTCCGTTTGCATCAGTCGTTGTTGAACTTCCAACTTGGTTATTAGCACTATCGAATAATTTAACGATTACTCCTGCAATGCCTAACTCGCCTGCATCTTGCTTGCCATTATTATTCTTATCGTTAAATACTAAGTCTCCAATTTTCAAACAACTAACCACTTTCACATGAACGGTTGCAACGGCTTTACATCCTCCACCATTTGAGGCAGAAACTGTGTAAACGCCATTTGCAAGTATAGTTACATTTGGAATGCTTACGTCTTTTGTATTAGCCGTAAATCCATTTGGTCCTGCCCAAGCATAATTGATTGTTCCAGTTGCCGTAGTTGTTGTCATAATACTTACGTTAGTTCCATTACAAACTGCATTTGGATTGGTCGTTGCTGAAATTGTGAATGGACTTGTAACGGTTTTCTTCACAATGTTAGACTCTCCACCAATATAATCCGTGCAACCTTTTCTTCTTGAACAACGGATGTAACAAGTTGTTTGCGTAATGGCTCCTGGTTGATAATCTGGTGTTATTGAACCTGGAATCTCAGTGTAAAGATTCTGTCCCACAACGTTTGCTGGACAAGTACCATTAGCATTTAACGATGTTGTTTTCAACCAAATGTACTCAATAGCTAAACTTGCATTTCCACCCGTTGGTAACTTTACGTTTACGATTTTAGAAGGCGTTGTTCCAGAACAGATTGTCTCATCCGCTTTGATTGTTCCACCGTCTGTAATCTTACGGTTAACCGTTGCTTTTACTTTCGTTCTCGCTGATTCACAACCCGCTGTTGATTTACAACTTACGTAATAAAAAGTAGTTGTCGTTAAACTTGGCGTTGTGAATGATGCTCCCGTTGCAATGGCAGTTCCACCTGTTGCAGATGAATACCATGTTGCTGTTCCAGTTGCACAAGTTGCTCCCAAAGTCACAGAACCTGTTCCGCAAGTAGTTGCTGGCGTAACGGTTGGTGCTGTTCCTGCTGAATTAACTGTTGCAGTTACAGGAGTTCTTCCAGATTCACAACCTTCCGTGGTCTTGCAACTTACATAATAGGTAGTTGTTACAGACAAATTTGGCGTTGTAAACGATGCTCCTGTTGCAATTGATGTTCCACCCGTTGAGGCAGTGTACCACATTGCCGTTCCTGTCGTGCAAGTTGCTCCTAACGTTACCGTTCCAGTTCCACAGATTGCGGCTGGGGTTGTCGTTGGTGCGGTTGCATTTCCATTTACTGTTGCAGTTACAGGCGCTCTTCCAGACTCACAACCTTCCGCTGATTTACAAATTACGTAATAAGTAGTTGTTGCAGAGATACTTGGCGTTGTAAATGATGCACCCGTTGCGATTGATACTCCACCCGTTGAGGCAACGTACCATTGTGGCGTTCCTACCGTACAAATCGCTCCTAATTCTACCGTTCCAGTTCCACAAATTGCCGCAGGTTTAAACGTTGGTGCTGTTGGAATTAGGTTGATAGTTGCTGTTACAGAAGTTCTACTGGATTCACATCCACCTGCGGTTGTCTTGCAACTTACATAATAAGTTGTTGTTGCTGAAATACTTGGGGTTGTGAATGATGCTCCCGTTGCGATTGATGCTCCACCCGTTAAGGCTGCGTACCACATGGCAGTCGCACCAGTTGAACAAGTTGCTCCTAATGTAACCGTTCCAGTTCCACAAATTGCGGCTGGCGTTACGGTTATTGCGGTTGGAAAAGCTTTAACTGATTTCTTAATTGTATTGGATTCTCCTCCAATATAATCCAAACAACCTGCACGTCTTGAACAACGAATATAACAAGTTGCTACTGTGATTGCTCCTGGCTGATAATCAGGCGTATTTGTATTTGGAATTTCCGTATAGAGATTCTGACCTACAATGTTTAATGGACAAGTTCCAGTTGCTGTTAATGAAGTCGTCTGTAACCAAACATATTCAATAGCAATATTTGCATCTCCACCCGTTGGTAATGTTACGTTCGTGATTTTCGATGGAGTTCCGCCCACACAAATGATTTCATCTGCCTTGATTGAACCGCCGTCTGTAATTTTCACAATAACGATTGCTTTAACCTCAGTTATTGCTGATTCACAACCTTCGGTTGATTTACACGATACATAATAAGTAGTCGTTGCCGATAAACTTGGCGTTGTATATGATGCTCCTGTTGCAAGGGCAGTTCCGCCCGTTGCTGATGAATACCATTGTGCTACACCTGTCGTACAAGTTGCTCCCAAAGTAACCGACCCAGTTCCACAAGTTGTTGCTGGCGTTACCGTTGGTGCGGTTGCATTTCCATTTACTGTTGCCGTTACAGGTATTCTACCCGATTCACAAGTAACATCTGTTTTACAACTTACATAATAAGTAGTTGTTAAAGAAATACTTGGCGTTGTGAAACTTGCACCCGTTGCAATACTTGCTCCACCCGTTGCAGTCGCATACCATTGTGCTACACCTGTTGTACAAGTTGCTCCTAATATGGCCGTTCCCGTTCCACAAATTATCGCTGGTTTAACCGTTGGAGTTGCAGGAATTGGGTTTATTGTTGCTGTTACTGGCGTTCTTGCTGATTCACAAGTAGCATCTGTTTTACACGATACATAATAAGTAGTCGTTGCTGAAATACTTGGCGTTGTGAAACTTTCACCCGTTGCAATTGATGCTCCACCCGTTGCAGATGAAAACCATTGGGCGGTTCCAGTTGAACAAGTTGCTCCTAATGTAACCGTTCCCGTTCCACAAATTGCCGCTGGTGTTACAGTTGGAGGATTTGGGATTGGATTAACCGTTACACCCGTAGTTGCAGTTACTGAACATTTACTACCATTAATACCGGTGAAAGTAACTATTACGGTATAAGTAGTTGAAGTTGTAACGTTCGTATTTGTTGCCGTTGCTTGCGTACTTGTAAAGCCATTTGAACCTACCCAAGAGTATGAAGGTGAACAATTAGCTGATTTAGAATTTACATCAAGCGTAGCCGTCAAATCAACTTTCTCACCCGAACAAATTGCCTTTGGATTTGCCGTAGCCGTTACCGAAGCAATTGTAGTTGAAGCACCTAAATTGATATTAATATCTCCATCTTTTGAAACTGTTGTCCAGTTATTAGTACCACCATTTGTGATATTAATTTTGAACCATGAACTTGCTCCAAACTTCACAATGTCATTTAAATTACCACCCGTTCCCACTTGGAATGCACCCATATTTTGCGTGTATGTACCTGTCATATCAGCATAAATACCTGCACCCGTGAATGTTCCATTTGATACTGGGTAATAATACCAATCGCTAACATTTGGATTATAATTGGTACAGTGCGTATTTGAAACTGGACTTCCCACTGGTGGAGTTCCTGTACGTCCTGAATAATTAACCGTTGCCGTGATACAGTCTCCTGCACCTCCGCCAGTTACACAAGCCGTGTAAGTTAAAACAGCCGTTCCATCACAGAATTCAGTTAGTTCACCTGATTTTACAGAGAAATGTTGATTTGGTGAAGCCACATTTCCTTTTAAATCCAAGAACCACATTCCGTATGATTTCGTGGCATCTCCGCACAATGAGCTGTTCTCAACTGGTGTTTTACGTGATAAACAAATTGGGTCTTTGCCTTGACAGTTTGCCAAAATTGTTTTCTTCACGATGTTTGATTCTCCGCCAATATAATCCGTACAACCCGCACGTCTTGAACAACGAATGTAACAAGTCGTTTGCGTAATTGCTCCTGGTTGATAATTTGGGCTATTCGTATTTGGAATTTCTGAATAAAGTGTCTGACCTACAATATTTTGTGGACAAATACCATTCGTCAATGAAGTTGTTTGTAACCAAATATATTCAATTGCTAAATTGGCATCACCACCACTTGCTGGCGTTGCACTCGTAATTTGCGAAGGAGTTTTCCCTGGACAAATACTTTCGTCATATTGAATTTTTCCACCGTCAGTAATTTTACCAATAACGGTTGCTTTAACTTCAACTCTTGCAGACTCACAACCTGCACCAGACTTACAACTCACGTAATAAGTAGTAGTCGTTGAAATGCTTAACGTTGTGAAACTTGCACCCGTAGCAATTGAACTTCCACCCGTTGCGGCGGCAAACCATTGTGCTGTACCCGTTGAACAAGTTGCTCCCAAAGTAACCGTTCCAGTTCCACAAATGGTTGCTGGCGTAACAGTTGGAGTAGTTGCATCTGAGTTAATTGTAGCAATTACTTCTGTACGTGGAGTAGATTCACATCCTTCTGGCGATTTACAACTTACATAATAAGTAGTGTTTACCAAGATACTTGGCGTTGTGAAACTTGCTCCCGTTTCCAATGCCGTTCCACCAGTTGAGGTAGCGTACCATTGAGGAACACCAGTCGTACAAGATGCTCCCAAAGTAACCGTTCCAGTTCCGCAAATTGCCGCTGGCGTTGTGGTTGGAGCGTTTGGAACTTTATCAATAATTACCACAATTACGTTTGTTTCTCCGTCATAATCCGTACAACCTGCACGACGAGAACAACGTTGATATGCCGTAGTTACTGAGATATTATTTACATCCAAATTTGGACTATTCGTACCTGCAATTGGAATCCACTCAGCAGCATTTTCTGCTGTGAATGTGGTTGCCGTAGTACTTTTTAACCAAATATATTCCAAAGTTCCTGTTCCACCCGTTGGTAATTCAACGTTGGTGAATGGTGCTGGATCAAATGCTCCGCAGTTTCTTTGATTTGCAGCAATTTGTCCTCCGTTCGTAACATTATCACAACAAACTACATTTAACGCTACGCCCGTTGTGGCTGTTACTGAACATTTACTACCATTAATTGCGGTGAAACTTACCGTAACTGTATAAGTAGTTGCTCCTTGGACATCATTATTGGTTACCGTTGCTTGATTGCTCGTGAATCCATTTGAACCAACCCATGAATAAGTTGGTGAACAATTCGCAGATTTTGAAGCCGCATCAATTGTGGCTGTTAAAACAACATTTTCACCCTTACAGATTGATGTTGGATTAGCCGTTGCAATCACCGAGGCAATATTAGTTGAAGTTCCTAAATTGATGTTAACATCTCCATCTTTTGAAATGGTAGTCCAATTATTAGTACCACCATTAGTAACACCAATTTTGAACCAAGAACTTGCTCCAAATTTTGAAATATCATTCAAACTTCCACCCGTACCCACTTGGAACGCTCCCATGTTTTGCGTATACGTACCCGTCAAACCTGCATAGATACCTGCACCTAAGAATGAACCGCTTGAAGTTGGATAATAATACCAATCACCAACATTTGGATTATAAGTTGTACAATGCGTATTCAAAACTGGACTTCCTGTTACAGGTATTCCCGTGCGTCCTGAGTAATTAACCGTTGCCGTAATACAGTCATTTGCACCACCGCCTACAACACAGGCAGTATAAGTTAAAACCGCAGTTCCATCACAAAATTCTGTCAATTCACCTGATTTTACAGAAAAATATTGACTTGGTGAAGCAACATTTCCTTTCAAATCATTAAACCACATTCCGTAAGACTTAGTAGCATCTCCACAAAGACTACTGTTTTGTACAGGACTCTTTCGAGAAAGACAGATTGGATCTTTCCCACCACAATTTGCATTAATTGTTACAGTAACAACATTTGATTCTCCCACATAATCCGTACAACCCGCACGACGTGAACAACGAATAAAATAAGTTGTTTGAGTCAAAGGACCAGCATCATAAGTCAACCCAGTAGCTCCAACAATAGTTGTCCATTGGCTTTGCGTAGTTGTTGTTAAAACTGACGAAGTTGTACTTTTCAACCAAACGAGTTCTAATGCAGTAGTTCCTCCACCCGATGGATTGGCAACACTTGTGAAAGCCACAGGGTCAAAACCACTACATCCGCTTTGATTAGTTCCAATCGTTCCACCAGAAGTTACATTATTGCAACATCCTAAGAAATCACCTGTAGACGTACCATTAACATAGTTTTCATTAACCGATGTCACAACATCATTAATATCTGACAGAGTATAAGTTGTTGAACAACCACCCAAAGCCTTGTTTGCTTCATCCAATAAAAACTGAACCGACTTTCCAGAGAATGTGCCAGTAGTAATAAATAGATTTTTAAGATTAGTTGTTGATGAGCCAAACGTAGCATCGTAGTTATCAAACCCAATATTTAAAGTCAAAGCAACCACTTGACCAGCCAGAACATTACTATATGTGCCAGCAGGGTTGGTTAAAGTTCCAGCAGGTAAAACTGTAGGGGTACTTCCCGAAGGCAAGAAGTCTTCAACAGCCTTGGCGGTTGTTAATTTTAATAATTTAGTACCACAACCTATTGTAACACCATTTGGAAATGCCGCTACAAAATTTGCATCACGATACGCTCCTGGATTTTCACCATTTGCTTTACTTCCCCAACCTCCTTGCGTTTGCGTACGAAAACCTGTACAAATCCCACTATTAGGTTGAGTTATGACTGCTTGGTATGTTTTGACACACTTATTAGCATCTGTTACCGTGAGCCAATAAATACCCCCTTCCAAACCCGTTAAATCTTCTGTTGTTGCACCATTTGACCATGAATAAATGAATGGAGATTGCCCGCCTACGAGTGTTACATTTATGGCACCATTTGTCCCTCCATTTGTCGTAACATTTGTACTTACTCCTGAAACCGAGAAACTCGTACAGAGATCAGCTGAAGGAGGTGTGCAACCTGGCATTTCTAAATAAAAATCTGTTCCTTCTGTTCCAATTGATAATGTTTTACCAGAGGAAGAAGGTTGTTTAACCACGGCAAGATTTACCCAAGCACTTGAACCAAAAGAAGTTTTGAAACGAGTTGTTCCACCCGTTCCCACTTGCCAAGGCATTGATGGATCTAAGGTTACATTAATTTGAGAGCCAATAACACTTGTTCCAGTACCAACCAAGGTTCCTGAAGCATTTGGATAAAAATACCAGTCTGCCCCTTTCTGACCTACGCAGAAAGATGCATTATCAACTGCCGAGAAATATCCCGTTCCACTTGTTGTTCTACCTTTCAATAGTAAATCAACTGTAAAAGCAACCGTTGCATCATTTTTCTTTGTGATGGTTCCTTTAACTGTTGCTGTATTATCGCTATATTCTTTCCAAGTTAAATCATTGACGTTGTACTCGTTATTACTTCCACCGCCAGCATTATTAACCAAAATGTTTAACCAAGGACCATGACCCAAATTTGTACCATCGCATTTCCTAAAATTTTCGATTTTACAATTTTTAGATAACGTTCCCGTTGGCGTTCCACCAACCGCTTGTGTCAATGAATAATCATCAACTTTCAAGATAGTATGTTCAGTATATCCAAAAACTTGAAAATAACGGGCGTTGCCTGAAACCGTAAAATCTTTTGAATATTTTTGATAGGATGAACTATTTACTTCCATTTCAAAACTTGCCGAAGTAATCTTTATCCAATTGGCATCGTAAACATTAACACCCACAGAACTCCATTTTGAAGCATCATGAACCATGGCCCACACTGAAAAAGAATAATTCCCAAACGGTGAAGCATTCAGATTCTGATAAAAATACTCATTATCCTGACTGGCATTGTTGATGTGGGCTGAATAAACACCCGTCTTTACAGGATTTGTAGTAGCAATTGTTCTGATGGGGGCTTTGTTAGACACCCAACCAGTCAATTTAGACTCAAAACCAGGATTTACAATAAGCTCTTGAGCGAAAGAAGATTGACTGAGAAATACAGCCATCAACACCGTAAAGGCGACCGAAGAAAGCAGACGAGCCTTTCCTCTTTGTGAGAGGAAAAGCTTCGTCAAACTGTCTCGCAAGTTGTTGGGGGGTAACAACGAGCGATGTGAACTGTCAAAAAATGACAGCCAACAAGTAGAGTTGGACATAATAATATAATTTAGATTAGGAAACACACAGTCATTCAATGAAGTGTCAGGTAAAACACAACATTGAAACCAAGGCTAACTGACAGGACATAGTGATCCCGACAAGGAGCTTTGTCATTTTTTAAATAATAACGGACAAGGAAGCGAGTGTTTGTTGATTCAGGCGGTTGGAATCAGACAAATTTCTTTTTTTGAAAAAAACTTTTGATATGTAAGGAATGAAGATAATACCAGGATTACAGAAGTAGGAAAAGATTTTAAAAGTACTAAAATATCAAGCATTGTTAATCGGAAGATTAAAATAATGTTGAAAGATTAATTATGGTTATTATCGGCGAATAATCAACCAGTTTTTTAAATTATTTTGATTACTTAGGATACTCAGGCATTACAACGTAAAGTAAAGTAAACCTTTTGTTTTTTCAAAAGAATTTACTCATTATTTATCAAGTGGTAATTTTTACATTGTTAGATTTACATTTTTTTTTAAAGTCTTTGCATATACTCAAAACATTCACTAATTTTGCGTTCCCAAATTTAAGCTGGATGCCCGTTCGGAAAAAAATAGAAGGACAAATCATTGAAAATCAGTGTCGTTCCAACGTCTGATGTATGAAAGAACCATTTGCGTGTCTTAACGAAAGTCCAACGTAAATGTAGTTTTATAACGCCTCTTGGCAGAGGTGCTTTCTTTGAGAAAATATTATCGGACTTTTACCCAATAACAAAGTGGATACTTTAAGTTACAAAACCATCTCATCAAACGCTGCTTCTATTGAAAAAGCATGGGTTGTTGTTGATGCAGAAAATCAAATTGTAGGTCGTTTAGGTTCACACATCGCAATGATTTTGCGTGGTAAGCACAAGGCTTCATATACACCGCACGTGGATTGTGGTGATAATGTTATTGTTATTAATGCTGAGAAAATTCGTTTTACTGGCAAGAAGATGAACAATAAGGTTTACATCCGTCATACGGGCTATCCAGGTGGTCAGCGTTTTGCTACGCCAAGAGAGGTATTGGCAAAAAATCCAAGAGGAATTATGGAATCTGCCGTGAAAGGTATGTTACCAAAAAACCGTTTGGGAGCTAAGTTATATACTAATCTTTATGTATATGCAGGTTCGGAACATCCTCACACAGCACAACAACCAACTGAAATCAAATTCTAATAACCGTTATCGTTATTAGGGATTAGGAATTAGGAATTAGAGATTAGTTTTAAACGTAAAGTTTTTTACCAATAGCTAATAAATGATAATTAGTACCTAACAAGATAACTTCTCTATAAAAAAATGGCAGAAGTAACCAATACATTAGGAAGAAGAAAAACAGCAGTTGCCCGTCTATACATGACTCCTGGCAAAGGCGAATATTTGATAAATGGACGGACGTTGGAAAACTACTTTCCATCAGAAATCCTGAGAATTATCGTTAATCAACCATTTGCTTTGACAAAGACCGAAGGGACTTATGACGTTAAAGTAAACATGGGCGGTGGCGGAATCAAAGGTCAAGCGGAAGCACTTCGTTTGGCAATTTCACGTGCTTTACAAGAAATTGACATTGAGCGTCGTCCAGCTTTGAAAAAAGAAGGATTTCTTACTCGTGACCCACGTATGGTTGAGCGTAAGAAGCCAGGTCAGAAAAAAGCTCGTAAGAAATTCCAATTCTCGAAAAGATAGAAATCAGTTATTGGTTATCAGTTATCAGTTATCAGTTTACTGCCAATTGTTATCTTTTAACAATAACGTTTCTCATCATATTTAATCAGCAAGACTTACAGTGACCGGTGTCTTGCTGGTATTTTTCATATTTTTCATTCAAAAAATTGTTGGATGTTTGTTTTTAACTACTCGTCAGTATGGGATTGTCGATTGCTAATTATTAACTGATAACTGAATCAAATGGCACAATTAGAATACAAAGAATTATTAGATGCTGGTGTTCATTTTGGACACTTAACACGCAAGTGGGATCCAAGAATGGCTCCGTTTATTTTCATGGAAAAGAACGGTATTCACATTCTTGATTTGAACAAAACATTAGGTTGTTTGGATGAGGCTTGTAATGCAATTAAAGGCATTGTACGCTCTGGACGCAAGATTATGTTTGTTGCTACAAAGAAACAGGCTCAAGAGATTGTTTCAGAGGAAGCTCGTCGTTTAAAAATGCCTTATGTTACTGACCGTTGGTTGGGTGGTATGCTTACTAACTTTCAAACCGTTAGAAAGTCTATCAAAAAGATGGGTACAATTGACCGATTGTTGAAAGATGAAGCAACGGTGAAAGCCTTGGCAAAACGTGAGCGTTTAATGATGTCTCGTGATAAAGAGAAAATGGAAAGAGTATTGGGTGGTATCACCGAATTGACTCGTCTTCCAGCGGCTCTTTTCGTGGTGGATGTTAAGCGTGAGCATATTGCGGTTGCAGAAGCACAACGTTTGGACATTCCAGTTTTTGCGATGTGTGATACTAACTCAAACCCTGATTTAGTTGACTATCCAATTCCTGCCAATGATGATGCTTACAAGTCAATCGCTTTGATTACTTTGGCAATTGGTAAGGCAATCGAAGAAGGTTTGATGGAGCGTAAGCAAGATAAAGACGATGCTCGTATGGCAGAAGAAGAGGAAGCCAAGCGTTTAGTGGATATGGAAGCAGAGAAAGAAGCGGCTAAGGTTGTGGCTAAATACGAAAAAGAAGATTAATTAATGTTCGATATTGGATTTTCGGTTTTTGATGTTTG
>JAYVRF010000021.1:0-37640 GCA_043756925.1 Arcicella sp. | reverse complement strand
GTTTGAACCAATGCCTTTATCACGTTCAGTCATGGCTTTTGAACTGGCAATTCCCATAAAATCAACGGGCGATTTAGGTAAAGCCAAAGACGTAAAATCACGGGGCGTTCCGTTTGGAATAATAGGACTTTCCACGAACGGATAATTAGGAAAAAGGTCTTCTGCGGTCTGTTTTCCGTATTTTCTAAGAATATTTGTCATCCTTAAATCATCCGTTCCAGATGCCAAAACGAAGGACATATTTTTCAAAAATAAAGCACTTTTAATGGGCGACCATTGCTCTGGTGCATAACCCAATAATTTGTATTCTACGGGATATTCACGGGGTTTCAATTGGGAAATATAAGCATTCACACCGTCAGAATACGCCTCCAAAGCAATTTTTCCATTAGGGTCTTCAAACATTCCTGCCAAAGAGTTTTCAGCCCCAAAAACCGACCCCATTCTACGTTGAAAGCGGTCTTGTTCAAGGGCTTTTGCTCCCACAATCTCCGTTAAACGACCTGCCGCAAAGTGGGTTTGAAACTCCATTTGCCAAAGACGATCTTTTGCCGTAACGTAGCCTTGTGCCAAATATAAATCATGGTTATTATTAGCAAAAATGTGCGGAACGCCTAACTCATCGTAACGAATACTAACTTCATCCTGCAAGCCTGGGATTGCTAAGGAACTTTCAGATGATTCTGCCTCCAGAGCGGGCTTTTCGCCATTGATCCAGAAGCCAGTAAATGGATTTAAAAAATTACCAAAAGCGGGTACAGAACCCCAATTTCGATTGAGTGCATAACACAGAAAAACAGTAACGGAAAGCGTAAGAAAGGCTTTTACAAATTTCATGGGTTGTGATTTTGATTAAATAATGATAGGTTGAAATTAAGTATTTTTTGATTAAATCAAGAATACAACTTGTATAAGTTTATTTTTGCATCTTTTCAGAGCCTTTTGCGTCTTTTGAGAAATACATTTCACCATGAATCAAACACTCGAAAATACCATTACTTTTAATGAAATTTGGCTTAAATTCAGCCATCCTGTCAAAGATTTTATCCGAAACAAAACCCATAATTCAGACGTTACGGATGATATTCTGCAAGAAGTTTTCATTAAAATTCATCAAAATTTGCATCTTTTACGGGATGAAGAACGAGTGGCGGGTTGGGTTTTTCAAATTGCGAGAAATACGGTTTTGAATTATTTTCGTACGCAAAAAAAGAACTTAGAAAATCAAGAATTCCATCAACGAGAAACTGAAGAAG
This sequence comes from Arcicella sp., assembly GCA_043756925.1. Classification (GTDB taxonomy): domain Bacteria; phylum Bacteroidota; class Bacteroidia; order Cytophagales; family Spirosomataceae; genus Arcicella. Next base: position 36,384 of record JAYVRF010000021.1, on the reverse strand, counting down.
AAAATTATTTTAAGGAAAATAATCTGAATGAAATGGTAGGAATTTGGTTGGGCGAATTTAAAAAAGACCTTGATCCCAAATACCAAGAAGCTTTACAATTAGTTGATATTGAAGGAATTACGCAGATAGAATTGGCTCACAGATTGGGAATTTCTGTTTCAGGAGCAAAATCTCGGGTTCAACGTGGACGGAGACAATTAAAGCAAAAATTAATGGATTGTTGTCCCGTAAAAACTGACCAATATGGGAATATTTTGGAAATACAAAGCAAGGATGGAAATTGTGTTTGTGTCTGAATTCATAAGTTACAGATAATGTCCCTCTTGGACTTTTGATTTTATTTCCCAAAATATTACTTCTTAAACGCTAATGGATTTTCTATCATATTTTTTAAATTGATTTAATTGAAAACAATCTACATTTGTATTACTATTTCAATCAAAAATATCATTTATTATGGAAGCTAAACAACAAACGATGATGCCAAATGCTAATCATAAAAATATGCCAGGAAATCCTTCAACGGCAACGAGTAGCTATCTTAAACTCAACGACCGCTCGAATGGGAAACCTTTGAAAGTTTTGAGTGAAGATGATTGGAAATTCTGGGTGGAAAATGGTTACGTAATTATCAAAGATGCTGTGCCGAGAGAACAGGCTCTACAGACCGCAAATTTCTTGTGGGAATTTGAAGAAAAAGACCCCAAAAACCAATCAACTTGGTACACGCAACCACGGGCAGAAATGATGATGAAGGAATTGACCAACACGGGCATGGTGGAAGTTTATAATAATCAGCATTTGTGGAATAATCGTCAAATGGAGCGTGTACACGATGCTTTTTCGGATGTGTGGGGAACTGAAAAATTGTGGGTAACGATTGATAGAGCCAATTTAAACTTTCCAATTCGCCCTGGATTTGAGTATAAAGGATTTATTCATTGGGATTACGATCCTGAAACTAAACCCCAAAATGTGCAAGGCGTTCTGGCACTCGCCGACCAAACAGATGAAAATATGGGTGGTTTTCAGTGTATTCCTGAATTGTACAGAACCTACCATACTTGGAAATTAACGCAACCCGAAGACCGCAATCGTTTCAAGCCTGACACTTCGGCATTTGAGGGAAAATATCATAAAGTGAAATTAGAAGCGGGTGATTTGTTGATTTTTAACAGCGTAACTCCGCACGGAATTCGCCCAAATAATTCGGAGGATAAGGTCAGAATAGCTCAGTATATTTCAATGATGCCTGCCGAAGAAAATAACGATTCCATGCGTGAGTGGCGGATTAATTCTTGGATAAACCGTGTTGCCCCCGAAGGATATGCCTTCCCTGGCGACCCCCGAAATTGGGAACAAACGAAGTATGAAACTGCTGAGTTAAATGAGTTGGGGAAGAAGTTATTGGGGCTTGAAAGGTGGTAATTCAAATCCTAATAATTACTGTCCTCCTCTCACAAGCGTAATAAACCCCGTGAGCGTAGGCACATCATCACCCGTTTTAATTACATAATAATACGTTCCCATGGGCAAAGTTGAGTTGTCTTTTTTGCCGTTAAAGGGGTTATTTTGATAGTTTTTAGTTGAGAACATTTCCCCTCCCCAACGGTTAAAAATCTTAACTTCCGCATTTGGATAATCTTCAATCCCTTCCAAAACCCAATTTTCATTGATGTTGTCCTCATTGGGCGTAAAACCCGTTGGAATTTGAATCTTTGTTTTCACAATTATCACAATTGTATCTTGGTTTATACAATCACTTGACAACGATTTGGCACTCAAAATATACGGAGTTGTTACACTTGGAGAAGCCACAGGACGACCGATTGTACTATTATTTAAACCCGTAGTCGGTGACCAACTTATCACCAAATCGTTTTTATAGCTACCTGTAACCGTACTTTTTATGGTAATGGTATCACCCTTAAAAATGGTTATGTCGTTCCCCAGACGCACTTTTGGCGTTAAATCCACAAATGCAATTCTGGATGTTTTGGTATCACAACCAAACTCATTTGTGTAAGTATATGTAATAGGTGAAGGACCAAAACCCGCCAGTAACGGACTATAAACCGAACCCGAAACTCCTCTGCCAACAAAAACGCCTCTCGTGGCATCATATGGTTGCACATATGGCTGCAAATTAATCCGATTTCCACCCGTTCCGCAGCTTGGATAAATGGTATCAAACTTCACGGGTGTAAGCGGATTTACCTTTAATTTAATCGGGTCAGATATTTTTTTACAACCATTTCTATCGGTAATTTCCACGGTGAAATTACCAGTTTTCATTACTAAAAACTTTGAATTTTTATTTTTCTGAACCGAAACACCATCTTGAAACCATTCGTAATTATTATCAAAATTTTCATTCGCTTTCAAGGGAATTGAGTCTCCTTCACAAATTACTTTTTTACCCGTTAAGTTTGTTAAAACAACTTCTGGAAGTGGGTTAATGGTAACATCTGATTTCAGATCATACTGACAAATCCCTGATAATTGAGTCATTCTAACGTTATATTTTCCCGATTTTTTAACTTGGATAAATACATTCCTTGCCGTAATGGTATCATTCACATCCCTTGTCCACAAATACAAATAATTGCTTGCATTGAATGTTCCTCCTCCCATTTTTTGAACTTGAAGTGCAAAACCATTTGGTATTTCACATTCAACCACCGTATCAGGAGAAACCTCAAATTGGTCGCCTGATTTAACGGAAACGGTCGTTTTTTCTGAAAGAGAAGAGCCACTACAACCCTGTTTGTAGCTAATTACAACGTTATATTTCCCTGCCTCCGTTACTTTCAATTTATAATTCTCGCCATCAATAGCAATATTATTATCATCTTTTTGCCATTGATATTGAAAATCTGGATTATAAACTGTGGCAATTTCTGCAAAACCATATGCACAAATATCAATTGTTGCCACTTGGATTGGGGCAGCAACAGGCGTTGGCGTATCCTTGAAAACAACGGGTTTTGCGGGTGGAGCATTACAGTCAATAACTTTCAATTGAATATCACGACGCACTCGCCCAATGACCACCCCGTTACGCAATTCTTCTACTTCAACTGAAAAAACATAAAGTCCCAATTGGTCTGATTTAACCGTGACTAAACCGTTGGCATCAATGTTCATAGCGGGATTACTCGGAATGGCATTTGTAGCTCCATATCCACTCGCCCAGTTAATGAGTGGATAATTAGAAGACCCTCTTGGATCTGGCGTGGGGGCATTAGGACCACTGAACCCATTATAAGGCGTAACGAAAGAATATCGTAATTGGTCACCGTCGGCATCAACTGCCCCTAAATCAAATTTGAAATCCTGACCTCTACAAATATACTCACCATTAGGAGCCACAAACCTTGGCGAAGAATTCTTAAATTCTACTCCAGCTTTCAACAGAGGCGGAAATTCAAGATAAAACAACATTCCAGCATTTAGTGAGTTTACTATATTATTAGCGGCATTACGACAACATCTGTCCCACACAATATAGTAGCCTTGCGGGTCATTATAGTCGGCGGGGTCGAGATAAAGGTTTTCCGTAAATGAAATAATAGCTATATTTAATCCTTGCGTTGTGGCACACTTTTCATTGGTATAAACCAAAGCAGTTCCTTGAAGTTGTGAAGATGCCAACGTCAAAGATTTCATTAATTTATTATCACTTTTTCGATAAATGGCAACTTTTAAATTGTTATCTGCGGCAGATATTGCTCGTCGTGCTTTGTCGAAAAACAGATTTAACTTCAATTCATAGTAGCCATTCGTTCCAGTATTATTCAACTCGAAATTACCTCCCAAAATATGGTTGGCACGAATTGATATACTGAGAATAATCAAGACAAAAAATAATACAGAGCGGTAAATTTTAAACATAATTTTCAGATTAAAATTGGCTACTTTACAAATAATTAAACGCCATCATAACAGGTAATATTACACAATATCATAAATACGGCAAATGTTTAAATAATTGATTAATAAAGAGTTGTAAATGCTTATTATACTTGGTGAGATTAAACTCAGCGTGGTATTTCGTGAGTGGTTTCAGAATATTAAGCAGTAAGAGTGGATTGGATAAACACTAATTTACATAAAAAGCAGTATTTTCACAAAATTGTTTAGGCGTTTTTGGAATCTCTGGGTCGAAGAGCCTAATCCCCAACTCCTAATTCCTAAAAATATGCAACCTAATTTTTTTGATAGTAAGATTGAATTTCTTAAAGGAGTAACTGCGATAAGAGCGTTATTGTTAAACACTGAATTACAGATTTTTACCTACGGAGATTTAGTTCAATATTACCCTTTCAGATACGAAGACCGCACTAAATTTCAGCAAGTTACTGACTTGTATGATGGCATGGAATATGCTCAAATAAAAGGACGTTTACGCTTTGTTGAAAAGATTGGCGAAGGATTTAAAGCAAGGCTTATTGGGCAATTCTCGGACGGATCTGGAACAATGGAACTCGTTTGGTTTCAGGGAGTTAGCTTCTTAGAAAAGAATCTTCGGGCGGGTGCAGAGTATGTACTTTATGGCAAACCAACCTTCTTTAATGGTCGCCCGCAGATGCAACACCCAGAGATGGAATTGCTCAATACTGATAATGAAAAAGTGGGCTATTTTCAGCCCGTTTATGGACTTACCGAGAAACTCCGCAAGCGTTACGTGGACTCGAAAGTGATTGCGAATTTGCAACGAAATCTACTCGACCAAGCCTATTCGCAAATACGAGAAACCTTACCCGAAAATCTTACGCAAAAATTCAGATTGGTCTCCAAACGAGATGCCGTTTATAATATTCATTTGCCACAGTCAGAGGCGTGGTTACATCAAGCAAAACGCCGTCTGAAATTCGAGGAGCTCTTTTATAATCAACTACGACTGATAAAACAGAAACTTTTACGCCGAGTTGATTACAGTGGACAAGTTTTTAAAAGTGCCGTTTTAGTAACTGATTTCTACAAAAATCACTTACCTTTTGACCTCACAAATGCCCAAAAAAAGGTGATTCGAGAGATTTTTGAAGATATGAAATCGGGCAAGCAAATGAACCGATTGTTGCAGGGAGATGTGGGTTCGGGCAAGACGATTGTGGCATTTATTTGTATGCTTCTGGCGATTGACAACAAAGCCCAAGCCTGCATCATGGCACCGACTGAAATTTTGGCTCAACAGCATTACGATGGACTAAAAATATATGCTGATTTATTGGGACTCACCATCCAAAAACTAACAGGTTCGGTTCGTAAAAAACAACGGGAGGTTATCCACGAAGGGCTTAGAAATGGGGCTTTGAAGATTTTGGTTGGAACGCACGCCCTTTTGGAAGATACCGTTCAATTTCAAAATTTGGGATTAGCCGTTATTGACGAACAGCACCGTTTTGGGGTAGCTCAACGGGCAAAATTGTGGGAGAAAAATAAGTATATTCATCCGCATATCTTGGTGATGACTGCTACGCCAATTCCAAGAACGTTGGCAATGACGCTCTACGGAGATTTAGATATTTCCGTGATTGACGAATTACCGAAAGGACGAAAACCTATCAAAACTGTTCACCGTTACGATTCTCACCGATTGAATGTTTTTGGGTTTATGCGGGACGAAATTAACAAAGGCTTGCAAATTTATGTAGTATATCCATTGATTGAAGAATCTGAAAAATTGGATTATAAATTTCTTACCGATGGCTTTGAGAGTATGACAAGGGCATTTCCTGAATTTCAGATTGGGATTGTTCATGGCAAAATGAAAGCCGCCGACAAGGATTTTGAGATGCAACGATTCATCAAAAAAGAGACCCAAATTTTAGTGGCAACCACGGTAATTGAAGTGGGCGTAAATGTTCCAAATGCCTCAGTGATGGTGATTGAAAGTGCGGAGCGTTTTGGACTTTCCCAACTTCACCAGTTGCGTGGACGAGTGGGTCGTGGGGCAGACCAAAGTTATTGTATTTTGATGACGGACGTAAAATTATCCAAAGATACCAGAGTTAGAATTGACACAATGGAGAGAACAACCGACGGTTTTGAGATTGCCGATGTAGATTTGCAACTCCGTGGACCAGGCGATTTATCAGGCACGCAGCAAAGCGGTGTAATTGATTTATTAATTGCCGATTTAGCAAAAGACGGAGAGATTTTAAAAGTCGCCAGAGAATGTGCAACTGAAATTCTGGAAGAAGATGCAAATTTGCAATTACCTAAGAATCAAATGATTAAGGAGCAAGTTGATAATCTGAGAGTGAATGAAAGCAACTGGGCGAGGATTAGTTAGGAGTTTTATGATGGATTATATTCTGGTGGAGGTATTTCCCATGTACAAATATCTGGCATTCTTGTTCTTCTTTCCAATGATGCATCACCAATTATACTACAATGAGACCTGTTCCAAGGAAAACCATCAATTTCGTCTGGAAAATTTTCTTGCCTTGGTGAATGTTCAATGCTTTGCTCTAATTCTAAATCATAAATATCTTGCACTTTGAAGCTAACAATATAAAATTCTGATGAAGTCTTATATTGTCCAAGCTTTGATAGTTTAAATTCCTTTCCTATCCGTTCTCGGCTATCCTCTGGTGTTGAATATTTATTCCAATCAGAAGATAAATCTGAACCATTTTTTGGCGTATTATAAAATGCCCCAGTGTTAGGAAGTCCAATCTTATCACCTTTTTTCTGAATATACTCTCTGTTAACCCTTACGTACACTATTGCATCATTTTGTACATTTTCAGTTTTCCATTTAGTAGAATTGTCTATCATTTCAAAAAGTTAATAATCCTGTCTGGGAAGAAATCTTGTAAATCCGCTAAATTTTCAATGTCACCATTAATTTTATTCTTTCCTCCATAATTATCACAATAGAAACGAGCCTCTAATGAAGACGAATTTCTAATATTTAATAGTAAACGAGCTTTTGTCCCATTCCACATAATATCAATTGAACCATCTGCAATGGCATCAATAGTAGGAGTTACTAACAAAATACCTTTATTCTCTAAAACCCATTTGCTGTAAGTAAGTAATGTTTTTGTTGCTCTTTCCCATACAAATTTAGGTACAGATAAAGCTCCTTCTGAATCCCAATCATCTTCTAAATCTAATATTTTTTTAGAATCATTTATTTCAGAAACTATTTCAGAAAATTCGTGAGGAACTTGAAAAATTTTCTCTCCAATTTTTACCTGAATATATTCTTGATTATGTTTTAAAACAGGTTCGCATTCTTGAGTCGAATTTTTCCAGTTTAACCTTGTACGAGATGCACTACTAATGTCTACGAATGTTTCTTTACGTTTATAAGTAAAAATGGAATTTTTAGAGTTATCAACATATTCATCATTCTTACTAATACGATTGTTAGTTTTTTGCTGATATATTGCAATTGGATTATATGTATTTGGTTGTTGAGCAATATTAGCGGGCATGACTTTATTTAGTTAGTTCTATGAATTGTAGGCTATTACTGTAATTGTTTTCTCTAATATTTTTATCTTTATCTAAAGCCCTCTCAATAGCAATTTTTAATTTTCTTAAATCGTTACTGTCCAGAGCAAAAAAAGTCTGTTGAGATTCACCATGTTTTACATAATCTATTTTTAATTGATGAACAACAACAGCTGTCTGTTTCTCTTCATCTAAATTTTCATTAAAAATAATTCTAATATCTGAAAGCACTCTACAATCTAAAAAGAGTTTCTCATACTCACTTAATAAATTGTTAGCCTTAAGTGTAATTTTAATATTTTGGCTATTGTTATATAAATTAATTACATTCTGATTTAGAAGTTTAAAAGAGTTCTCATCTAAATCAGATTCATCTGAATAAGATTTTGTAATATCAACAACAAATTCTGTAAAATCAACGGTGTTTTCATTACTAAATCCAACTAAACTGAAGAGTGTTTTTATAATCTCTTCAATATCATTTTCCTCAACTTTTTCTCCTAAATCTAACTTTATTTTTTTAGCAATGCTCTCAACTCCTATACCAACGGGTAAAGTTTTTAATATATTAGTAACTTCATCAACTAACGAAATTTGGGTCTTTGATAATATGGCAAAGCCTTTTTTGAAGCGTTCTGGAATTGTATATCTTGCCATTTTAGGATTAAAATTTGTATTCAATAGATAATTGGACAGCAAAGGTCGCACCAAATTACTATTTATTAAAAATTTAATAGTGTTAATTTAAAAAAATAATGATACAACAATGTTAAAAATTATTAAAAGGTCATTTTTGAAGTAAATTTGAAATACTATTAAGAATTTCTCAACTTGCCAAACCCATTATTCCCTTTTAACTCAACAAAATACCAATCCCCAACAATGGTAACCTTCCCAAACGCTAAAATAAATATTGGTTTGCACATTACTGAAAAACGTTCAGACGGTTTTCACAATCTTGAATCGTGCTTTTATCCTGTGGGTTGGTGCGACGTTTTGGAGATTCTGCCCGCTAAAAAACTTTCATTTAGAAGTACGGGAATACCAATTCCAGGAAATCCAGAAACGAATTTGTGTTTAAAAGCCTATCACCTTATAAAACAGGATTTTAACATTTCTCCCGTAATGATTCATCTCCACAAAGTCGTGCCAATTGGGGCGGGATTGGGAGGAGGTTCGGCAGATTGTGCTTTCACGATTAAAACCCTAAACGACCTTTTTGAGTTACATTTAACAATAGAACAAATGGAAAATTACGCTCGGAAATTGGGCAGTGATTGTGCTTTTTTCATTCAAAATCGTCCAAAATATTGTGTTGGTAAAGGTGATGAATTTTTAGAAATAACGTTAGATTTATCAAGTAAGTTTATCGTTTTAGTAAACCCAAATATTCATATTTCAACGGCAGAAGCCTATTCGGGTATAAAGCCACTGAAATCCGAAATCAATTTGAAAGAAATCTTGCAAAACTCTGTAAATCAATGGATTAATGTTGTAAAAAATGATTTTGAGAATCATCTTTTATCAAAATATCCAACCATTTCAATCATCAAAGAACAACTTTATTCACAAGGAGCAGCCTACGCAAGCATGACAGGTTCGGGTTCAACGGTTTTTGGGATATTTGATAACGAAATTGAGTTAAAAGAAGCCTTCGCTGAGTATTCAGTTTGGCAAGGGAAAATGTAATATTTTATACCGAAGTAAATAGAATAGACCACGGGTCTAATTTTGGTCAGTCTTTTACAGTAACATTTTATTCACGATTCTGGAGAATCATGATACACTTTATGGAACGCAGAGAACCTTTTAAATTTATGCTCCAAATGGCAATCTTCGGAAGTGGATTGATGTTTTTTGGATTGATGGCAACTTATCTCGCCCGTGAACGCCCCGAAGCGGGTTTCGAGAAAATAATGATTCCTCAAATGTTTTGGATCAGTACGCTTGTAATCATGATTAGTAGTCTTACTTTGCACTTAGCTAATATGAATTTCAAGCAAGATAAGTATTTAAGTTACAGAACATTAATGGGAATTACGCTCACGTTGGGATTGGCTTTCATTGTAATGCAGTTTTTGGGATGGAAGGAAATTTTTGCTCAAAATTCAACCGCCGAAGTGAGGAATACGAGAGGATTTATTTACTTATTATCGGGTTTACACGTTCTTCACATCGTTTTGGGTTTAGGCTTCCTGATTAAGATTTTTGTGGAAGCCATTAAACGAATGTCCTATATTGAGTCATTTATTTATTCCGTAAATCCTCCTAATCAACTGAAAATCAACCTAATAATCTTCTATTGGCACTTCGTGGATGTACTTTGGGTGGTGCTATTTTTGTTTTTGCTTTGGAGAAATTAAAGAACATATACACAGTTTTGAATGATATGTCAAAGAATTTTGTCTGTGCGATTCAGTCTGACTTGCACAGAAAAATCCTGCCTGCGTTAATCAGACTACGTAAAAATTAATTTTACCGAAGCAATCATTAATCCTACCGCCAATAAATATCGAAGGGTTGGTACGTTAAATTTTTGACTACCGAAATAAGAGCCCAAAAGTCCCCCTACAATCGTTGCTAAAACTGCCCATTGTAAATTTTCCGTTAAATGAATTCCTCCTTTTTGCATTTGTCCGTAGAGCCCAGCGAGGGAATTTACTAAGATAAAAAGGGCTGAAACTGTGGCAGTCTCTTTCAAACTCGACCACCTCATCAAGAGCATCAAAGGACTCAAAATAATACCTCCACCAATACCAATCATCCCTGAAATTAAGCCAATAATTCCTCCCGAAAGTAAGCCCGCCCACACAGGAATCTGACGATTTGGTTCGTTTTTGCGATTAAATTGATACAATAATCGGATGATAGAAAGGATAATGCAAACTGCTAATATTTTCTTGTAAATTGAATCTGAAAGTGTCATTGTTCCCCCTAAAAATGCCATTGGAATGCTGGCAAGGGCAAAAGGCAGAAATAATTTCATCTTAAAAAAACCTGCCCGTTGAAATCCAATGAAGGAAAATAAAGACACCGCCAGGTTCATAATCAGAGCAGAAGGTTTCATCATTAAAGGAGCAACGCCTAACAATGCCATTACCGCCAAATAGCCACTTGCTCCGCCATGACCGACCGAAGAATATAAGAACGCAATGATTGCTAAAAGAATGAGAAGGAGAGGTAAAGATTCCATTGACGTTTTCACTACATACTCAATTATTGCAAAACTTTTTATGAGGCTCCAGCACAAATTTTTATCACTAACTCCACGCCTTTAGGCTGAGGATTCCAACTTAAAAGCGTGGAGTTAGTGATAGAAAATGACTAAAGTCTCGCCCAATCATAAACTTTGGGTTGCAATAATAAATATATAATTTTATTTACTGCTTATTACAAATTATTCACTGCCAACTATTTACGAATTCCCAGCTCCTTCAACATTTCGCCAATGCGATTTATCAAGAAAATAGAGGCTTCAATTTCGTCTTTTCTGATGGCAACACTTTCGATATTGAAGCCAAAAGGAACGCCTTTTTCCGTACAATATTTTATTAATTCCTCCGCAATCGAAAGACAAACTTCCACTGAACGTTCCAAAATATTTTCGGAAGCTCTAAATTCTTCTTTTAATTCTTCTGGAATATGAATACCGAGCCACTCCATAAAATGAAGGGTTTTCAGTGAACCACAGGCAGTTAGCGTGAAAATAATGGTTGGTAATTCAGCTTTTTTCGCAGCACAAGTCCCAGATAAAGCATCAATAACATGTTTGGCATAATCCACATTAAAAACACATTGCGAGATAAAATAACTCACACCCGACGACATTTTATCTAAAATTCGTTGGTCTTCATCCTTCAAAACAGCGTGACGTTCTGGAATCATAACCGCCCCAACAACTGAATTATTTTCGTGTTTACGCCAAATTTCATAAGCCTCTGGTAAACTCGTAACTGGTATAAAATCAGGAGCAGGAACGCCCACAAAAACGGGATAAAAACCATGAGCTACCACATCATCAACCCACATAATCAATTCATCTTTGGTGAATTTTCCTGCGGGACGGTAGATAATTTTAGGGATTTCAAGCGAATGTAGGTGGTTTTTGGCAAATTCAAAAGGGTCGTGAGCACTCAAAAAAGGGAAAGGTCTAATTTCATCCGTCCGAGCCGATTCGTCTTGAACGTCATATACAACCAGTGCGTCTATATCCAATGAATATAAACGAGCTAAGGTCTTTTCAGCAATTTCAATCACTCTTTGTGGTTCAACTTGTTGTTTCGGTGGCGTGATTCCGTACAATAATATACCCGACTCTTTTGACTTTATTCTATCTAAAAACATAAATTTTTGAAGCGTTATTTTATTTACAAAGGTAGTGTTTTTTTTATTTTGGTAATTAAATATTGCCACGAAGACACCAAATAACTAAGGTGTTTAAAAGTATTGCCACGAAGATACCAAGACTCAAAGTAAATTTTAAATCTTGGTGTCTTCGTGCCTTGATGGCAAACTTACACTTTCAAAAATATCTTCTTCCGATATAAAATCCATGAGAAAAACCAACAAAGCAATACGAAACTTACTGCATAAGCCAAGGCACCGTTTGAATTTCCGAAAATGGGATAAAAAATATGCCAATATAACCAATCTGAAAAAGTGATGGTTTCATCGCCTTGTTTTACTGGAATTAAACCAAAAACAATGGCAAAAACCTCCGAAATTCCGTAAGCAAAGATGGAATTCATGCCAAAAACGTGAAAAAAATTAGTCCATTTTGTATTTCCTTTTAAGTCAATAATCCAGATGAGGATTGATAAAATAATCAAGTCAATGCCAACCGTGATTAACACAAAACTACTCGTCCACAGTTTTTTATTGATGGGGAAAACCGTGTCCCATATTAAAGCAAGTACAATTAATCCAATACCCCAAACTGCCATTTTCCTGATTCTTTGAATTATCTTTCCTTCGGCTTCTTGAATATAAATGCCTGTAAGATAGCCCAAAAGCGTGTTTGCCAACGATGGAAGCGTACTTAAAATACCTTCGGGGTCAAATGCAACGCCCTCACCGTGATAAAGATGATTTTCACCTAAGATTAATAAATCTAATTTCCTCTGGGCATTCGTAAGTAATTCATATTCAACGCCTCTATCACCCATAAACCACATAATTGCCCAATATAAAAGCAAAATTCCACCTGCCAAATAGGGCAAATATTTTCGTTGAACTGTCAATACAATGAATGAAACGGCACAAAAGGCCAAGGCAATTCGTTGGAGAACGTTCAAAATTCGGAGATGATAAATATCGAAGTTATACCAAGGAATATTAAAAATAACGTAGCTAACTAAGAATAAAAGGGCAGTTCTTTTCAAGATTTTATTCCGCAAATCAGTCGTAAGTTGATAATTGAAGGGTTTTAGGGAAAATCGCATGGCAACGCCTACGATAAACATAAAAGAAGGAAATACTAAATCCGTGGGCGTGAAACCGTGCCAATGGGCGTGGCGAAGGGGTGAATAAGTATAATTATTGTTGCCAGAATTATTGACCATAATCATTCCTGCAATCGTAATTCCCCGAAAAATATCAAGTGAAAGGTAACGTTGGTTCATTTTATCGTTGTTAAATTGTTTATGTGGTAATGTTAAACAATTTAACAACGATAATGGTAAAAAGCAATTTTCTACTTAATCTTATACCGCATTCCCACGTAAACCATTCGTCCAATTACGGGTCCCCAGACCATTGAGGCATCGAAATTTTTACCAAAAGGGTCATTTGCAGAGAGTATTGGGGTTTTTTGCGTGAAATTATTTAAGTTTTCACCGCCTACATAAAAATCCCATTTATAAAATCCTCGGGTGATTTGGGCGTTTATATTTGAAAAGGCAGGGGCAAAAACGGGCGTTGAACTGGCAGAATGTACGTGTCCTTCCGAGAAATTTGGGATTCTTCTTGCTCCGTTCCATTGCCACGTTAAGTCATATTTCCACTTATCATACTTGGCGGCATAGCCGATATTAAATAAGAATCTGTCACGATTTACGAATTGTTTGGGTAATAAAGTCAATTCGCCTCTGGGCGTTTGAACGTCATTTTGTACGTCAAAAATTCGGTAAGCCAACTTTACATCCATTCTTTTGATAGGTGTATAGTTGACCTCCGCTTGAAAACTATTGGAGAACGAACGACCTTTCAAATTATAGAATCTTACCAAATCGGCACTTTCCATATCCACGATTAATTGGTTACTAAAATCCGTTCGATAAGCATCCAAAACCAGCGTTCCTTTTTGATTAAATAAAAAGAAATCTTTGCTTAAACTTACTCCAAAATTCCAAGATTCCTCTGGTCTAATCACCTCTTTAGCAGACAGTTGTCTTGAATTTACCAACATTCCAAAGTTCTCTGAAATGGCATTGGGCATTCGCCAACCTTTGCCCGCACTTAGGCGTATGTGCGTATCCGTATTTAAGTCATATTTCAAGTGTCCACGGGGCGTGAATCTTGTTCCGTAGAGATTATGAAAATCAACTCTCCCGCCCAAAACTAAGATTAATTTATCTGGAATTGTCTCGGTGTATTCCACAAAAGCTCCTGGGACTGATTCAGTTCTTTTGAAGGTTGAGTCGATGTATTTTTCGTTATAGTCATCCAATAAATAACTCAACCCAGCTTTGTATTGATGGTTTGTATTACCAAAAATGTTCTGATAAATTAAGTTGGTATAAAAGCTTTTTTCAGTACCCGTGTAGTTTTTAAATCCAAAAAACGAAGCATTATCGTGGTAAACACCACTAACAATTAAGCCCAAACCTTGATAGGGTTTTGACTGATACAATTTGGCAGTTTTACTAAAAAATTCGTAACGTTGTGTCTTACTTCCAAAACCGTAAAATCCTGAAAAAGTACCTTTTGTATCGGGATTAAAGCCAACTTGTCCGCCCGTTCTATCTTCATAAAGTGCCTTCACACCAAACAGAGCCATCAATTTATCCGATTGATACTTCCAACGATTGATGCCGTTGAATTGGGTATAAAGTGGTAAATCCAAAAATCCGTCCTTATTTTGATCCAATTTTGTTTGTAAGGTACTGACGTGAGTAAGCAAACCAACTGACCATTTTTTGTTGATTTTATTGGCTAAGTTCAAGTTTACCTCTCCCCTACCCTGACTATTTCCATAAACATTGAGATACAATTTTTCGGAAACATCGGGCTTCGTTAATTCCACGTTAATTGCTCCCGTCATGGATTCATAACCATTCACAACCGACCCCGCACCTTTGCCAATATCAATGGAAGAAAGCCACGTACCAGGGATATAATTAAGGCCAAAAGTAGTGTTTAATCCTCGGATGGATGGGATATTTTCAACGTTGGTTTGCACATAGTTTCCCGATAAACCCAACAACTGAATTTGTTTTGAACCCGTGATGGCATCGGAATAACTAACAGACACGGAAGCGTTGGTTTCAAAACTTTCCGAAAGATTGCAACAGGCAGCTTTTGCCAATGCCTTTGTCGTGATTATTTCGGTATGAATTGGGTTCATTCTGTCCATTGTGGTGGCTTCACTTCTCACCACAACTTCCTGTAAATCAGAACTTTGTATTTTTAAAATAATGGTGACAAAGTCCAGCGAATGAACCATTAAAGTATCGGTTTTATAACCCACCGAACTCACAATTAACTGATGATTTTCGGAAGATTTACTCAAAGAAAATTCTCCTTTTGCATCCGTAGAAGCACCATTTTTGGCATTTTCCCATCGTAAAGTTGCTCCGATTAAGGGTTCCGTTTTTCCATCAACTTTCTTTTCAATCACAATTCCTCTGACCGTTTCGGTTTGAGAGAATGCGGTTTTTGAGATTAGTAAAAGGATGAAAAACAGGATTTTATGCAGTGATTTTGTGTTCATTTATTTTATATTTTTGTTTGAGCTTAAACGCTCGTATCGGTAAAAGTTAATTTTATTTATCAACGTAAGCTGGGTTTAACCCACAGTAAAACTGCCAGCCTACGTTTACGAAACTCTTTACAAATCCTTTAATAGTTAAAAGTTAAACCTGCTCCAAAACCCATATCACTATCATAATGACTTGATAATGAGACGTTTCTGGTCAGAATATATCTTCCTCCGACCATATATTCCTTGTCAGTATTCACCATAAAATTAAATCTTAATCGTTTAGAAATTGGTATATCTTTTCTTTCTAATTGCAAACGAACATTGCCATCCGTGAAGACCTCCGCTTGGGCGGTTATGAGCATCGGTAAAATATAATTTACCCCGACACTAAACACTGCTCGTTGGTCTTTAGTATTGCTTTGTCCAAAGATATTTTTCTCCTGATTATCAATGCCCAATTTTCGATAACGCCAATCAAAACCGATGAAAGGCATGAGCCACTGCATTTTGCCTAAATACCTTCCAATATGCGTTTCAACTTCATATCCGTGAATATTATTGTAACCCAAACGCCATTCCGAACCGATGCTCCAACGAGTGTTTGAGACCATTAATTCACCGTCATTTCCATTGGTTTCCACGCCATTTTCTGCCATAATATGAAACATTCTATCGTCGGCAAAAAGCATTTTTTGGGCTAATTTTGGGTTAGGTATTTCAGGATTTGGAGGAGAATTTTCGTAAGAAAAAATCCTTCCCATCCCCGCCATCATGTGGTAGAGAATATGACAATGAAAAAACCAATCACCACTTTCAGTTGCGGCAAATTCTATGGTATCAGTCTCCATGGGCATAATATCAATGATATTTTTCATAGGGGCATAATCTCCCTGACCGTTCAAAACCCTGAAATCGTGTCCGTGTAAGTGCATTGGATGTCGCATCATGGAACCATTATAAAGCACCATCCGAATAATTTCGCCCTTTTTTATCAGAATTTTATCACTTTCAGAAACCACTTTATTATCCATATTCCAAACATAGCGATTCATATTTCCCGATAATTCAAAACGTAACTCTTTGACAGGAGCATTTTTAGGTAAATCAGTTTTCGTAGGCGATTTCAACATGGCATAATTCAAGGTCACAATATCTGACATTTCATTGCTATTATATTGAGATTCATCCATTTTCATATCCTTCATATCATGGTCTTTCATGTCACTCTTTTTCATATTCTTCATGTCATGACCTTCCATATTTTTCATATCATGCCCTTTCATATCATGTTTCATTTCTCCTTTTGAAGTAGAATTTTTATCAGAAGATGCCTTTTTAGTGATTTCACCCGTGATTTCTGGGTACATGACCGTGTTCATATCCATTTGGTTTAGGCTCATACTCATTCCCATATCGTCCAAATCTCCGTTCATTTTCATCATGCCATTCATCATTTTCATACCCTCAAAATATTTCAATTTAGGTAAAGGCTTAGCATTTATTTTCTTGCCCACACCTAAAAAGAGTGAAGTAGATTTTGTTCTGTCTTCCGATGTTGCCAAAAATTCGTAGCTCCCATTTTCCGGAATCGTAACAATGACATCATAAGTCTCTGAAACGGCGATGATTAATCTGTCCACCTCAACGGGTTCAACATCGTTCCCGTCACTGGCAATTACCGTGATTTTCCCTCCTACATAAGTGAGCCAAAAATAGGTTGAGGCTCCTGCGTTAGCAATTCTCAAACGCACTTTATCACCCGCTTTGAATTGCGATAATTGACGCTCATTTTTTCCATTAATCAGAAATTTTTCATAGTAAACATCACTCACATCCATCGCATTCATCCGCTTCCATTCGTTGGAAACTTTGGTTTTGAAATACCCTTGTTTAATGGCTTCCGCATAGCTTTGAGTAGTACCTTTTTTAATGGCAAACCAGTCAGTCGCATTATGCAACATTCGATGAATATTATTAGGATTTACATCCGACCATTCGCTCAAAATTATCGGAATTGTGGGAATATCTAACTCCTTTCTTTTATTCAAAATCATCAAACCATACATTCCAATTTGCTCCTGCAAACCTGTGTGGCTGTGATACCAGTGAGTGCCATGTTGCACAATCGGAAATCGGTAAATATGGGTCGAGTGCGGCTTAATGGGCATTTGTGTCAGGTTAGGCACACCGTCATATCGGTTTGGCAAAATCAATCCGTGCCAGTGCAAAGACGTTTCTTCATTGAGTTCATTATGCACATAAATCTCGGCAGTATCTCCTTCTGTAAACGTGAGCGTAGGCATCGGAATTTGTCCATTCACGGCAATCGCTCGCTTGGTTTTATTACCCAAATTCACCATCGTATCTCGTACATACAAATCATAATGCACTACTTTCGGCATACCCATAACTGCCTTACTTTTAGGCAATTGAACGACTTTTTTGGGTTCTTTTGTCGCTGGCATAGGCATTTGATGTTGCTCGTGCTGGGCGAAAGTTGTCATTTTCATTAATACAAAATATAAACTTAATATTATCGTCTTTTTCATTTTATTATAATTTTTAAAATAGGTTGTAATGTATTGAATGACAAACATTTAACTCATATTTGCCATTCAGTTAAAACTACATTTTACAAGCTTCAGCACACTTTTTACAGGCTTGTGTACATGATTTACAGCAATCCATATCATGTTTTGAACATTCTTCTGCACAAGCCTCACAGCGTTTCACACAAACGGCACAAAGAGCATCCGCAAACTGCGATTCTCTGGCACAAAGCCTTGCACATACACATGGTAATGGTAGCACACTTCTCACATTCAACCAAACAGGCTAAACACGCATCCAAACAACTTTGATAATTTTTCATTTTACTTAGATTTAATTATAGAAAAGTTTCTATAACTAAATCTAAAAGATATACCTCAAATTAATGTTACACAATTTTGAGCTTATTTTACATAATTATCACTATTTCAACGTCTCCGTAACCTTCCCACAAGTAAGCATTGATTTTCCGTACATAAAGATCTTTTACAAACGCATTATCACTTTCAGGTAATCTACTTCACTTCAAAATTTAGCATCATTCCATCGTCTCCGTGTTCAAGGTTATGACAATGAAAAACAAATTTTCCCTGTTGTCCAAATTTCATAATAACTTGCACTTTTTCTTTTGGGGCTACCAAAACAGTATCTTTCCATCCTTTTTCTTGTGGAAAAATGGCATTTCGTCCACCAGAACGTGAGACAACTTGAAATTCAACTCCGTGAATGTGCATGGGATGGGCTTCGTCTCCCGTTGAATTATCAAATTCCCATGTTTCAGTTGCTCCTAAGTTAACAGTTTCGTCAATACGCTTACCATCATAGACTTTTCCGTTGATTTTGTGCATTCCACCGTTCATGTTCATCATATCTCCCGTCAGAGCAAATGTTCTGGTCTTAGTCGAACTCGTAATTTTGGCAACTGGAATCAAAGAAGTTGGCATTTTGAAGGTGTCAGATTCTTGATTTTTTACGATAAAATCAAGAATTTTAAAAGAATCTGCCCCTTGTGATGTTCCCATCGTTGAAAAAGTTTCGCTGGTTAAATAAACTTGTTCACCTATTTTTATATTCGAAAAGTCAATCAAAATATCGGCTCTTTCTCCCGAACTTAGCATCAAAGATTTTACTTTTTCAGGTTGAGGTAAAATACCACCGTCCGAACCTATCACATAAAAATCCGCTTTGTTGCTCAACGCCAAATTGTATATTCGAGCCGAAGACCCGTTCAAAACTCTAAACCTGTAAAAACGAGTTGCTACGTTTAGATAAGGTTTGGTTGTGCCATTTACCAAAACAGTTTCACCCATATAACCCGACATAACTTCCATCATCGTAGGATTATACTTGATACTCCCATCAGTATTCAGTCTTTTATCTTGAATAATTAAGGGAATTTCGTAATTACCACTCGGTAAGTTTAAGGCTTTTTCTTCTGGGCTTTCCACGATAAATAGTCCTGCCAAACCTTGCATAACCTGTTTACCCGTCAGTTTGTGAATGTGGGGATGATACCAGCTTATTCCTGCCTGTTGATTAATGGGGAATTGGAAATTGAAACTCTCATTAGGCATTATCATTCGCTCGGGATGACCGTCCATATTGGCAGGTACGACCAATCCGTGCCAATGCACGTTAGAATGTTCAGCCATTTTGTTTTGAAATGCAATGTTCACAGTTGAGCCTTTTTGAACTCGAAAAGTTGGCCCTAAAATACTATTTCGATAGCTTTGAACCCCAACTCTTTTACCCACAAGTAGTTCATCTTGAACACTTTGGGCAATCAATGGGCTTGTTCCCGATATGGTTTCAGGGATTCTCAAAGCGTTTATAAACTCGCCATCGGAAACAATTGGAGCAAGAGATTCTCCCATGTCCATTCCACTCATACAGGAGGATAATAGACTTTCACCCGCAATTAACGCAACCGTGCCGAAGCCCAAATTTTTAAGAAATTCATTTCTATTCATTTTTTGAGATTTAAAAGAGCATTGATAATCAAATTATTATGCCGATATGTACATTTCCTTTTTAATTATTTTGTTACTTTAACGTCTCCGTAACCTTCCCACAAGTAAGCATTGATTTTCCGTAATAAGGGTTTTTTACCGAGGCATTATCACTTAACCAATACGCTTTTTTCATGGGGCAGTATTGTTGATATACAGGTTTTTCGTTTGCTTTTAAACCTTTTACCAATGCAAAAACACTGTTCGACAAGTCATTAAAATGACTTCTTTGCTTTTTTACGTCCGTATTTTTGTTGATTTGTTCCGCACCAGTTTTTATCTTGTCCGATAAACTCATAAATACTTTATGTTGCTCTTCGGTCATCTTTTTCATTGGTACTGCCGCCAACGTTTTCACCAACTCACCCGCCTGTGAATTTGCCATTTTCCCATCATCAGCAATGAGGGCATTTTTAACGGCATAGTAACTTACCAACATCTTATTTACACTCGTTTGAACTTCCGAATCCAAACTTGATTTTGTCGAAGTTTCCTGCTTCATATCGTGCCCTGCGTGAACATCAGGCGTTTTTGTTTGAGAGAATACACCCAAAGAGAGGCTTAATAGTAAGCCTAAGAAAATTGATTTTTTCATGTTGTTTATTTAATTAAAATTCAATAATTCACTTATTAAAATCTACTATTACTAAATTGATGGTCCCGACAAAACTCTAAGTATCCTCTCTGAAAGTTTCATTAAGCGTACAAATATTCTATTGTTTAAATAAATTTGCAACGGCTACTAACCATATTTTTGAGGTATATTCTCACAATCTAATCACAATTCCATTCGGTTTTTCACCTACTTTGATGTCCTTAATTTTCTCGTGTTTCATCACATCAACCACCGAAACTGAGGCGGCTTCTTGATTAGTAACGTAGGCTGTCATACCGTTAAACGCAATCGCATGAGCCCCATTGGCAGTTGAAAACGAGCCGCCTTTTACGAACTTTCCAGTAACATCTTGTTTCCAGTAATGCACTTTCCCCGCCATCGGGTCGGTTACCCAAAGTTCTTTCATTTCACCATTAAAAGCAGCATAACCTGGCATGAAACCCAAAGCAACCGTCTCGACGATTTTTAGCGTTTTTACATCAATAATAGAAACCGTTTGTCCGTCTTCATTATCCACGTACATCCGATTATCCGAACCCGTCCACGCTCCTACGGGATTTTTCCCAACTAAGATTGTGGCGGTAACCGTTTTGGTATTTGGATTAATCACCGAAACCGTATTATCCATCCCATTTGCTACAAAAGCCAATGAACCATCGTGCGAAAAAGTTACCTCTGCGGGTTCTTTGCCTACATTTATGGTATTTTTTAGGGTATAAGAATTGGCATCATACACCAAAACTTTGCCCTTTTCGTCCATTTGAGAAGTCCAAATTTCCTTGCCGTCGGGCGAATAAATGGCGTTATGATTCATCTCTGGAACGTCAATCAATTTTACATTTATTCCTTTAATGGCATCCAAAACCGCCACTTTTGCCATACCTGAATGAGCAAGAACTGCCGTTGTTCCGTGTCCTGCACTCAAATCCATGCCTGGAGCAGCAATGGAAATTTGGTTTTTGGCAGGATTCAAATAAATATGGTGAGGATATTTCAAGAACATTCCTCCACCACTATGAGCCATCCCACTCATATTATCCGTAAGTTGAATCAAATCAGCCACTTCATTTGTGTTCAAATTGATTACGGAAAGCGTACTACTTGTTCCATTGACCACATAAGCGGCTGGATAATTGATATTTAGCTCTGGTTGAGCATTGTCCATTTTCGAGCAAGAAGCAATAAAAATGCTAATGGCGAGAATTGAAATTTGTGTTGTGTTTTTCATGATATTTTTTGTTTAGTTATTTTAAAGTCTCCGTAACCTTCCCACACGTAAGCATAGCTTTCCCATAGTAAGGATTTTTCACCGCCGAATTATCACTTAACCAATATCCTTTTGCCATTGGACAATATTGCTGATAAACTGGTTGTTCATTGGCATTCAAGCCCTTCAACATCGCAAATAAGTTATTCGATAAATCATTAAACCGTTCTCTCTGGTTTTTCACCTCTTTGGTTTCGCTGATGTTTTGAGCGTCTAATTTCACTTTTTCAGATAAACCCATAAAAAGCGTGTGTTGCTCAGCGGTCATTTTTGCTATTGGCACGCTTGCTAACATTTTCACAAATTCACCCGCTTGGGAGTTTGCCGTTTTACCATCGTCGGCAATGAGGGCATTTTTTACGCCATAATAATTATTGAGCATTTTACTTAAACTCGCCTGAACATCAACATTCAATTTAGGTTTTATCTCCTTCATCTCTTGCCCTACTTGTTCGTCGGTTACTTGTGGTTTTGTGCCCGTACTTTGTTGCCAAATCGCAATTTTTTTCTCCCAATTGGAGGCTGTTTGTGTCATATTGCCCTTATTGGCTAAAACAACGGCTTTTTGTGCCACTGGAATTGCCTCAGAAAATTTGCTTTGAGTTTCCAAAATTTTTGCCTGTAAGTTGGGATAATAAAAATTTTCAGGTTCCATTTTTACTGCCTTCGCAATCCAATTATTGGCTTGGTCGAGTTCCATTCTTTGGTTGTAATAATATTCAGCGGCTTGATAAAACAACTTTGAATTATCCGTTTTCAACTTGTTAATTTTATTGTCAATGTCCGCCAAAATGCGTTCTTTGGCGTTAGATTGTATCTCAAATTTTGCCATCGTATTTTCCCAAATCAAATAAAGCATTCCGTTATCTTTCACAATATCAGAGAGTTCTATCGTAAAAGTCTCATAAAAACGGGCGGACTTTTCAGGTTTCACCGTGAAACGATGAACGTCTTTTTTTTCGTCATATCCACTCGCTCCGTGGAGGGTCGTATCGGTATTAATAATTATTGTCCACTGTTCTACATTCGGAATGGAGAATAATGAATATTTTCCTTTGGCGATTTTCTTTCCACCAATGGTTACTTCGTCATTAAAACTTATGGTGCTACAATCACTCGCACCCGTCCGCCAGACTTCGCCATAAGGAATTAATTTACCGAAAACTTCACGTCCTTTTGCCCCAGGACGAGCGTAATCTACTTTGATTTTTGTGAAGCCCAAGGTCTGCGAAAATGAAGCCGATGGGCTTGGTTCTGGAATATTTAATTGAGCAAATATGCCCAAAGAAAGGCTCATCAAAAAGCCTAAAAAAATTGATTTTTTCATTATATGGTTGGTTATGAGTTAATTACGAAAATATTCACTCGTGGTTGAGTGATATTGAAAACCCGAAAAGACACAGGAAATTAAATCAACGATAAGATTTTACCGTGAAATACTCAAAGAGAAGAAAACATCAAATTAAAAAAGATTGAATAAAAACGAGTCTATCTCTGCCTGATAATGGCGGAGCGGAGTTTGAATAATGAAGGGTATTGAAAGAAATATTTTCGCTTGTATGGGTGTATGAATAAGCGAATGTGGGTGTATAAACCCAAGCAAGTGAAGAAGTTTTAAAATCAATTTTAATGCCCTGTGAGGCATTTGGGCTAATTTTATGCAAAGAAATATGATCTGAGCAACATTTTGCTCTTTTCAGAATTAATTTCTTTGATTGTTCAGAAGAAGATTTTTTAACTGAACAACAAGATTTTTTAGGGACAGATAATGAATAAATTTTTGAACCTTTAATTTTGCAAAAATGCTCGTACATCGCAAATCCAGTGCTGGCAAAAAGCACTTGAAAAGCCATAAGAAGGCAAAATATGCGAGTCAAAGTTTTGTTCATTGTTTTGCAGAGATACTAACCCATAAACGCAACTCTATAAAGTTTTGTTTCATTAGATTAGAGAATTCTGGTTCTCATCCGCTAAAACCTCTTGGTTGTAATACAAAACTGACACTTCATGTATAAAATGCTTGAAGATTTTCAAAACTTTCACACCTTTGACACATCATGTTAAAGCGAATAAACATAGAACTCATTTTCTGGATTGGCGGACTGACTTATTTAGCCTTCATGAATCCTTCGGAAACGCATTTTTCGCTGTGTCCGATCAAGAATTTAGGGTTTTCGTTTTGCCCAGGTTGCGGATTAGGACACTCTATTTCATACCTTTTTCATGGGCAAGTAGCAAAATCTTTTCATCATCATCCACTTGGAATTTTTGCTTTGGTAGTGATTTTAAGGAGGATATTTCAATTAATTCGTAATATTTTCATTTTGACACCAAGACTCCAAAAAATAAAACTTAGTGACTTTGAGTCTCAGTGGCGTAACTCTTTTAGTAAACCTTCTAACAAATAAAACTATGAACACAACTGTAATGATGATGCTTTCGAATCTTGAAATCGAAGAATCAATGTTTATTCAAAATTTAATTAAAGATATGGACGAAGACAAACAAAGAACCTTCGCCATGATGTACCAAAATAAAAGACGTGATACAACCCTAATCTTAGTAACCACCATTATCGGGTTCTTTGGCTTTGCGGGAATTCAACGTTTTCTGACTAACCAAATCGGGATGGGGATTCTCTATTTTTTCACGGGCGGATTGTGTTTTATTGGTACAATCGTGGATTTGGTCAATCATAAAAGTTTGGCTTTTGAATATAATCAAAAAATGGCTTTCGAGACTTTGGAAGTGATGAAAGGGTGGAGAAGTTAAGTTTTCAGTAAAATCAGTTAGCAGAATGCAGTAAATTAAAATCACAAATGACCGACTGTTAGCTAATTACTACGACTTTATAATTGACTACTGCATACTAATTTTAACTGATTACTAAATCGGGATAGTTTTTCCAAAAACTTATTGTAAATTTCCTTGATTTTTGAGTAGAATTCAAAGATTGTATCCTCTTATAAAGATACAAAAATTACTAACATGGAAAAATCAATCTCACGCCGTTTAGCCCTCCAAAGCGTCGGTTTAGCCTCGGCAACTTTGCTTACAAGTTCCCTTAGCAATCGCATCGAAGCGGCTGATAATCAAATAGGTACGGCTTTGAAAGGGCGTATAAATCACTCCGCTTGTCGTTGGTGTTACAGCTCAATTCCGTTTGAGGATTTGTGTAAATCAGCCAAAGAAATCGGCATGAAATCCTTGGAATTAACTGGACCTGCCGAATGGGAAATTCTAAAAAAATACGACCTTACCTCGGCAATGGGTTGGGGAGATTATCCGAAAGGAATGGGTTTGAACAACTTTTTTAATAAAGTGCAAAACCACGACCAATTGGTGGCGTTTTACGAAGATTTAATTCCAAAAGCTGCCAAAGCGGGCGTGAACAACATTATCTGTTTTTCTGGAAATCGTGAAGGACTATCGGAAGAACAAGGTTTAATTAACTGCAAAAAAGGACTTCAACGCATCATGAAAACTGCTGAGAAACATAACGTTACGGTTTCGATGGAGTTGTTGAATTCAAAAAAAGACCACAAAGATTATCAATGCGACCACACGGAATGGGGATCTGTTTTGTGCGAAATGGTGGGTTCAGATAAATTCAAATTGTTATATGATATTTATCATATGCAAATCATGGAAGGGAACGTAATTGCCACCATTAAGAAGAATTATCAGTATATTTCACATTATCACACGGGTGGAGTTCCTGGTCGCAACGAAATCAATGATTCACAAGAATTATACTACCCAGCCATCATGAAAGCCATCATTGATACAGGTTACAAAGGCTTCGTAGGGCAAGAATTTATCCCCGCAAAAGCTGATAAAATTGCTTCTTTGAAGGAAGGAGTTTTGATTTGTGATGTTTGATGAGGTGTAAAGTAAAAAAGGTGAAAGGTGAAAAAAATGCCGATTCGGAATTAACAGTTCCAAATCGGCATTTTTTGTTTATTGATAATTGCTATTTGTTTATTGTTTCAAAGTGATAACTCTCCGTGTTCTATCAAAACCATCCGTTGCTACTTTTACAATATATATATTTCCATGATAATTAGGCAGTTGAATCTTTTGTTGGACATTAAATTTATCGACTTTATACTCGGCAATCAATTGTCCGTAAAGACTGTAAACTGTAACAGTTGCTCCGATTAAATCCTCAATTACTTCCACATTTACTTCTCCGTTTGCCGTTGGGTTTGGGAAGATGCTGAATCCATCAAAAGTTAAATCCTGCACGTACTTAATTACCGCAGAAGTATTTGAATAACAAACTAATTTACCTCCTGCCAAAGCTACGCCTGTGTAGGTAATACTCGCTTGAACTTGATAATCTCCATCTTTTTTGGCTTTAATAATTCTGGTGGTCAAGTCTTTTTGAACGTCTCCATTATATCGCCAAATATATCCATTTTCATCTCCAATTCCCTGAGCATCAAGAGAGAACGTTCCAATTTGATTTACAACCGTTCGGGTAGGATTTAGGCGAGAATCTACGGTGATTGGCGTTGATGCTGACGAAATACAACCATTATCATCTTGCACTTTGGCAAAATAATTACCCGATTTTGAAGCAAAGATTGAAGTCATATCTTCGCCTTTTCCAATTGAATCAGTGGTACTTCTAAACCAAAACGCTTGAAATGGACTTGATGAAATAATTCTTACTTTTGAACCATCACAGAAAGTTGTTACGCCATTTGCCGTAAGTTTTGGTGTGATTGGCAATGGATAAACTCGCACTTGAACTGGTTGCGAAGGCTTAGATAAACAGCCAAAACCATTAATGGCTTGCACCGTTATATTCCCTTGAATATTGGTAGTAATATTGCTCGTTATTGCTCCTGTACTCCATTTATAAGTTACGCCAGTTGTTCCCACAGCACTCAATGTCACGTTTTTATCCGCACAGAAAGGAATTGCTCCACGTACTGTAACGGTAGGTGAAAAGGGCAGAGGATTTACGATTGTCCTAATAGTATCTGAACTGGCAAGGGCTTTACAACCATTCGAATCTGTTACTGCCACAGCGATACTGCTGGCTTTTTTCCAAGAAAACGTGCGAGATACAGAATCTCGAATCGTTTCACCATCCACTATCCACGTATATATATTTTTTCCATTTGGAGTTGTACTTGGAAGGCTTGATTGAAGCGTTGTAAAATCTTCATCACAGAAAATTTTTGGTCTCACAACCAGAAGACTGGGCTTAATTGGCAATGGACTAATATTCACTTTCAGCGGGTCTGAATTATCGGCAAAACATCCAAAAACATCTCTGACTTTCACCGTATAAGTTCCCGTGGCAATCACAGAAACTTCTTGTTCAGTTGAAACTTCTTGTTTTGTGGCTTCATCCCTCCAACTATAACGGTTAATATTCCCATTCGAAAACAGGGCTTTTAACGTTACTTTTCCACCCAAACATACCGTTGCCGAGATAGGAGAAGGATTGATAACTGCCTTCAAAGGTGCATTTCTAACCGTAATAACTACATTTTGAGAAGTGTCTGAATTACACGCATTCTGACCGATGGTTCTAACATAAAACTTGCCTATTTTGCCAAGTGGTGTAATGGTAAAATTCTTGCTGGTTGTATCAATCAATACGGTTTTCTTGTCACTAAATTCTAAGCTATTTTTTGCATTAAACCACCTGTAAACTTGATTAGGAGAATCTGTTGAAGTAAGATTAACCGTTGAATCTGGACAGAAAATGATGGGACCACTCGTGCTAATAGTTGGTGTTGTGGGTAATGGTTTTACCGTAATAACTACCTCATCGGACAATTCCCTTGACTTACAAACATTACTGATTGTGCTATTTGTAAAGGCTGATACTGCCCTAACTTTAATTTTTATAATTTCATTTTCTGTCTTTTTGGAAGAGCCTGAAACGTCAATTTGACTGCCTGTTCTGTTCAGGTAATCCCATTCAAAAGTTGTTCCTGTGGTGGTTGAAGCAGCCTTTAAGGTTGTAAACTCCCTAAAACAAAATTCATTTTTATTGAGATTCGTAATCGTTGGTTTTGCAGGTAAGGGGTTGATAGTCAGCACAAAAGGAGAGGAAGGTAACGATGTGCAGGTATTTGCATCTGTGTATGTCAAACTATAAGTTCCCGCAGCTTTTACAGTAATACTGGTAGTTGTTCTTCCCGTATTCCATAAATATCCTCCCGTTCCTTTATTATTAGAATTTAGCGTAATACTGTCTGAATCACAAATGGCATTAGCCGTTCCTTTATCAATAATTGGCGGTGCTGGTTTTGGATTTATTGTAACTGAAAATGGATTTGATGATGGTGAAAAACAACCATTTACATCTTTGGCTTTTACAGAATAAGTATTTGCACCAACACTTCTAACCGTAATTCCATCTGCTCCCGTTGTAGTAGTATCTACAACTCCCGTCCTACTCCAAACGTTTGTGGATGTTGTGTAAGAAGAATTCAACAGTACCCTTCCCCCTTCACAAAAAATTACTTTATCATTTGCTCTGATAGTAGGTTTTGGAATAGCTGCAACAAACACTAACACAACAGGCGAAGATTCATCAGAAGAGCATCCAACGGAATTTTTATAAGAAACAGAGTAACTTTGTGTGCCAGCAGGTGCATCAGTTCCATTAATGTTAAAGACGTTAATAGTTGAACCTGTATCATCAAGACCATTACGCATCCAAGTATAAACAGCTCCTGCAATATTAGTAGCTGTTAAGATTTTAGAATCCGTTGAGCATACAACATTAGGAGTAAATGTAGCAGGCGTAATACTTGGCGTAACTGGTTTAGGTGATACTTTCAATATGGCAGGAGCAGCATCACTTGAAATACATCCAACTGCATTTTGGGCTGCTACCGTATAATTATAATTCCCTGGTGTGCTTACATCAGTCCCAGTTACAGTAATTGAATTAGTTGAACCACCAATGGCAACTCCATCTCGCTTCCAAAAATAAGTAAACCCAGCAACATTTGTGGTGGTAAGAATTTGTGTAGCTGTTCCACAAATAGGATTTACCACAGGTGCAACTAATGAAATAGTTGGTGTAGCAATTGCTGGCGATAATGTCAAAGATACACCATTTGAAAAATTGAGGGGACAACCCACTGGATTTGCCAATGCCGCCGTGTAAGCAAATGTTCCTGTGGCATCTGTTCCTGTAACCGTCAAATTATTACTCGTATTTGCCAAAGTCGTTGCTCCTCTTCTCCAAACATACGAAGCTCCTCCACCACTGGCTGAAAGCACTTGCGTTGATGAACCACAAATAGGTGCTGAAACAGAAGCGGGAGAAACTGTGGGTGCTGCAAGTGTAGGTGACATACTGATTGCTACTTCACTACTCGTTGATACACACGAAGTTAAGGTATTTGTATTACTCACTGTATAACTATAACTTCCAGGTGAGCCTACATCATTTCCTGTTACAACAATTGAATTAGTTGAACCCGCAATTGTCGCCCCATCTCTCTTCCAAGTATAATTTGGAACAGTTGTGGAAGTTAATGTTACGTTATTAGACCCACAAACAGGCATTGAAATAGTTGCAGGAGAAACAACTGGAACGGTTGGAATGATACCTGCGGCAACCGTAACACTCAAAGTAGATTGTACTCCACTTTTCAAAATTGTTATGGTATACGACCCGCTTGGTTGAATACTGGTTGGGGTCGTAGCAATAATTGCCGTAGTACCTGTTACTCTCCAACTGTAAGAAGTGATTCCTGTTGTGGGACTAATTGATATATTGGCAGTTCCAGGACTTGTACAATTATAACTTGTAATCACAGCACTCTGCGACCATGAAATTTGCGTAGTCAATAGACCTACACAAAAAAACATAAGTAATTTTTTGGAGATGTTTTTCATAATCAAGGTATGCTAAGGATTCTGGCGGGTTTATGTATTTATTTTAGGAAAATAAAATTTACATTTATGGTTTTATCTGTTGTTATGGATAAAAAAGTAATGCCTTATCTCTACTAATTAATCAACAAATCAACGTTCAAAAAGGCAAGGCATTGTACTGTTTGTAAACTAAAATATCTACATTTCATCCTCCACAGCATCTATAACAAGAACTGGTTGAGCATCTTGCAAGGTTTTCCACAATAAATCTTTCAATTCAACTAATCCTTGTTGAAGCATTGAAGAAATGAAAATGTGCGGTAAGCCTTCGGGAATTTCTGATTGAATGCGTTTATGGTCATCTTCAGATTGCACCAAGTCCATTTTTGAAATACACAAAATACGTTCTTTATCTAACAACGAAGGATTATATAATTTTAATTCATTCAATAAAATATGGTATTCTGTTCCAATATTCTCTGCATTTGAAGGCACTAAAAACAACAGAATCGAATTTCTTTCAATGTGCCGTAAAAATCTGGTTCCTAAGCCTTTACCTTCGGCTGCTCCTTCAATAATTCCAGGAATATCCGCCATAATAAATGATTTATATCCACGATAAGAAACTACGCCCAAATTAGGAACAAGGGTCGTAAAAGGATAATCGGCAATTTCAGGTTTAGCGGCTGATAATACCGATAAAAGCGTTGATTTTCCAGCATTCGGAAAACCTACTAAACCCACATCTGCCAATACTTTTAATTCCAAAATCACCCACATATCCTGCCCTTCTTCGCCTGGTTGGGCATAATGTGGAGCTTGATTGGTGGAAGATTTAAAATTAGCATTTCCCAAACCTCCCCGTCCACCGTTTAACAAAATAAATTCTTCGTCTTGTTTGGTAATTTCAGCCAGAATCTCGCCAGTTTCTGGATTTCTCACAATTGTTCCCAAAGGCACTTCAATCATGGCATCTTCGCCTTGGAGTCCCGTTCTTCTGCCGCCTTCGCCACCTTTGCCTTCTTTGGCAAAAATATGTTTTTTATATTTTAGGTGTAATAAGGTCCAATGCTGTGAATTTCCTTTCAGAACCACGTGACCACCACGCCCACCATCGCCCCCATCGGGTCCACCTTTTGGCACGTGTTTTTCACGACGAAAATGGCTCGAACCACTCCCACCATGCCCCGAACGGGTATTTATTTTAACGTAATCAATGAAATTTGAAGTCATGTGTTTTAAATAGGTATGAAGTATGAGGTAGTAAGTATTCACGTAGAAAATACCTCATACCTTACACCTCAAACCTACATTTTATAAAGCGTCTATCGCTGTGCAAACGTTGGTGAAAATTTCCTCAATATCACCAATTCCGTTTACCTTCGTTACCTTGTTTTGGGCTTCATAATAGGGTAAAACGTGAATGGTTTTTGAGAAATACTCGTCAATTCTTATTAATAATTTATCTGCACCATCATCCGCCCGTCCAGATATTTTCTGACGTTCAGCGATACGATGTTTGATTTCTTCTTGGGTAACATCTAATTGTATTACGCCATTAATTCTCTCTCCTTTTCCTTCTAAAAACGCATCTAATGCCTCTGCCTGTGCAACCGTGCGAGGAAAACCATCAAAAATAAAACCTTTTGCCATTGGATTTTTCTGTACTTCCTCCTCCAACATCTCAATCGTAATAGAATCTGGTACTAATATTCCATCCGCCATAATTTGTTTCACTCGTTTACCCAATTCAGTGTCATTCGAGATGTGCATACGGAACAAATCGCCCGTTGAAATATGTGATAATTGATACTTTTCAATCAATTTTGCCGATTGAGTTCCTTTACCTGCCCCTGGAGGTCCAAACAAGACGAGATTTAACATTCGTTTTATAATTATTTTAAGATTCTTTTTTGCGGTTTGTACTAAGAATCACAAAGTTACAATAAGCATGGCAAAATTAATAGTGAATTTAGGTTTATGCTAAAATCCATAAAACATTATGCAAGCATACTATTTTGTACTAAATTTACATAAAATATAAAGATAAATTGATAAAATGGAAGAACTTTTTGCAACCGACAAAACCCGTGATTTATTGCCAAGAATTAAAGCATTTTTGGTGAAAGAAATATACCCACTCGAAACCGCTAAAAACATCACGGGCAAATTCTCAGAATTGGCAGTAATCCTTGACCAAAAGCGTGAATTAGTCAAAAAATTAGGACTTTGGGGTTTGCAACATACCGAAGAAGAAGGCGGACATGGGCTAACCCTCTGCGAATTCGGTCAGGTATCGGAAGTTTTGGCATCAACGCCCTTTGGACATTATACTTTCAATTGCCAAGCACCCGACATTGGCAATATGGAATTAATTGGCAAATATGCTTCTCAGGCTATCAAGGACGAATATTTACATCCTTTGATTGAAGGAAAAATCCGTTCGTGTTTCTCCATGACTGAGCCAGATTATGCGGGTTCAAACCCTGTGAATATGGGAACTACGGCAGTACGGGATGGTGATGAATACGTGATTAATGGTCGTAAATGGTTTACATCCTCGGCGGATGGGGCGGCATTTGCGGTGGTAATGGCGGTAACAAATCCTGATGCTTCACCGCATAAAAGAGCGAGTCAGATTATTGTTCCGACCAATACAAAAGGATTTAATATTGAAAGAAATATCTGCATCATGGGCGACCATGAGGCCGACCATTGGGCGAGCCATGCGGAGGTAACTTATACGGATGTGCGAGTACCTGTAAGCAATCTAATTGCGGCGGAGGGCATGGGTTTTATATTGGCACAAGAGCGTTTGGGACCGGGCAGAATTCATCATTGTATGCGTTGGATTGGTACGTCTGAACGTTGTTTTGACTTGATGTGTAAGCGTGCAGCAACCCGTGATATGGGCGATGGCACGATGTTGGGCGAAAAACAAATCGTTCAATTTTGGATTGCAGAGAGTCGTGCAGAGATTGATGCAGCCCGTTTAATGGTGTTGAGGACGGCAGATAATATTGATAAATTTGGAGCATCGGCAGTAAGAAATCAGATTTCAGAAATCAAGTTTTTTTGTGCCAAAATCATGCTTGATGTCATTGATAGAGCCATTCAGACCCACGGAGCGTATGGCATCACGGACGATTTATTATTATCATTCTGGTATCGCCACGAAAGAGGAGCCAGAATCTACGACGGAGCCGACGAAGTGCATAAATCAGCCTTGGCAAGGTCAATTTTGGCGGGTTATGGGTTGGAGACGAAGAAGAAAGTACCGCAGGTGGCGTTTAGTCGGTAGGAAAGGAAAGAACAACTTCTCAAAAGTTTTAGGACTTTTGGGAAGTTGTTCTCAGAAAATAAGAAAGACAAAATTATTATGTGTAAGACCTCAGAGAAACGTCGAGTGAAATTTTTCATTTTTTTAATTTTATGGGTTTAGCAATTAGTCGAAAACTGGGTGTAATATTACGATTTAGTAAGGTTTATTTCAACTCCGCCACCGCCGTCTTGAACTGCCGTCCTCTGTCCTCATAATTCTTAAATAAATCAAAACTTGCACAGGCGGGTGAGAGTAAAACTACGTCGCCTTCCGTTCCTAAATCGGAGGATAATTGTACGGCTTTCTGCATACTGTCCACCGTGAAAATCATGGGTACTTTCTTTCCGAAAAATTCTACTAATTTGGAATTATCCTTACCCATACAAATCAACGCTTTTACTTTTTGATTTACCAATTGCTCAATTTGGCGGTAATCGTTGCCTTTATCCACGCCACCCATGATGAGAATAATTGGTTCATCATAACTCCCCAAAGCATAAAAAACCGAATCTACATTGGTTGCTTTTGAGTCGTTGATGTATCTTACGCCCTTAATTTCTCCGCAAGGTTCAAGGCGATGTTCTACACTCTGAAACGATTTTAATCCAGTCATAATTTGCTCATGAGCAAGCTCTAACGATTTACATACCAAAATTGCACACATTGCATTTATGGCATTATGCGAGCCTTTTATTGGCAATTCTGAAATAGGAAAATCAAAGGAATTTTGTTTATATTGACAGTGTATAATATTATTCATCAAACTTCCACCTTGTTCAACTTTTTCGATTGAAGAAATAGGTAAAAAATTGACAGTCAAATCAGTACGTTTAGCTAATTCGCCCATTAATGCTTCACTTTCTTGGTAATAAATAAAGTCATCGGCAGAGGTCATATTTTGCAAAATCCTAAATTTTGATTCGATATAATTTTGAAAATCGTAATTATATCTATCCAAATGGTCGGGCGTAATGTTCAGTAAAATTGCCACATCTGCCTTGAAATTGAAGCAATTATCTAATTGAAAACTACTGAGTTCCAACACAAAATAATCAAAAGTATCTTCAATCACTTGTTTAGCAAAACTCTCCCCTACATTACCCGCAAGTCCAACGTTTAAACCCGCATTTTTCAAAATATGATAGGTCAGGAGCGTTGTGGTGGTCTTCCCGTTACTTCCTGTGATGGCAATAATTTTCGCTTTTGTGTAGCGAGAAGCAAACTCAATTTCAGAAATCACAGGAATTTTTAAGGATTGTAACTTCTTAATTAACTCCACTTTATCAGGAATTCCTGGACTTTTAATGACTTCATTGGCATCCAAAATTTTGTATTCAGTGTGTTCGCCTTCTTCAAAAAGAATGTTATTTTGAGATAAAATTTCTTTGTATTTATCCGATAACAAACCTTTATCTGAAAGAAAAACCTCAAAACCTTTTGCTTTTGCCAATAATGCTGCTCCAACGCCACTTTCTCCTCCACCTAAAATAACTATTTTTTTCATGGTTAATTTTTTGATTTATGATGCAAAATAAGTCATTAATTTGTAGAACGGTTAGCGTTATAGATATAAATGTTTTGTTGTAAGTAAAATAAAAGCGGTCGTCTGAATTAATCAAACGACCGCTTTTTACTTTTAAATATATTAATTACATATCGTTCAATTTACTCTTATTTCTACTGTAAATAAAGTAAACTATCAATCCAAGTCCCATCCAAATCAAAGCAAATTGCTGTGCTTTACTGTCTAAAAGTGACATTAAAGCCACGTTTGTAATGATTCCCAAAGGAGCAATAATCATCAACGCTGGTGTTTTGAAGGGTCTTTCACGATTTGGTTCACGCTGACGAAGAATCAAAACTGCCAAACAAACCATCGCAAAGGCAAATAATGTTCCGAAACTTGTCATATCACTCAAAACACCAATTGGGGTGAATGAGGCTACTAATGAAACTACCAAACCTACCAAAATCGTACTCTGCCAAGGGGTTTGAAACTGAGGATGAATCTTACTGAAAAATTTTGGTAATAAACCGTCCTTTGACATTCCTAAGAATACACGAGTTTGACCTAACATCATTACTAACATTACTGAAACCAAACCAATTGTTGCGGCAGTAGTGATAATAAACACCGCCCAAGGTTGTCCAACTTGGTCAAAAGCATACGCAACTGGTGCTTTCAAGGCATCACCCGTTATGTCTTTATAGTTCAACATACCCGTCAAAACCAATGACACCATAATATACAAAACCGTACAAATTGCCAAAGAAGCAATAATGGCGAAAGGAACATCTTTCTTCGGATTAATTGCTTCACCTGCCGACGTTGAAACCACGTCAAAACCGATGTAAGCAAAGAAAATTGCCGCCGCTCCACTTAAAATACCTCTAATTCCATACGCAGGTTTAGCTGTTCCATCGGCGTGTGTAACTAATTCTGGTTCTGGAATGAATGGCTGCCAGTTTTCAATGTTTACAAAAAACACACCTACAACGATGATGAATATAATGGCTGACAATTTAAGAATTACGATTAAATTATTGGTATTAGTGGCCTCTTTAATACCTTTTACCAAAACCCAAGTTACGAGCCAAGTAATCAAAAATGCTGGTAAATTAAAGGCAAAAGAGCCGTCCGCTCCTTCTGGTGAATTGGCATACGTAAAAGGGTCATTTGTGAGATTGGAGGGAATACTAATTCCAAACAGATGCAAGAGTTTATTAAAATAACCCGACCAACTAACGGCAACGGTCATGGCTCCCATTGCATATTCTAATATTAATCCCCATCCGATAATCCAAGCAAATAATTCTCCGATTGTTCCGTAGGCATACGCATACGCAGAGCCTTCTACGGGCAACATTGAGGCAAATTCAGAATAACATAAGGCGGCAAAAACGCAACCAATACCCGCCACAACGAATGATAAGGCAAGGGCAGGTCCTGCGTGATAGTGAGCGGCTGTACCCGTAAGTACGAAGATTCCGCCCCCAATAATTCCTCCAATTCCAATAGCGGTTAAGCTCCATTTACCCAGAACTTTTTTTAATTGGTTGTTTTTAATGTCAGCTTCGTAGGCTGCCATCGGCTTTTTACGCCAAATACTTTGTTCCATATACTTTTAGTTGGTTTGTGTGAGTTTTAGATTTTCACAATAAAGGATTGTATAATGATTAGTTAATAAAATAATATTCGGTAAAATAGTCTTTCAAGATAGTTAATATTTTGTCTTAAATCAAAAAAAGAGGCAGGAGTTTGGAATTTGAGGAGTTTTACTTATTCCTAAATTCCAATTTCCTACCTCCAAATTTTTATTTCTTAACTAAAACAGGCTCTATCACTTTCTTCTTCCCTCCACCAAAATC
>JAYVRF010000020.1:0-11236 GCA_043756925.1 Arcicella sp. | reverse complement strand
TTGGACAATGACGATTCAGGGCGTAAGGCATTGGAAAAGCTAAAACAGGGATGCACAAACGTAATTGACCAATCAGGGATTTATCAGGGTTACAATGATTTTAATGAGTTCTTGATTGTAGGCACAAAACCTCCTTAGTACCATGTAGGCACAACGTATATACATTGTAGGCACAGAGATTCTAACAAAGTTGTAGGCACAATAAAACTACAATGTAGGCACAACGATTGTGTCAAATGTAGGCACAATAAAACGCATTGTAGGCACAACGATTTTAACGCTAATGTAGGCAAAAAAAACCACAATTAGGCACAACGATTTTAACGCTAATGTAGGCAAAAAAAAACCACAATTAAGCACAACGATTTTAACGCCATTGTAGGCACAAATTTTAATAAAAATGACACTAATCACAGCAATAGTAAATTTTAAAGGTGGTGTAGCCAAGACGACTACAACCATTAATTTAGGGGCAGGATTGAAAAAAATGGGAGAAAGAGCTTTGGTAATTGACACCGACCCACAGGGAAACGTTGGTATCAATTTACAGGGGAGCGAAGATGCCGTTTTGGATAAAAGGCTCACCATTAGCCATCTTTACCGAGATAGTCGCATAAACCCAAGAAATGCCATTATACAAACTCCTTATTTTGACTATATTCCCAACAATTTGTACTCCTACGAACTGACAAACGGACTCAATGATTACCGATTGCTTAAACAAATTATTGAAAAACTAAAACCCTATTACGACCATATTATCATTGATACGCCCCCCTATTTGGGTTTAGAAGCTATCAACGCCATTTATGCTTCCGACAATTTACTGTTAGTTACGGATTTCTCGAAAGCGAGTTTAACGGGAGTGCAAATTTTGGTAAAGGTACTCGACCGCTGGCACGACAAAGAAATTTCCAAAGTGTTCAAGGAAAAAACAAAAAGTATTCTGTTTACGATGTTTCAGAAGAGTACCAATTTGCATAATGAGCTGATTAACGCTACCGAAGATAGTAAAGAATTAGGAGCGGGTATCATGCTCAAACAAAGGATTCCCAGAGCCTTGAAAGTCGTGGAAGATGGGTATTCGGGTATTCCTACCATTATTTCAAGTCCACGAACAAAAGTGGCGTTGGAATACAAGAGTTTGGCAGAAACTTGGAAAGAGGCGAGAATTACCAATAAAATACAAGGAAGTAGATACCCAGCCATAATTAAAAAATAATAACATGAAGAAGAGCAAAATAAACGGATTTAAGCCTTTTACGGGCTACGATGATATTAGTGATGGGCTAAAAATCCCCACGGGTAAAACCGCAGAGCCTAAACCCCAAATGGTTAAACCACCCATTCAGCCGTTTGGCAAAGTAGAGATTAACGAAAGGGCATTTACTCCCATGACTAATCTTGTGCCTACAATTGAGCCTGTAAATGTGCCTACGGAAAAACCTAAATTTAAGGAATTGACTCGAAAGCAAAAGCAGAGGGTTACGCCTGAAGACCTGAATCTGAATGAATACGGTTCTTTGCCAACTAACAAGGAAAGAATCGCTTACTTGGCTTTACATGGGTGGGCAGTAAGACCGCAAAAAAGGGGCAATGGACTATTTTTTTACGCTACTCGCTATGTGAACCGAAAGAAAAAAAGTTTCTATGTTTGCCCTGTGGGGAACTATTGAAGGTGATTTGTAGGCACAATATTTATACAAAGTATGCACAACCATTGCCCCAAATGTAGGCACAAAGCAAGATCATTGTAGGCACAATGTTCTTGCTTTGTTTTGTAACCGAGTTTTCCGAAATTGCAATCAGTTAAAATAGTATATCAAACATTATAAATTATGGAACTTCACCAATATTTGAACGATGCACGAAATATCTTGAACCAAGATACCGAGCGAGACGATAAATATTACTCAGATAAAAAATATGTTCGTAATGCAGGAAAGTTAGCCTTGAATGGGATTATATCAGCAATGCAAAAACGCCTTGATTTCCCCAAAGAATTTAACTTCAATCTGTATCAACAGCGATTAAAAAAGATAAATCCTTACATGGCTAAGGTCTTTACAAATACTTATGACACTTTAACCAAATGCTTGATTCAGGACGGTAATTTAAACATTATTATCGTAGAGGAAGGTTTGAGGGAAACCCAAGAAATCATGGATTGGTGCGAAGATGCCGTGAATTTGAATGAGCCTATCGTAAATGAAAGAAAAAGCCTGTTGGAGCTTGCCGAAGAGTTACAGCCAAAAGGGAAATATAAAGGGCTTTCGGAGATAGTAAACCAAGAATATGAGTATGTGAAGGTTGTTCCAAAGAATAACTTGTAGGCACAACAATACTCACAAATGTAGGCACAAAGCGAGAACTTTGTAGGCATAATGTTATTGCTTTGTGCCTACAATTTAGAAAGGGAGAGCGAGGGTCTCTAACCCCCAGACTTTTTATGTTGTATAGGCATATTGGATAATAGCCGTTTTAAGCTACATTATTGTTGATTTTCTTTCATTAAATTAGCCTACTTTTGTAAAATAATTAAACCTGAAAAATATATGAACAGAGCTATTAATCAAGAAGGAAAATATGTGGTTATTCTGCTTTTACCTATTGAACAAATTGAGCCATTTACCAAATGGATTGACACTCAAACTGTACCTATAATAGAATCAGAAGGTGAAAATTCCAAACATTGTGCTTGGCTGTGGGATTATGAACGATGGTATCGCTCTTGGTCAGTTGGTCGAGTGGCAGAAATTTTCGATTGAGGATTTGTAGGGGCAAGTTGTACTGGCTTTTATTGTTGCTAAGCGTTATTATTGTCGACTATTGCCATGATAACAAAATTTTATGTCTAAATAATATGTAAATGTTGGTGGGTATTTACACGATAGCCACCAACGAACAAATATTTATGAAGAAGGAGGATTTTGAATACGTCAGCCCGTAACTGAAATTGATAATTGCAATATTGCTGATGTTTATTCACAAGCCCAATTTATGACGTATAGCTCGAACTGAAGCACAATAAAGAACAAATATTGAGGCAATATTCATTGAGATTCAATAACGCCAAACCTAATGTTGCATACGGTTATACTATTTCATGGGTGGCTTTCCCATCTCTGTCAATTTTTTATTTAGTGCATCCCTTTTAGCTTTTAAAATAGATGGTTGTACAAAATAAAAGTCAAACAATGCTTCTATCACATCTAAGAGCCATTCTGCCTCACCTATTTCAACTTCTACAATTTCACCTGTCGATGTACTTTTAGATGGATGAGCTGCAAAATTCCCAACGTTCCTTATTGCGTCAATACTTTCAGACAAATGAGAAGGTAATGTTCTACTGTCCATAACTTGTTGTATTTCGGTCGCAAGGTCTCCTTTTTTTACGCTTGCTTTTTCTCTCAAAATGTTTTGTAAGCATCTCCTACTAAGAGCAGCACTTGCTTTTGGACTTAATGTCAAAATTAAACAGGCTTCATAATAGTCGTTTGCAAAAATGGCTTCTACCTCTGGCGGTACTGGTGGTCTACTTGAAGCAAATGGACGAAGTGTCTGCCGTTGTGCGATTTTTACTCCTTCAGGCTGGTTGTATTGATTTCTTCTTGCCTCGCCAGATCCTAAGTCGATAATCATTTTTCCACAGGCAGAATTAGGACAATTCATTGTCAAAATTGACCAGAAGCTTTCTGTGTCTTTACCCAAAAACATTTCAGTAAAATTTGGATTTATTTCAACTAAACAGTGTGGACATTTCATAAGTGTCTAATTAATGTAAGTATCTAATTAATGGCATACAACGAAAAGGGCTTTTGGCAGGTGGGAAATTTGAAACACGTCCGCCCGAACGTCCGTCAATATAAAAACCTGTTGTTCAATTACTTACAAAAGTTCATTAGATTTCCGTCTGCCTAAACAAAAGTACAATAAAGTTCCCAAAGTCCAATATCTTCTGTCCGCCCCACTTGCCACAAACCCATTTTAACTGCCGTTTTTATTGCTTGTTTATTAGGTTCTTCACAAAATTCATTTCAAAGTCAACTTCATCTACACACTCCTTTGGCGTTGGAAAAACTTTATAGTCCACAAAATTTATACTCGGTATGGTATATGGTTTAGCTGAACCACTTGCAACCAATGGCAACCTCACTTTGACTTTGCTATTGGGTAAGATTAGATTAACATAATATCCTCCACTTGCTACCCCTGCATCCGCATCATATCCATTGTCCTCTCCAATTACTTTTATAAAGCCCCCTCCTTTTTGGATGAGTTTTTTTAGACGGAAAGCAAAAGTACAAGCTGCCGAGAAAGTATTTCCATTCTGTAACAAATAAACATTACCCCTAAAAGCATTAGGCATTAAAGGTTTTTCAATTATATCTTCAAGTAATAGTTCGGGTTTTATTTTAAACCTGTTGTCAGGCATCTTATCTACAACTGAATATGGATTTGTAATAAATGCCTTGAAAAGTTTATTGTCTCGTTCCAAGTTACCTGCCTCCTCTACATATCTCATTAGCGTAAATTTGTCACTTTTAAGATAAAGATTTGCATTGCTACTATCTTTGGGTACTGCCCTAAAATAACTCGTTATGTATTGTTCTACATCATCGTCCCCTCCTCCATTGCCTCTTATATCCACAATAAGATTTTCGATATTTTCTTTCTTAATTTTAGTGAATATTTCGTTTAGCTGTTTTTTATAATTATTTCCAAGATCTCCACCTGAGAAAGTAGCTATTTTTAAGAACCCAGTTTTTTTATTTAAGTCAACTATTTTATACTCTAATTTTGAGACATTAGGGTTCCAATCATTGATAGCTCTACCTGTTTGTATTTTGTAATATTTCGCTATCGTATCAATGGGTTCTATTGGAATATTTACCTTTATCTTTTCTTTTTTTCCAAAGGGTATAATTTCAAGGTCGTAGTTGCTGGCAGGATGAAGCGTTTTTAATAAATTAACAAATTCCCAATTGATACCTAATTGTTGATAGCCCAAACTGGTATTTTTTCCATTTAAAAAGCAGTATTTTAAAAATTCATTTGAATATTCTTTTACTGACTTTCCATTTATCGAAATTATTTCACTGCCATTTGGAATGCTTTGATTTGGGCTACAATTAACCTTAATAATCAGTTGTTCGTTTATGTACCTTAGAATAAACGGTAACGTAATAGTTTTAGTCCATACGACTCCGTCAGGTAGATTAAGTCCGTTATGAGCTGCTTTTAGTGAGGCTAAACAAAATCTTAGTTTATTGGCAAACGTAAAAATATTGTCATTGTCTGAAAGCGAATTGTAAACACTATCACATAATTGATTAAAACGTACTGGTGTAATAAACCAGTCAGTTCCAACTTGCATTTCGTCAATGCCAGTTCTAAATATCTTAAAATCTTCCTGTTGCTGTGATAATGAAATTGTGGTTTGAGACTTTACTTCTTTTAGTTCCAAAATGAAAGCCGCAATAAGAAATGTAGTTTTTAAAATGTTCATATTTGCATATTTTAAATTGCTTTCGCAAAATTAGCTGTGTTTTAATTCTAATAGGTATCAAATTATATTTTTAGGGTATCAAATTATGATATGACACGAATTTTTACGGTGTCTCCCAAAATGGCAGCTAACTCTTAAATATACGAAAGTTTTGTAGTATTTTTTGTATTTATTTGATTTTTTCCAAGTCTTTATTATACTTTTAGGTGTCACACTTCTTTTATCGTTGCATATATGAAATCCATGTCGTACTTTTTATATTGTTAGTAAATTCATAAAATATAATTATTGAAATAATTATATTTTGGTGGTTTTATCGGTATTTTTATTTCTCTATTCGCTAAATTTTTGTGCCTATATTTTATGTCATTTCAATTACACCATTTATTTATAAATGAGTGAATGGATTAATAAATATTTTAATAAAAGATTTATTATACGGTATTTTTTTAGATTTTAACCATAAAAAAGAGCGGAAATAGACTATTTTAGTACGCTACTCGCTATTTAAACCGAAAGAAAAAAGTTTCTACATTTGCCCCGTGGGGAATTATTGAGGGCAATATTTTACTAATTTGTAGGCACAGTATTTATACAAAGTAGGCACAAAAATACCCCCAATTGTAGGCACAAAGAAAGAGCATTGTAGGCACAAAGTTCTTTCTTTGTTTTATGGGCTTTTATGTAGAAATTGCAAACCCATAAACTGTATTAACCATATTCCACCATCTTACCGCTAACCCATGACTTTACACGACTACATTGATAAACTCAATAGAAAATTTAGACTTGGAAATTCTACCGAACACACTTTTAGGGGTAATTTAGAAACCCTCATTGAAGATTTAATCCCTCATGTTTCTGCTACTAATGAACCCGCTGGACAAAAGTGTGGTAAGCCCGATTATGTGTTGATGAAAAACGATATTCCGCTCGGTTATATCGAAGCCAAAGACGTTGGCGAAAAAGACCTCGAAGGAAAGAAAACCAATAAAAATCAGTTCGACCGCTACAAGTCGGCTTTGAATAACCTCATTTTTACGGATTATTTGAGTTTTCATTTCTATCGTGATGGTGAAAAAAGCGGTGAGACCGTTGCCATTGGTAAAATTGAGGATGGCTCAATTGTGGCTCTGCCTGATAATTTCGCCACTTTTACCGACCGTCTCAAAGATTTTTGTGCTTCCAAAGGCACACAAACCATTCGGAGTTCTAAGAAACTATCCGCTATGATGGCGGGGAAGGCTCGCTTGCTTTCAAATATCATTGAATTAGCCTTAAATTCCGATGCTACGCACAATGAGGATAGTACGCTGAAAAGCCAAATGGAAGCCTTCAAGGAAATATTGATTCACGATATTTCTGCGGAAGGTTTTGCCGATATTTACGCCCAAACTATCACTTACGGAATGTTTGCGGCTCGTTTGCATGACCCAACTTTACCTACTTTTAGTCGTCAGGAAGCAGCGGAACTTATCCCGAAATCTAACCCATTTCTCCGCAAACTTTTTGGCTACATTGCGGGACCTGACCTTGACTCACGTATCAAGTGGATTGTGGACGATTTGGTAGAAATTTTCTTGGCTTGTAATGTCAAAGAAATTTTGAAGGATTACGGGAAATCTACGGGTATGGAAGACCCCATCATTCACTTTTACGAAAACTTCCTGAGTGAATACGACCCCGCACTCCGCAAAGCTCGTGGCGTTTGGTACACGCCTCAGCCCGTTGTGAGCTTCATTGTGCGGGCGGTGGATGAAATCTTGAAAACTGAATTTGGTTTATCCCAAGGACTTGCCGATACTTCCAAAACGACCGTAAAAATTAAAACTCAGAATTTCAATAATAAAACTCAAAAGTACCTTGAAACCACCGAGGAAGTCCATAAAGTACAAATTCTTGACCCTGCCACGGGAACGGGGACATTTTTGGCGGAAACCATCAAGCACATTCACAAAAAATTTGCGGGACAAAAAGGATTGTGGAGTAATTACGTGGAAAACCATCTATTACCCCGACTCAATGGTTTTGAACTATTGATGGCATCCTACGCAATGGCTCATTTGCAGTTGGATTTACTTTTGACTGAAACGGGCTACAAACCCACCAAAGACCAACGTTTTAGGGTATATCTGACCAATAGTTTGGAAGAACATCACCCTGATACGAGTACGCTTTTTGCCAATTGGCTAAGTTCGGAAGCCAATGAAGCCAATCATATTAAACGTGATAATCCCGTGATGGTAGTGATGGGCAATCCGCCTTATGCCGTGAGTAGCACCAATAAAGGTGAATGGATTGAGAAATTGACGGCTGATTATAAAAAGGATTTGAACGAAAGAAATATTCAACCGCTTTCGGACGATTACA
The DNA here is from genome assembly GCA_043756925.1 of Arcicella sp. Taxonomy (GTDB): domain Bacteria; phylum Bacteroidota; class Bacteroidia; order Cytophagales; family Spirosomataceae; genus Arcicella. The sequence continues at coordinate 3,357 of JAYVRF010000020.1, read as the reverse complement.
TTAAATTTATCCGTTTTGGACAACATTTTATTGATAAAAATGGCGAAGGAATTTTAGCGTACATTTCCAATAATAGTTTTATTGACGGTATTATTCACCGCCAAATGAGAAAACATTTGATGGAGAGTTTTGATAGTATTTATGTCCTTGATTTACACGGCAATGCCAAGAAAAAAGAAGTGGCTTTGGATGGCTCTGCCGACCAAAACGTATTTGATATTATGCAGGGTGTAAGCATTAATCTTTTTGTAAAAACGGGCAAGAAGAAACCTAATACATTGGCAAAAGTACACCATTTTGATTTGCAAGGTAAAAGAGATTTTAAATACGAAACATTAAGCCAGAACTCCCTCAAAAGCCTTGAATGGAATGATTTACAACCTGATGCTCCAAATTTCTTCTTGGTGAAAAAGGATTTTGATGAATCGGGTATGTATGAGCAAGGGTTTAAAATGGATGAATTATTTTCATTAAACAATGTAGGAATTGTAACTGCAAGAGACGCTTTTACTCTCCATAATTCAAAAGAAAAACTGGAAAATATAATAAAAGAGTTTTTAAATCTTGATAATGAAACAGCTCGGAAACACTTCAATTTGGGTGATGATGCAAGAGATTGGCAAGTAAGTTTTGCTAAGAATGATTTACAAAAACATTTTCCAAATATTGGCTTTTTTACGAAAACTGATTATCGACCTTTTGATTCTAAATGGACATTTTATACTGGAAAATCAAAAGGGTTTCATAGTTATCCAAGGTTTGATGTTATGAGACATCTCCTAAAACCAAATGTGGCTTTGATTACACCTAAACAAGCAATAAAGGGCTTTAACCATGTATTTTTATCCGATAAAATTTCAGATAAAAACTTAATAGATTCAGCAGGACAATTTGGAGCAGGTAATGTATTTCCTTTATACCTCTACCCCGAACCAACCAATGATTTATTCGCAAAAACAGAAAGAACCCCAAACCTAAATCAAGCCATCATTGATAAAATTGCGGAAGGTTTAGGGCTAAAATTTACCAACGAAAAAGAGAAAACCAAAGATACGTTCGCCCCTATTGACGTATTAGACTACATTTATGCCGTTCTGCACAGTCCAACTTATCGAGAGAAATACAAGGAGTTTTTGAAGATAGATTTTCCAAAAGTTCCCTATCCAAAAGACCTCACAACGTTTTGGAAATTGGTTAAATTAGGCGGAGAAATCCGTCAGATTCATTTATTAGAAAGTGATGTAGTGGAAGAATACATCACCGAATATCCCGAAGATGGGAATAATGTGGTGGTGAAAACCAAGTACGAAAACGGACGAGTTTACATCAACGAAAATCAGTATTTTGATAAAGTACCCGAAACCGCTTGGAATTTTTATATCGGTGGCTATCAACCCGCCCAAAAGTGGCTCAAAGACCGCAAAGAGCGTGAATTGAGTTTTGAAGACATTCTGCATTATCAAAAAATCATTGTGGCTTTGACGGAAACGGCTCGAATTATGAAAGAGATTGATTTGGTGGGGGTTGAGTGATAACATTGTAGGCACAACGATTGCCCCAAATGTAGGCACAATGTTCTTTACTTGTTCTATCAATAATTACTTCGTCTCTTGTTAGTTTGTAAACATTGAACTAACTTTATAAAATTTTAGTTAAAAGTGAAATTAAAACTCAAAAAGATAGATAGTCTTAGCGGTCAAAAAACCAATATTTATTCAATCGTTGTCGATGATGATGATAAAAGTTTATTTGAACATTTCTTGGAGGAAAACAGCGAAAAGTACCATGAGGAACTACTCGAAATCTTGACAAGGATAAAGAGTATTTCTAACAAAGAAGGAGCAAGAGAGCATCTTTTCAAAAAAGCGGAAGGCAAATTGGGTGATGGTATTGAAGCACTCTATGACGAATCAAACCGTAAATTACGATTGTATTGTATTCGTTATGGTTCAGTTTTATTAGTATTGGGTGGCGGTGGTGCAAAGAATGTGAGAGCCTTGCAAGACGACCCAAAACTCAAAAAAGAGAACTATCTCCTACGTGATATTTCTAAAGTTTTGACCCAAGCCATGAAAGACGGTGATTTGAAATGGAACAGAACCTTTACGGACTTTACAGGAGATTTTACTTTTGAAGATTTAGACGAAGATTTTTAATAAAAAACAATGACACTTTTAGATAATTTATTAGCCGAAATTACGCCTGAGCAACAGGCTCGTACAGACCGTAAAATGCGAATCGCCTGTATTATTGACGATGCCATGAAAGCAAAAGGTTTGGGCAAAAAGCAATTTGCGGATAAAGTAGGTCGCAAACCTTCTGAAGTAACAAAATGGTTGAGCGGAACGCATAATTTCACAATTGAAACCCTTTCCGACATTGAGCAAGTTTTAGGGGTTAGGATTCTCAATATTTCTAACAGAAGTACAACAAAGGCTAATGTGAGCGGTAATGTATTCGCTAATTTGTAGGCACAATAGATGTACGATGTAGGCACAATGTTCTTTTTTTGTTTTACAGGGTAGGTTTTACGAATAACTGTAACAGGACGTAAATACATAATTCCAAAATAATTAGTACATTTTTTTGAACTTAGTACATATAGGTTATGTCAAATCGCATAAATTTATCAATCTCAATCTCTTCAAGAGACCGTAAAAAGTTTGAAGAACTGTTAAAAAGTCTTCCTTTCGCAAAGATTGAAAGTAGAGAAGAATCTTTAATTGAAAAAGGGACTGGTACGGAAGAATCTCTTTCTAAATATTTTGGGGTGCGTGATAACTCTCAAAAACGATTAACCGCAACCCAAATACGTGAACAAGCATGGTAAAGAGACACAAGAAAGATTTTGACTATTTGGAAGGTGTCAAATTATACAAACTCAAATACAAGCAAAAAGGCTAAACGCAATTAACGTTTAGCCTTTTTTGATTTTGTGGGTTTTTCAGTAAATCACGCTTGAGCAACAAGGATTCTGAAATCAGAACTAAATAGTGTTGAAGGCAAATATGAAATACGAAACAAGTTGTTTCGCAATTGTAAAATCATAAATCAATATCTTGATTAGCCAATTTTTGTTACTTTCTCTTTCATAAAGACATAAACACTTGATAACTAACAAATTGTGTAGTTCGCTCGAAACTAATTAAAAAAATAGGCTCTATAATTAATCAAAAATTGAGTAAATGTTTCAGTAAAGTAAAAATAATTATAGATTAAGTGTCTGATTTTTAGAGTTTTATAGTATTTTTTTAGTAATCCCGTACGGACTACAATCACTTGATTCATTTAGAATTACAAAACGCACAGATAAGCCTTATTTGTGCGTTTTTGCGTCGGAATTATAAACTATTTGTC
>JAYVRF010000019.1:0-11268 GCA_043756925.1 Arcicella sp. | reverse complement strand
ATTCAGTGGCTGCTATCCACTGAGCAAAACTCGTATTGGCTTGTACGACAAGGCAAAATGTAATCATAATGCCGTAAAGTTCTTTTGTAAATTTAGATTTCATTTTAAGCGTTATTTTGAGGTACGAAAATTATCCACAAAACAATACAGAAACTATAAAACCAAAAACCAATCAAGGACGAACAGTATCGAAAACTGTCCGAAGGTAGGGTTTTATTTATCGAAGGGAATTTGTGAGTGGAGAAGCAGAAACAAAAAATCTCGAAAGCTTCTTTACTTTCGAGATTCATGTAATTTAAGGCAGAGGAATAATCAAACGAATTCGTACAAAAAATATGATTATTTTGATTTAAAGAATATTTTTTATTAGGCTTTAAGATGTCAAAAGTGAACTGAATATTGGTTATTGGTAAAAATAAAAGCTCAACCATGAGAATGATTGAGCTTTTTATTTTTGAGTTCAATAATAACCCCTTACAAATGACTGATAACCAATCACTAAGATAGTGCTGGAATTCTCAACATTTGTCCTGGATAAATCTTATCAGGGTGTGATAACATCGGTTTGTTCGCTTCAAAAATTACTTCATATTTCATCATATCACCGTAATATTCTTTGGCAATTTTCGATAGAGTATCCCCCGAAACAACTTCGTGATATTTTGCTTCTTCGGCTGGTTCAGCAACGTCCAATTGATTATCAACCACTTTTACGCCTTCAACATTTCCAACCGCCAAAGCCAATTTCTCAGCATCTTCTTGTTTGACAACTTCCCCTTCCAAAATCACGGTATCACCCGCAGTTTTTACGGTTAATGAGTTGTAAGCCAAGCCCAAACTCTTTATGTGAGCCAATAAAGCACTTGCTCTCAACGGTTCTACGGTTGCTGCTGTTGCAGGATCAACCTCTTTATTTCCGCCGAAGATTTTTTCTCCGACACCTTTAAAAAATGACATTAAACCCATAATTGTAAGACGGTTTTGTTTAGTTGTTTGTAAATAAATTAAGAGAATATTGAGTATAAATATATACCCAAAATCAAAAGTATATTTTTTTAATATGTTCACAAAATTTAAACCAAAAATTTTTCATTATCTCTTTTCATCTTCCAAGAGCAACCCTTGTAATTTCTTCGTAATATCCCCCACCTTCCCATTGCTAAATACTTGATTATCAGTTTCTATGATGGCAGTTATTCGTTTGGTACTTCCCGTGGTAAAAACCTCATCCGCTTCAAAAAATTCCTGCGTTGAAACGTCTCTTTCTTCCACCTCAAAATGATTTTTTGCAAAATTTAAGATGTGCTTTCTCGTGACGCCAAATAAAGCACCATCCAAAGGCGTAATAATTTTTTCATCTTTTACGATAAAAATATTGCTGCGTGAGGACTCCGAAATTTTGCCGTTTTGTTGATACAACACATCATCCGCCCCAACGGTTTTCATTTGTTGGATGGCACGGATTGGAACGATATAATTCAACGTTTTTATCTCTGGAATCTCCCTTCGATATTCCATACTCATCAATTTTAAGCCAACATCAGCGGGTTTGAATTCAAAGGGTTTTCCCATCACGATTAAGTTTGATTTTGGCGAAGGCGTATAACCATCTTCCGAATATCCACCCGTCATTATCATCTTCACGCCCAAAAGTTTGTGAGGGTTTAAACGGATGATTTCGAGGATAATTTCTCGTAATCTATCCCTTGATTCAGGAATGGGGAGGTGCATTAATTTAGCAGAATTCTCGAATCTATCCAAATGGTCTTCGATGAAAACGGGTTGCCCATCAATGGCACGAAAGAAGTCGAAAATGCCATAACCCCTCAATAAACCAAGGTCTGAAACGTGGAGTTGGGCTTTTTCTGCGGGGAGGATTTCTCCGTTTAAATATATCATGGATTTCTGTATTTCTTGTTCAATGATTCAAAATTACAAAATGTAATAATTAAAATCTCTTTTTTATATATTTGAATGTCCAAACAAAAAATAATGAGCAATGGACTTATTTCTGAAATATTAAAAGAGCCAGATGCCTACTTTCTTATTCAAGAAGCACACATTGCTTTTGACCATGAAAAAGCCCGTAGAATTGCTTTCTACAAAGATATCACGGAGCAAGAAAAAGTAGAATTTATTAATGGTGAAATTATCGTTCACTCGCCCGTGATGAAAAGACACAATTCTGCCACTGTTTTGTTATCCCGCTTAATGAGTATTTATGTTGACATTCATCAATTAGGCTTTGTGGGTATTGAAAAAATCATGATTACGCTCACTCGCAATGATTATGAACCAGATATTTGTTTTTTCAAAAAAGAAAAATTGGGTATTTTCACAGAAAAACAAACGCTTTTCCCAACACCAGATTTTATTATTAAAATATTATCAGAAGGCACAAAAACGTGATAGAGGCGTAAAATTTCAAAATTATAAGGCTCACCATATCGAAGAATATTGGATTATCAACCCCGACCATCAAACTGTTGAACAATATCATTTAGAAGATGGGGAATATGAATTGTTACTGAAATCCTCGGAAGGAATTATCAAAAGTTTCGTATTGAATGATTTTTAAATTCCGATTCAATCAATTTTTGATGAAAAGATTAATCTTGAAACCTTGAAGAAGTTGATGTAGAATTACATTTCTACCAACCTAACCTTCGCTGTAAAACTCCCCTTCGCACTCCCACGATACGTTCCATACACAGGTGTAACCGCCGCAGAAATTGCCGATGCACCCAGTGGAATGTGTTTTCCAGAAACCAAACAGTTTTGCGTTGGGTCGAATCCACGCCAACCTCCGCCTGGGAGATATACCTCTACCCATGCGTGTAAATACTGTTCTTGTTCGGGATCACCGTAATGATAACCACTCACAAAGCGAGCTGCAATTCCCATTACTCGGCACATCGCCATAAACAAAACCGAATAATCACGACATGAACCTTTTTGAGTCAATAAAGTGGTTTCGGGCGAATTTGGCTGTCCATCTTCTCTGACTTCGTAGGCAAAAGTGTTTATAAATTTATTGAGTTCGGTTAAAAATGAGGTCGTATTCCAATTAACGTTTCCAGCAATTTGTCGGGCAGTTTGGTCAATGAGGGTTGTTACGTCCCTTTTTACCAAGTAATGCGAAAGTGTTTGCTGTAATTGTTCGCTGTAAGTTATCGGTAATTGACTATTCTGAAAAGGATGATAAACAAACGACAATGGATTAAATTCCGTAGTTTCCACCACGGATATTGCCTTGATATGCAATTGCATTGTGGGCTTACTGAAAAACAAGATTTGTTGAGTATTATCAGTCGCATCAAGGTTTTTTGCTACAATATCAGGTTGCGGACTAACATCAAGTTCGTATAATTGTAGGGACAAAAGGGAACTCCTTTTAGGTTGCAAATACAAATAATGCGGCTCTAAATAAACCGCATCTGTGTAGCTGTAAAGAAGTTCATGTTCTATTTTTATAGTCATTTTTTATTGGTTTTAGGGGCGACCGTCGCACGGTTAGGATTTAGAAATTGGGCTTTCAGTTTTCTGTGTAAATATCTACTACTTGACACCTAAAACCTAAAACCTATAATTTTAATACATCACTAACCCACTCACTCTGCAAACTATTCACCGAGGTCTGCAAAAGAGCGTTCCATTGTTTAGAAACGTCTGCCATTTGTCCTTTTTCTAAGCGATGTTCGATAAGTTGAAAACTGTTTTTATGATATACCACCACATCAATCGGATAATCAACATCACTGGCACTTACCTGGGTGGCATCAAACGATAAAAACCCTAATTTCAAAGCATCTTCAATGGAAGTTTCATACGTTAAAGTTCTGTTTAACAGCGGTTTACCATAATTTGAATTACCGATAATTTGATATTTCAAACCCTCGTTTATCTCAATCCAATTGCCTTCTGGGAAAACTAAAAACAATCTGTGTTCGTCATCTTTTTCCATTTGTCCACCCACGATTGAATGCAAATTGAACTTATATCCTTCTTCTTTTAAATTTGCTTTATCTTCATCGGCAACCTTTCTAATCATCTCGGCGAAGGCATTAACGGCTTCAAACATATAATCAAATTTAAAGCCTTTTTCCTTCGTCATTTGATTGAAATAAATGATGGATTTATCTCTGATTGACCGCAAACCCGCCGTCATAATAAACAATGAATGATTCCCAATTTGATGAGTCGAAACTTTTTTATTTGAATAAACTTCCGTACCTGCGGTGATTCTGTTGTCGGCAATGGCTACGAGTCCGTTTCTTACTTTAATTCCTAAGCAATATGTCATTATATTTTTGTGGTTGATACGGTAGCACTTCGAGAACCGTGTCAGAGCCTCGAAGTGCTACGGTCGCTTCGAGCTACGGTATTTTATGTGAAATAATTACAAATTTAACCACTCCTCACTGATTCACCGCAACATTTTGTGATTGTTCTTGAATAACTGGTTTTAAATCGAAATAAGTTTTGAAAATTGCTGCTCCTACCCCATTATTTTTCTGTTGAAATTCATCTAAATATTGATGTAAACCTAACTCAAATATTTCTTTTACTTCCGAAAATTCCACCTCTGAACGCAACTTACTCAAAGCCTTTTCCGCAGGATTTGAATAGGAATTTGTAATAGCAGTTCCAGATATTTCATACAAAGATAATTCCGCCTGACGAATGCAATACATCACCGAACGAGGAAATTTTTTATCCAACAACAGAAAATTAGTAATGGCCGTTGAATTAACAATCTGATATTGCTGACGGAACATATTGTAGGCACTAACCGACTTCAAAACCGCCGACCAAAGCAATAAATCCAAAGGCGAACCAACCGCATCAATTTCAGGTAAAAGCGTAAAATATTTCACATCCAAAAATCTTGTCGTCTTATCAGCCCGTTCCAAAAGCCTTCCCAAACGTCCAAAATGCCATGCTTCGCCTCGGGTAATGGTTGAATCCACGATGCCATAAAACAATTGACTTCCCGATTTAATATTATCCAAAAACCCTTGATAACGAGCCAATTCCCACGATTTACTGTCAAAATCTGCCTCCTTAACCGTCCAATAAATCTGATTAACATATTCCCACATCTCCCGAGAAATACTCTCACGGATTGTGCGGGCGTTCTCACGGGCTTCGTACAAACACGACAAAATCGAATTAGGATTTCGACTATCAAAAGTCATAAAATAGAGGACATTCTCACGAGTTGGAGCTTCATAACATTTCTCAAAAATGAAATTATCTGCCGTGGCAACAATAAGTGGCTTCCATTGTTCAGGAACGTTAGGCGGTAAATCTAAGGCAAGATTGAAATTTACCGAAATAAAACGGGCGTAATTATCGGCACGTTCAATGTACCGATTCATCCAATAAATGGAATTGGCAACTCGACTAAGCATAGGTTTATGTTTTAGAATGCTTGATTGGTAGTGCGTGTTGGTTTTTAGTGTTTAGATTTTAGTATTATAATCCCTTGCTAATCAGAAAATTATGCTTAATCCAAATATAAACTGTTTCATAACACGCACTTATTCCATAAATATACCCTAAAATTCTTTTTATGCAATGAAAAAATGTAAAATGTACAAGTAACAAACCTCGTTCCTCCTGTTTCCATTCTTCCCCTTCTCCATTAATTTTTTCTGACATTTGCAATCAATCGGAAATTATTTACTTAATTACAACATAGTTTGTTTGATGTCTTTCAAGCAAAAAGCTATTCACATTAACCTTTTCTAAAAATAGTATGAATACAAAAAATACCCCTTCAAGTTCTTGAAAGGGCATTTTTTATGTACACAAATCAATTGTTTGAACTGGGATTGCGAAACGTCGCACCGTGTAGGATTAAAGGATTTTTAGGATTGTATGTCGAATTCTAATCCAAGAAATCCACAAATCCGACACGGTGCGGCGTTTCGCAATCCGAATTTAGACAGGATCGTTTATACAATTTTGACTAATTTTTACTTCATCAACCTCACCAACAAAATCTCAATCGCCAAAAACACCAAAGCAGCAATCAAAAAATATTTCCACAGTGCCACGCCAAAGTTTTGGTCTTTGAAGGTTTTAACGAAATCAGCATCATCTATTTTATCAAAAATCTGTACGTTTTTATTTCCGTTAAAGATACTTTTTAATTCATCAACGCTATAAAAGTCCATTATTGATTCTTTATTATCGTGATTGAAGGCGACTAATCTTTCCACTTTCCCTTTCAAAACCAATTCATAATAACCTGATTCAATAGATTGATTATCGGCTAATTGATTTGCTTTGGGCAGTTCAATTGTTAATTGCTTTCCACTCAAACTCTGTACAGGAATAATCTCTAATTTTCCTTTTCGTAATTTGAAACTTGCCGTTTTTGGAATGTCATTTACCTCCACCGTAAACGTATTTTGTCCAAATGAATACGCCATCAGTTCTTGTCGTACACTCATTGCCGCAATTTTATACATGATGGGTACGAAAAGGGCGTTTCGGGCAAAATCCCCAAAAGTAGCATCCAATGGTGAAGCCGTTAAATACACCTTTCCTTTCCCAGCATTTGAAACGGTCAAAAATGGTTGATTATTTCTGAAACTTAATAATTTATCACCCATTGCTTGCCACGTCAAAACACCGCCTTGATTAGGCATTTGGAGTAATTCTTTTTGGGTAGAATTATCAAAAATATCAATAAAAAATGGAGAGGTTTTCACGGGTTCAGCTAATGGCGTAAAATCTGCTTGTGTAACTACTTTCGATTGAATCCCTCTGATATTAAATACGCCTAAAAAATTACTATAACTTTGAATATCAGGTGATTGCGAAGGAATTACAAACAAACTTCCTCCCGCACGAATAAAATCTTGTAATGCCGTTTTGATACTGCCATCAATGTTTTGTACGCCTTCCAACACCACTAAATTTGATGTTTTAAATTGCCCAATATCAACGTTGGATACTGAGAAACTTCTGAACGCAAAAACACTGTCATTGTCAAAAACCGTAGGCACATATCGCCCTGCGGTAGCCTGTCCGAAGAGGTGCAAAACTTTGATGGTTGGAGCGGCATTTAATACAAAATAATAATCGTTATCAAACGTAATTGGCGTATCGTCAAAGGAAATTCTTGCTTTTTTGAAGCCTTTATTTTTAACGGTAAATGAGAAATTTGCCACCGTTGAGGACTTTGCTTGAATGCTGGCGATGGTGGATGAAACTTGGGTATCGTCCACAAAAAGTTTTACTTGCAAATTTTCAACGGCACGTTCTCCCGTATTGAACAACTTGATGGTCAATTGATTAGCGGACATTTCACGCACAAAAGGCGTATTCATCCACACCGAATCCACGAATACATTTTGCAATGCCTTCGCTTGTACGGGAACCACAAAAAGCCTTGAAGTGGAGTCTAATTTGAGTTTAGATAAATCGCCCGAAGTAGATTTTTGAAAATCCGAAAACCATAAATATTGATTGCCTCCCTGTGAATTATGTTTAGAAGCCAAACTTGCTTGACGCTTCAAAATGTTATCAAAAGTTCGAGGTGTGTGCGTAAACTTTACGGTTGTAGTGCGATCTTTAATGGTTTGGGTATTACCAACGCTGTGTTCATCCGAAGAAAAATCGTTGGTAACTAACTGTAATTGAGAACCTTGTGGAAAAGCTGTCAATAATTCTTCAACCTTTCCGATGGCTTTATCCAAGTACGTTTTTTTGTCTAATTCGTTTTGCATTGAAAGCGAATTATCAATGTAGACACTCGCCACGCCACCCGCTTTCACGCCCTTTCCCGATTTGGAAGGCAAAAAAGGTTGGGCAAAAGCCAAAACCAAAGCCGCAATAAACGCCATTCGAGCCGCCATAATCAAGAGATGTTTGAGTCGGCGAAAAGAGGACGTAGTAGTATTGACGGCTTTAAGAAAAGCGACATTGGTAAACAACACTTTTTTAGTTCTACGGAAGTTGAACAGGTGAATTATCACGGGGATTGAACTTGCCAAAAGTCCCCAAAGGAAGGTTGGAAATAGGAATTGCATATATTTTTAACAACTTGCTGAGTTTGATTTATGATTATTTCCAGCGAGTTTGTTTAACGTATTGTAATAATTGATTAGCTGTTTTTTTAGCAATAGCCCCACGAAAATCAGATGGTTTCTTATCATCACGCCTTTTAATTAGATATTTCTGCATTTTCTCCTTCATCAATATTCAGCGTTCCAAAGAAATCAGAGAGTCTTTTTTCATTTTCATAGTTTCTAAAACCTCATTTTTTTCTGTAAGTTTATTCCACTCATTAATAGGAATTTGAACGGCAGTATGTCGTCCTTGTTCGTCAGAAAGATATTATATGTCCACGATTTTAGTATTTTATATCTTTTGTAAAAATAATGATTCTGAAACATAAAACTACAAAAAAGCCGTCATTGATTTACTTTCTTTCAAATTCTATTCCACATCTTGCTTCAATTTTATGAATTGCAAAAAAATCCCTCACCAAAACATTCTTCTGGTGAGGGATTTTTTTCATTATTCATTCTTACTTCTTCTTCTTCGAAGGGTTTGCAGGCATTGCCACTGGCAATTTTGCCGTATAATCAGCAATTCCTTTTTCTACGGCATTTTTCATTCCTACAAAACCTGGGTCAGAACCACCTAATGCAAGTGCTTTTTGTGCTAAGGACAAAGCCTCCGCATAATTACCTAACTTGCCCACAATTTGTGCCTTAGACCATACATTTCTGAAATTTTCAGCTCCTGCAATTGAGATATTTACTAATTTCAAGGCTTGGTCTAATTTACCTTTTCCAGATAAATAATCTGCCGCTGTACGCATCATACCTGCATTGTCGTTTGATGCTTTTGTGATAGCGGCTTCAACCATTTTGGAAGTTTCAATCGTGATTGGGGCAATAACTTTTTTATCCGACCACGTAATATTCATGTCGGCAGTGCTATCTGAAAGTCCCGAGAAATCAATGGTGAAGGCTTCCGTTTTTGCTACGGTTACAGACTTTACGTTCACACGCAAAACATCTTTCTCTTGTGAATAAGTTGCTTCTTGAGCAGTCAAGTCTTTGTTAAAAATCAATGTCCAATCTCCCGTCGTTGGAATTGAAAAGATTGAATAAGTACCAGCCGCCAATTTCTGTCCAGCCACCATAATATCATTGGAAATAGTGATTTGGTTTGTGCCATTTGCACCCGTTCTCCAAACTTTGTCATACGCCACAACGCCTCCATAAACATTACGTCCTCTTAATAATGGACGAGAATATTTTACCGAGATATCAGTAGTTCCCACTACTTGCGAAACCGATGCCGCTGGACTTGGTTGTGGTAAGCGAATTTGGGCAGTTGCCGAAAGCGAAATGCCAGTTAAAAGGGCAAGGAATAATTTTTTCATTTTTGTTTGTTTTATTAATATTTTGTTCAAATTTACGAGAAGTTTGTTCTGTTCACAAATCTATGAATGATAAGCCTTCATATTTTCATGAATTTAATATCAAATCTGCCGCTTTCTCCGCCACCGCAATCGTTGGTGCATTGGTGTTTCCAGAAATTACTACGGGAATAATTGAAGCGTCCACCACTCTCAAACCAGATAAGCCTCTGACTTTCAAGGACTCAGGCGAAACCACTGCCATTTCATCCACGCCCATTTTGCACGTTCCGCAAGGGTGATAAACCGTTTCACAACTTCTTAAAATATGCTGAATTAACTCCTCATCCGAATTGGCATTTCTTGGGAAATTCAATTCATTTTCAGTTCTGAAAGTGGAAAAAGCATTCGATAAAAGCACCTCTTTTGCTTTTTTTACGCCCCTTAACATCGTTGCTAAATCTTCACCGTTGGCATCCGAAAAATATTGTGGGTCAATCAGCGGGGCATCAGTGGCTTTGTTGGAATGTAAGCCGACATACCCACGACTTTTTGGGTTAATAATCGTTGGTAAAATTGTGAATCCTTCCGTTTGAGGCAGATTAGCTAAATCGTGAATATCCTCCCCCATGACTGGTGCAAAGTGAAATTGCATATCGGGGCGGTCGAGATTGGGCAGGGTTTTAAAGAATGAACAAGCCTCCAATGGACTTGAAGTTAATGGTCCTTGTTTCTGAACGAAATATTTAAAGGCATTTCCCAAAACCCAAGGGAAACGCTCGGCATTATTATAAGTTAATCGTTGATTACAAAACACGTTCATGTTCACAAAAAGATGGTCGGAGAGATTCTTCCCAACCCCTTTTAAGTCTAATTTTGATTCAATCCCAAAACCTTTCAAATAATCCGCATCTCCAATGCCCGAAAGCATCAAAATCTGTGGACTTTGGAAGGCTCCTGCCGATACAATTACTTCTTTTTCGGCATAAACTTTCTCCGTATTTCCCGAAGAATCTTTGATAAATTCCACGCCAATGACTCGGTCATTTTCAATTAATAATTGCTTGGTTAAGGAATTCGTCAAGACCTTTAAATTTGGTCGAGATAAGGCAGGTACTAAAAAAGCCGAAGCCGTAGAATGTCTTTTAGCATCTTTAATCGTAAACTGAAATTTACCAGCACCTTCTTGATTTAATCCGTTAAAATCCTGATTTTCAGGTATTCCACATTCAATATTGCCTTTTACGAATGCTTCGGCTAAGGGCGTAATGTTTCGATTTCGAGTAATATTTAATAATCCTCCACGATTATGAAAATCATTTTCGTATTGCTCATTATTCTCCGATTTTTTGAAATACGGTAACATTGAATCATACCCCCAACCTTTATTTCCCCAACGTTCCCAATCGTTATAATCTTCTTTATTTCCACGAATATAAGCCATGCAATTTATGGAACTACTGCCACCCAAAGTTTTACCACGGGGTTGATACATTCTACGGTTCAAGACGTGCTTTTGGGGTTCAGTAAAAAAATCCCAATTCAAGGTTTTGTCATAATTTAACTTAGAGTATGCCGCAGGAATGTGGATGTTTATATTTTTGTCTTTTCCACCTGCTTCAATGAGAAGAACGTTGATAGTGGGATTTTGAGAAAGGCGGTTAGCCAGCACACAACCAGCTGAACCCGCACCTATGATGATATAGTCTGGTTTCATCTTGGAATATACAAAAAAAGTCGATGAATTATTATATTCGTCGACTTTTTTATACTTAAAATTATTTAATCTTTACATCAATCTTACTGTTGCCCAGTTGTGCGGGTGTCCCAATAGACAGGACGTTCACTGAGGTTATTGCGTTGAAAGCGATTCAACGCAA
>JAYVRF010000018.1:0-37852 GCA_043756925.1 Arcicella sp. | reverse complement strand
GTCATATCGGCGTTACGTTGGAAACCTTGGAAAACGATCAAGCGGATTACATCGGCGTGAAGGTTGAGGGACCTTTTAAGTCGGATTTGTATCGTTATTAGAAATTAGTTGATTGTAAAACTCCTTGTTGGATTTGTTCTGGCAGGGAGTTTTTGCTTTTCCCCAAGAATTATCCGTAATTTGCACCTCAATAAATCCGCATTCCTTTGCCGACAGCTATTTTACATATACAACCTTCCGCAAAAACTGAAAGCCCTCGATTTGATATTGAAAAATTGAATCAATATACACTTTCTTGCGAAATCTCTGAATCTTCTTTTTCTTGCAAAATTATCGAACCACTTGATAACGAGGTGATTATTACAGAAAAATACGAATTCCCAACCCAAAAAGAAACCGTTGTTATTACTGATTATTTATCGTCAATTTACGAAACGCACGATTTTTTGAAGTCGTTAAAGTGGAAATCTGTTGAGATAATTATTGATAATCAGTCGTTTACCTTAATTCCAACTGATTTATTTAAAAAAGAGTACACTAATCGTTATTTGCAATTAGTGAAAGGGCAACAACTTACGGATTCTGAGGAAGTACATATCTACACGCACGAAGATTTAGGAATTGTAAACGTATATAGTTCAGACCGTGCTTTATATAATTGGCTCTCAGATAATTATCCGTTGGTAGATATATTTTTTAAGCATAAAACCAGTCAATTGATTGAATTTGGACTTTCCACCAGTAAGGCACAAACCGCCTTTTTGCATTTTGGAAATCAGCACTTTACGATGGTCATTACTGCCAATGGAACGTTGAAATTCTGTAATCGTTTTGCTTATAAAACCCCGCAGGATTTAGTTTATTATGTACTTTTCACAATGAATGAGTTAGAAATTGAACCCGATAAAATCATTTTGAGAGTAAACGGAAATATCATCGAACAGTCAGAAGATTTTGAATTACTTAGCCAATATTTACCGAACGTTAAAATAAGTTTATGAAAAAAATTGCCTTCTTTCCTGGCTCATTTGATCCTTTCACCAAAGGTCACGAAGATATTGTATTGCGTGGATTGACACTTTTTGATGAGGTAATTATCGGAATTGGACACAATGCCAATAAAGCAAGATATTTTACAATTGAAAAAATGATAAATTGGATTGAAGAAACTTTTGACGGAAAAGCAGTTAGAGTGGTGTCATACAATGATTTAACCGCCAATGTTGCCAAAGATATGGGAGCAGAATTTCTAATCAGAGGACTCAGAAATACTACCGATTTTGAATATGAAAATTCAATTGCACAGGTAAATAGATATTTAGTTGAGAATTTGGAGACTGTTTTCTTAATTACCGCCCCGCATTTAGCCCCAATCAGTTCAACTATTATTCGTGATTTACATCGCTATGGAACCAATATTGATGATTTTTTGCCTTATAATATCCATAAGTAAATCGTTATGGATTAAATGATAAATCAGGTTCAAGAACGATAGATTTAAAAAAATCACGGTTCGCATTGGTTTAAATTTATGAAAAAAATATACCTATCAACATTACTATTTACCCATCTATTTAAGTCACAAGCCACTGACAATCAGGATTCTGCACGATTTTTTAATTCCAAAATGGGAACATTACGGGCAGTTCACATACTTTTAACCGTTGGCAATTTGATACGAGATACTATTTTAAACCCTCTCAAAGAAGAGAAGATATTTTGGCATTTCAAGGCTATGGTTTCCTTTCTGTAGGCGATATTCCATTCAATGAGTTAGCTCAAATAGACGGTGATATGATTATGCGTGGCTATTTTATGGGGAGTTATAGAGATAAAATCTCTTGGCTTTTCAGACAGAATACCGTTTGCAAGTGTTAAAAAGATGGGGAATTGTGGGTTTTGTGGGGGCAGGTGGAATCTCAGATACGATGGGTAATTTTGAACTAAAAAATGTAATACCAAGTTTTGGAGGAGGTCTACGTTTCAACGTAAATCGTACAGAAAACGTGAATCTTAGCATGGATTATGGCTTCGGGAATGGACAATAAAACATCTATTTCTTTATTGCAAAGGCGTTTTGAAAAATCAAATGTGTGAATAATTATAAAAAATATGAGAAAAGGTCAGGACTTCACTGACCTTTTTCTATTTTTACGTAAACAAGTACCTTTCCAAAAATCAATAAATGAAAAAACAACTACTTACTTTTGCGAGCGTATGCTTTTTAGCCACAACTTCATTCGCTCAAAAAACCTTAATTCACTGTGGAAACCTGATTGATGCCGTAAAAAATGAATCCCAATCTCAAATGACTATCGTTGTTGAAGGCAAGAAAATTATTGCCATTCAAAAAGGCTTTTCCGCTCCTTCTGGGACCGATAAGGTCATTGATTTAAAATTGCAAACTGTCATGCCTGGACTCGTGGACGTGCACGTGCATTTAGAAAACGAAACCAGTAAAGGTGGCGAAATGAAACGTTATCAGCAAAACCAAGCCGATGTTGCGTTTGATGCAGCAAAATATGCAAAAACAACCTTGATGGCAGGTTTCACGGGTGTACGTGACATGGGGGGTTCGGGCGTAAATATTGCGTTGAGAAATGCCATTAATAAAGGAACAGTAATCGGTCCCAGAATTTTCACTTCGGGCAGAACCATTGCCACAACAGGCGGACACGGTGACCCTTCAAATGGACTTTCTAATAATTATACGCTTGATAATCAGTATCTTACGGGCGTTGTTAATGGTATAGATGAATGTCGTCAGGCGGTTCGTCAACGTTATAAAGAAGGTTCAGATTGTATAAAAATCACGGCAACGGGTGGCGTTTTAAGTATTGCAAAAAATGGTAAAGCTCCTCAATTTACCGAAGAAGAAATCAGAGCAATCGTTGAAACTGCCAAAGATTATGGCTTTCACGTTGCTGCCCATGCACACGGGGCGGAAGGCATTAAAAGAGCCGTTCGAGGAGGCGTTACAACCATTGAACATGGGACATTTTTGGATGATGAAGGCATTGATTTAATGAAAAAATATGGTACGTATTTAGTACCCACCATCATTGCAGGAAAGACCGTTGCCGATTCAGCCAAGATTCCAGGATACTATCATCCATTGGTCGTTCCGAAAGCCTTGGAAACGGGTCCAATTATTCAAGCAACTTTTGCGAAAGCGTATAAAGCGGGCGTTAAAATTGCATTTGGTACGGATTCAGGCGTTTCGATTCATGGATATAATGCCTACGAATTTCAGTATATGGTGGAGGCAGGAATGCCGGCTATGGAAGCGATAAAAGCCGCTACAATCATCCCAGCTGAGATTATGGGTAATCAAAAAGAGTTAGGAACGATTGAAGTTGGTAAATTTGCGGATATCGTTGCCACGGATGGAAATCCTTTGCAAGATATTAAAGTAATGAGAAAAGTATCTTTTGTGATGAAAGATGGAGTAGTTTTCAAATAAAGAACACAGGCTGGCAGTTCCACTGTGGCAGTTTCACTGTGAGTCAAACCCAGCCTACGTTAAATCACGAATAATAAAATCGCAAAACCAATGAAAAAAGTTACTGTAATTATTCTATTATTAGCCTCATTTTCTGTCGTTGCACAGAAAGTAAATACCCTTACTCCTAAAGAAAAAAAGATGGGTTGGAAACTTCTTTTTGATGGAAAAACCATGAAAGGATGGCGTAATTTCTACAAAACAGATTTAGCTGGTGCATGGCAAGTTTCGGATAATTCTATCATGTTAGATGATACTTTTAAAGAAGGTTGGATGGCTAAAGGAGGCGGAGAAATCACGACGAACGATATTTATGAGAACTACGAGTTTACGATTGATTGGAAAATTTCGGAAGGTGGAAATTCTGGAATTATTTTTAATGCCCAAGAAGACGACCCAAAAAAGCATCCTTACTCATGGGGAACTGGTCCAGAATTTCAAGTATTGGATAATGAAAAACACGATGATGGAAAAATTCAAAAACATCGTGCTGGAAATCTTTACGATATTTTTAAATATGAACCTGAAAATGTGAAACCACAAGGTCAGTGGAATACTGCTAAAATCATGCAAAAAAACGGTTTGGTTAAATTATTTGTGAATGGCAGAAATGTCATTGAATATACCATCGGCAGTGGACAATACTTAAAAGCGGTGGCAGAAAGTAAATTTAAGGACGAACCAATGTGGGGAACGTATACAAAAGGACACATCGTTTTGCAAGACCACGGGAATAAAGTTTGGTATCGTAATATTAAAATTAGAATGATTTAACGATTAAAATTAGCGTAATCATGGAGTTACAAAGTTGAAATTTGAGAATTATGAGTATTCTTAAATTTCAACTTTGTAGCTCTTTTTTATGTAACTTGCATCAAATCAATCCAATTAGCGATTGATTTTTCATTTCAAAATTTTCACAATTCCATGTTTAAAGTATAAGTCGTAGAACAAAATTTCTATATAACCTATCCCTCTATGTGGTTGCAAAAACAAAAAAACGAATGTTAAAATCAATGACAGGCTTTGGTAAATCTGTTTCAGAATCAAGCAGTTTGACCGTTACAGCCGAAGTAAAATCTCTAAACTCAAAATTTACTGACATTTATTGTAGAATTCCTAAAAGTCTGTCTTTCAGAGAGATAGAAATCAGAAATCTCTTAACTCAGGCTTTGGAAAGAGGTAAAATTGAATTCAATCTTACCACAAATTACTCCGACGTTGCCAGTTCAGGCACAAGTATCAATCGCCCCTTAGTGAATGCTTACATGAAAGATTTGAAAGAATCTTCGGAAAGTTTTGGCGGAAATGATCCGATTGAATTATTCAAAATTGCCTTGACTTTACCCAACGCTTTCAATACAGAAGTAGCCTCAGAAGAGCAAGCAATGGCTGAATGGCAACAAATTTTAAAAACAGTAACGGATGCAATTGCGGAATGTACAAAGTTTCGTTTAAGAGAAGGAGCAATCGTTTCTGATAAATTTGTGGAGTATATTGATAAAATTGGAGAGCTTTTAACGGAGGCAGAAGCCCAAGATAAAACCAGAATTCCTGCCGTTCGTGAACGGTTGAAAAAGTCGGTGATGGAATTGATGGGAGATGAAGAATTTGACAAAAATCGTTTTGAGCAAGAGTTGATTTATTACATCGAAAAATATGATATTTCAGAAGAAAAAGTACGCCTAAGAACGCATTTAAACTATTTTAAGGACGTTTTAAAAGAAGGAAACGGTAAAAAATTAAATTTCCTTTCACAAGAAATTGGTAGAGAAATTAACACCATCGGCTCAAAAGCAAATGATGTTGTTTTGCAGAGAATTGTGGTAAATATGAAAGATGAATTAGAGAAAATTAAGGAGCAAACTTCAAATGTTCTTTGACGGGAGGAAAGGAAAAAGGAGGAAAGGAAACAAGAAAAAAAGGGATTATTTTCCTCCTATTCTACTGTCTCCGTTCCTCCTTTTCTATTCGATTTTAACCAACCGTTTAAACAACCTATTCCCATTCTCCATCGTAATTGAAAGCAACAAAACACCATTTTTAACACCCGTTGCATCCAATTCAATGTTATTCAATCCATTAATGACATCGTATTGAAAAGTCTTTAAAAGTAACCCCTGCGTATCAACTAATTTTAACGTTGCCGTTTGTTTTTTTAATGAATATAGCAACAAATTATATTTATCCTTACTTGGATTCGGAAACACATTTTCCAAATAATCTTGATAACTCACTTCCTCACAATTCTGCCCTTCTGGACACGCCTGACCACTTTTACAGTTTAAATATCTTTGTTCAGGCGAAAATAATTTTGTAATTGTACCACCAAAACGAACATATAATTGCTTATCTTTCCCATTTTTAAAAGAATCTAACGTACTTTTTGGTATTTGAAAACAGAATGATTTATACAATAGCTTGTCGCTCTGATAATTAAAAGCTAAGTCAGAACGATAGCCCAAGTTGGCAGCGGCTGATCCTATTTTTTGCTTATCTAAATAAATATCTACGTTCAAAGTTTCGTCATAATTCTGCGTGTCAAAAGCCCAACCTTTGATACTACAACAACTAACAGACTCAACCCAACCTCGATTGGTTGCGGGAGCAATTCGTCCCGCAATATCGTTCGGGTCGTTGGATGGTTTGTCAGTATCAAGCGAACCGTTACAGCCAACACAAGGCTGACCTTTCCCTTTCTGTGTAAAATAAAAGACCTTTCTAATCCCCTGTCCCGTTAATATCAGTCTTCCTTTCCGAGTGACTGTATCAGGATTGGCTTCAATTTTAAGCCCAAAAGAACCATTTTCAACCGTTGAAAGTTGGTCTGTGACAATCCAATTAACATTTTTTGACAAACTAATTTTTACATTTGAACCTACCACCACACGATATTCTGCTCCAACGAATGAGATTGTTGAAATAGAATCGGGAGATACTGTAAGGTAAGGTTGCCCTACTCCTTTCTGAGCAACGGTTATGCTCTTAATTAAATTTCCCGCCGTCAAAGTTATTTTGCCTTTGCGAGTGCCTGTATCTGGATTTGCCGTTATTTTTAGGACAAGACTATTATTGTAACTGCCCGTATCTACACTGGTACTTAGCCAATTAACATTTTTAGTAATCTGCCATTTTGTGTTTGATGAAACTGCAATTTTATATTCCACGGCTCTGGTCAAAACATTTGTCAATGAATCAGGCGAAATAATTAACCGATATTTCTCTCCACAAATTCCTGAACCTCGACTATCGCAAGCTACAACTTTTAAATCGCCACTGTCTTCTAAAAGGGTATTTGTATTGGCAAAACGAGCATAGATTCGCTTTACTTGACCAGATTTATACCAAGCCGAATCGGGCAGTGTAAAACTAAAACCTCTAAAATTTGCCTTTTGATTATTAAAAGTTGTTACCAAATCAGCCCTATTTCCAACGTTTGCTTGGGTAGTTCCAATCTTTGTGCTATCCGCATAAATATCAATTAACTGAATTTCATCAAGATTTTTTGTATTAATTGCCCAACCCGTAATTCTATCACACGAAGAAGTTTCAATCATTCCTTTTAAGTCTGAATTTGCCTTTAGCTTATTTCCAACCTTCTGACAATCAACTGAATATACTTCTTTGAAATTGATAACTGAACCACAAGCCGACAATTCAGAAGCAGATAATTTGAATGGTTTACCCGTAATAAAACTCTCATCCAAGATTACTTTTATCGATTTATCGCCATTCACTTTTTTGAGATTTGCCCAATCTTTATACGAACGACAATCACTATTGGGGTCAGCTTTTTTGAAGGCACAACCTCCATCTTCCAACATTTCATAGACCGAACTTACCGTTGTTCCACAAGTTTCAATTTTCTCAACTTGCTGATTTCCTTTGATGAATTTATCCGTCATTCGCTTCAACATATCTTGGTGTGCTTGATTTCCCAATACATCAAAAGCAAATGCTCCGACCAATTTTGCCCCGTGCGTAAAAGCCTCCGTGAAGTGTAATTCTTGCAAATCAGTTCTATCTCTGAATGATTCAACTTCCATCATTACCCACTTATCAGGAAAATTTGTTCGGGCAACGTCCATAATAAAACGATGATCTTGATAAGGATTGCTGTTCATTTTCACGCCATCCGTCCCTTCACCAATGTCTTTAAAAGCAAAAGTCCCTCTTTGGACAGTAGGTTGGTCATTTAATGAACCATAATCATTTACTACCTTTAAACGACCATCAAAATTCTTTATCGTCTTTAAAAAAGCAGTTGAATAGCCTTTCAAAAGCACATGACGGTAAGTGTACCAATCATTTCCAGCCTGTCCCAATAAAAAAACCGTCCAATTATAAGCACCCGTTGGCTTTGGCGGTTCGAGTGTATTGAAGGAAGAAAAAGCATTGGAATACGTTCCCCATGATGTTTTCAATTTAGTAATATCATTGGTATATTTCACTTTCAACCATTCTCTAAATCCTGTAATCATGGATTGGGAATAATCAAAAAGGGAGTTTGAAACACCGTCTAAACCTTTTGTCGTGAAAAAAGGAAAACCAAATTCTTGCTCAGGGGTGATAACGGCAGAGAAATAAAGTACGTCTCCCGCATCAATGACTGGTTTGTATCTCTGCAAAATATCCTTGGTGAAATCTTGCATCTCTGTAATGGTTTTGGGCGACGATAAACTGGTCGTCATCATCTGTCCACAATCATCAAAAACATCACAACCATTATACCCGAAAGATTGCTGATGAACTCTCGCAACTCCCTTAGCATCAATGCCTAACATTCTTTCGGAAGCATCAAAACCGCTACAAGTTGGCACGTTGTTATCAAGCGGCTCACCAACGGTTTTGTTGTTACACCAAGTGGCAAAAACGATTCTAAAACAGATTTTCATGCCTCGACTTCGGGCAGTAGCAATTTGGTCGTCGTACTGTTTCCACGGATTGGTTGCACTCACTTTTTTACCCACAATCACATCTTTACGAATACTGATAATAAAAGCGTTCATGCCCAAATCAGCCGCCTTATTGATGTCCGCAAGTTGTGGATTTCGATGTTCAAGATTAACCAATGAGAAGGCTAAATATCGTTTATCATCCTGAGCAAAAAGCGTTTTGGTAATTAAAAAAAGAATAAATAGGAAGGAGTATTTTTTTATAAACATTATTATTAAGTTATTAAATTTTAAGTTTTGAGTTGCTAAGTAAAGGAAGAAAATTGTGCGAGTAAATACTTGACAACTTATCATTCAACAACTTAACAACTACTATTACCTCATGCTCACCAGCGTAACCCCCGCTCCACCTCTGTCAGCGTGTTCGTCTTGGGTTTTCGCCACTTGTTTGTAACCCCGCAAATGATTACGAATTAAGGTTCTCAAAATACCATCTCCTTTGCCGTGAACAATCCTCAATTCATCTTGTCCAAGCATCAACGCATCGTTCATAAATTTATCTACTTCCATAATTGCCTCATCGCCACGTTTACCCCGTAAATCAAGATTGAACGAAAAATTCATCATTTTATCGTTCATATCCACCCCCACGAATTTTGACTTAGGAGCGGATTTTTGCTTAAATTCTTTGCGAGAAATTTTCTCCAAACGATTCAACTTTACGGTTGTTTTCAATTCTCCAATTGCCACTTCCGCATCCTTTCCACGCATCCCAATCACTTCACCCAACGCTTCTTGTCCCTTAATTCTGACCAATGAGCCAATCGTAATTTCACCTTCAATTACTTCAATAACGTCTTTTTCAATAATTTCTTTTTCTGAATCGTTTTTTTCTGAACTAATAATTTTATCTGCAACCAATTTTTCAACCTTCAAACCATCTTGAAAGTCTTGCAATTCTTGTCTGATTTCCTTCGTCGCTAATTTATCTGCCCCTTGTTCACGAATATCTTTTATGGTAGCTTCAATTTTCTGATTGGCATTTTTAACTAATTCTTTTGCCTGTAATTTGGCGGTATTTAGAATCGTCTTTTTCTCATTATCCAAAAAGGTTTTTAGGGACGTATATTGTTCTAATAATTGGTCAAGTTTACGTTGCTTCGTAGCATTTTCAACATTTTTATCGGCAAAAACTTTACGCTCAATTTCCAATTCTTTCAGCAATTTCTCAAAGCTAACTTGCTGATTACCAATTTTTTGCTTTGATTTATCAATAATAGCTTTCGGTAAACCAATCTTGTAAGCAATTTCAATGGCGAACGAACTTCCAGGCTTTCCAATTTCTAATTCATACATCGGTTCTAAATGTTCAGCATCGTATCGCATCGCTCCGTTAGTAATTCCATCGGTTTTATCAGCAAAGGTTTTCAAGTTGGTGTAATGCGTATTTATCGCTCCGTAAGCTCCCGATTTATTAATATCTTCCAAAATACTTTCCGCAATGGCACCGCCCAAACTTGGCTCCGTTCCCGTTCCAAATTCATCAATCAGAAAAAGCGTTTTTCTATCGGAATTTAACAGAAAATATTTCATATTCGTTAAGTGCGAAGAATACGTACTGAGGTCATTTTCAAGGCTTTGCTCATCCCCAATGTCAATAAAAACGTTTCTAAATATTCCAATAGTTGAATGCTCTGCCATCGGAACTAAAAGTCCACATTGGTACATATATTGTAGCAAACCAAGCGTTTTTAAAGTGATAGATTTACCGCCCGCATTTGGTCCAGAAACTAACAGAATTCTATTTTCGGAATTAAGTACAATTGTTAAAGGTTTTACCGTTTTTCCTTGTTTTTTAAACGATAAAAACAACAATGGATGCACCGCATTTTTCCAATCAACTACTTGACTATTAAGGCTTAATGGAGCAATTCCATTTACTTCGATTGCTAAACGTGCCTTTGCCCGAATAAAATCTATGATTCCTAAAAACGTGTAAGCCTTACGCAAAGTGGGAACGTGCGGACGCATTTGATTAGTCAATTCCATCAAAATTCTGACAATCTCACGCTTCTCTGCCGACTCTAATTCTCTAATTTCGTTGTTTGCTTCCAATGCTTCGGTGGGTTCCAGAAACACCGTTTTACCCGTATCAGATTCATCGTGAACAAAGCCTTTTATTTTGCGTTTATGTTCGGCAGCAATCGGAATGACCATTCTCCCACCCCGAAGAGTCAATGAAAAATCGTCCGAAATCCAGCCATTTGCTCGGGCATTTTTCAGAATACGGTCTAACGTTTTTCGTAAATCATTTTCTTGATTTTGCATCCTTTTACGAATTGCCTGCAATTCCGAACTGGCATTATCTTTTAATTTGCCACGGTCGTCAATAATTTTATCCAATGAATCTAACAATGAACGAATCGCTAATTGCGGTGCTTGAATATATTTTGTATTTTCATCGTTTTTGTTTCTTTCTAAAAAAGCTGTTCCAACCAATTCTCGTAGCTGTGGAAATTCTTCTGGCTCTTTTTTATCAAAAAACCGCAAGCATTCTTGGATAGTTCTGAGAGAAAGTTTGACATTAAAAAACTCTTCTTCGGTCAAAAAAGCCCCTTCAATGGCGGCTTTTGAGAGTTGATAATTAACGTCTAAATAATTTTGGGAGGGAAAAGCGGTTGGTTCAAATTGCAGAATATTTTTCATTTCGTCCACCTGACGAATCATTTTTTGAATCAAGTCATAATTATCCGAAAAGCGAACTTTCTCAACAAAATTACGACCTAATGTACTGACACATAGCTCATTAAGTCGTTCACGAATTTTATCAAAACCTAATTTTATTTCTATATTTTGTGGGTAAAGCATTTTGTTTTTTTGTATATTTCAAGTTTTAAACACTTTTAGATGCGTTTAGGTTTTTTTGAAAAAAATTATGAGTAATGTCATTGTGAGTGCAACGAAGCAATGACATGGCTTGAAGTTTTAGACAGAACTTAAAGTTTAAACCTTCAAAACCCCATTCGCATCCACCAGCAATTCCTGCACTTGTAAAACTGCCTCTTTATTCAAACGTCCGTATAAATGTGGAAATACAATTCCGATGTCAAATAAATCTTCATAAACGAGATTTGAAGTCAATTTTGAAACATCAATGTGTAATAAAAATAATCTCTCGTAGCCTTTGAAATAGTTTGTCAAAGTACCATTAACTTGCTCAAAAGTTGATAAATGAATGAATTTTTCTTCCGATAGAGTTTCAGATTCGTAATAATCGTTGTTAGCAAAGTTTTCCCACCATTCAGGAAAAACGATGTGGTAGATAATTGTTGGATTCATGTTTTTGTTTCAAAATTACTCAGATTCAAGCATTTTGCGGTAAGGTTTCAAAGATAAATACATAAATATCAAACCTAAAAATGTCCCAACAACCATTACAATTAAGATTGAATAACGAATCATATTGGTATCTTGAAAATATTTATCAGTCAATAATGCCACCGATAATGGTCCAAAAACTAACCCCAACAGGTTGACAATGAACAAGTAAAGTGCCGACGACATTGCTCGCATTCGGTTTGGCGTTACGCCCGCAATGGCAGCCGTACCTGCCCCGAATGGGGAAGAAGAGAAGAAAGCAACTGGAATTATTGCCCAAGCCGCCCACTCACCCGAAGGCATAATTGGGAAAACCCAACAAGACGCAAAAAAGGCTCCAATCAAATAAATACAAGCTCTAACTCGCCCATCTTGATAGCCTTTATTGGTTAAATTATCCGCTAATTTACCGCCAAACCACAAGCCCAAAGTCCCAAAAATAACCACTGAAATCCCGAAAATCATTCCCGCTTTTGAGGCTGTCCAACCGTAAGTCCTCACAAAAAATGAAGGAATCCATGCCGCATTTGCATAATTCACTAAGGTTATAAAGCCGAGTCCGAGGTTGATATTAAAATACATTTTACTATTTTTCAGAATGAATTGCCAAGTTTGTTTTAAGGTAGCTTTTTCACCCTCAACTCCTTGACGTTCAGGCTCTTTTATTCTGGAAATGAGAAATACAATCAGCAATCCTGGTAGTCCCACAAAGAAAAAAACCATCTGCCACGGAAAAACCGCTCCCACTATTGGAATGTACCAAATCTCTTCCACTTTGATAATATTTACCACTAAACCACCAATCAGAAAAGCCAAACCCGACCCAATGAAAATTCCCATATTATAAACACTATTTGCCATTGCCAGTTTACTTTTTGGGAATAAATCAGCAATCATGGAATAGGCTGCGGGTGACAATGCCGCTTCACCAACGCCAACACCCATACGAGCAAGAAATAGTTGGGTAAAATTGCCAACCGTTCCACAAACTGCCGTCATGATTGACCACAAACCAATGCCCCAAGCCACAATGTGTTTGCGACTTTGTAAATCTGCCAAACGGGCAATTGGAATGCCCAAAAGTGTATAAAAAATTCCAAATGAAAGTCCCATTAAAAGACTAATTTGCGTATCGGAAATCTGCAAATCCCGTTTAATAGGTTCAACCAAAAGCGAAAGAATTTGACGGTCAATGAATGAAGAAACGTAGGCTAATGTCAGAATTCCGACGATATACCATGACTTTCGGAGGTTAGTTTGCGATTCCAATGTGGTTTTGGTTTAAAATTTAATTATTTTTATTAAATATATAAATTATGTATGATATTATCATTGTTGGCGGAGGTTTAGCTGGATTAGTCAGTAGCATCCAGTTATCAAAAGGTGGAAAAAAAGTTTTACTAATTGAAAAGAAAAGATATCCGTTTCATCGGGTATGTGGAGAATATATTTCTAATGAAGTTCGTCCATTTTTGGAGTCTATTGGATTAGATTTTAGCAAATTAGGCGTTAAAGAAATTACTAAATTTCAATTCACTTCTCCCTCTGGCAGCGTTTTGGAAACTGATTTAGATTTAGGTGGATTTGGTATTAGTCGCTATAAAATTGATGAAGAACTATATTATTTAGGAAAGTCGGTTGGTGTTGTATTTTTATTAGAAAATACGGTTGAAAGTGTAGACTACCAAGATGATAAATTTACTGTAAAAACGTCTTTTGACACTTTTGAAAGCAGATACGTAATTGGCACTTATGGAAAAAGAACTAAATTAGATTCTACTTTACAGAGAGATTTTTTTAATAAACGAAGTCCCTATATTGGTGTGAAATATCATATCAAAACCGATTTTCCAAAAGATTTAATTGCCCTCCATAATTTTAAAGATGGATATTGTGGTATTTCTGCCATTGAGGATGACAAATATTGTTTGTGCTATTTAACAACCCGAGAGAATCTAAGAAAACACGTAACCATTCAAGAAATGGAAAGAAATATTCTCTGGAAAAATCCACATTTACAGAAAATTTTTAATGCTTCAGAATTTCTTTACGATAAACCCGAAGTTATCAACGAAATTTCCTTCGCCCCAAAAACAACCATCGAAAATCATATTTTGATGGCGGGTGACTCTGCGGGATTAATTACGCCACTTTGCGGAAATGGCATGGCGATGGCAATTCATGGAGCTAAATTGCTGTCTAACAACATTTTACTAAATTTCAATGATAGGGATTTAGTAGAAAAAACGTACCAAAAAGATTGGAAAAAGCAATTTCAAAAACGGCTTTGGGTTGGCAGAAACGTACAGAAGTTGTTTGGAAATGAAATAGTTTCTGAAATTACTTTGAGAACAATGAAGGCAATTAAACCACTTTTGAGATTGGTGATTGAAGCAACGCATGGAGAGATTTTTTAGCTTCAGAAATTAAATAGGCAACACCGTAGTATTCTTTACTTCTGACATCACAAAAGAACTACTAATATGTGCAACACTCTGTAAATCAGACAGTTTCTTTTGATAAAAATCATTATAAGCCTCCATATTTTTAGCGATTACTTTCAATAAATAATCATAATTTCCAGAAACAACACTACATTCAATTACCTCTGGAAACTGTTTTATTGCTTTCTCAAATTCTTCAAAGTGATTTTTTTGCTGTTTATCTAAAGTGATATTACAGTAAACCGTCATCGGATTTCCCAACATTTTCTTGTTCAAAATCGTCACATATTTTTCAATAACTCCTTCATTTTCCAAACGTTTGATTCGGTCGTGCGTTGGAGTCATCGAAAGATTAATTTTCGATGAAATCTCTTTTAACGTTAATTGAGCATTTTCTTGAAGTAATTGTAATATCCGAATATCGTTGGCATCAAGTGTCATAAGAAAAATTTACTTTTAAGAATTATAATTAACTGATTATTTAGTATAATTTTCTTCAAATATACTAAAATAGTTTGCTATTTTCTTATTATTCTGATTTAAGCAAAACTATTTCCTGTTTTCTTAATTTTGTAAATCCCTTAATTTACAACAAGATTTAGGAGTTAGAAGAAAACTTTAACTTTGAAAATCAATAAACAGAAAAATCATGATAATTGGTGTTCCAAAAGAGATTAAAAACAATGAAAACCGTGTGGCTGTAACGCCCGCAGGAGTTGCAGAATTCAAGAAAAATGGTCACACCATTTATGTTCAAACACAGGCAGGTGTTGGAAGTGGTTTTTCTGACGAAGAATACACAAATGCTGGGGCAAAGATACTTTCAACAATCGAAGAAACTTATGCCGTTGCCGAAATGATTTGTAAAGTAAAGGAGCCAATTTCATCTGAATATCAGTTGATTAAAGAAAATCAGTTACTATTTACCTATTTTCACTTTGCATCGTCAGAACCATTGACACACGCCATGATTGAGCGTAAAGCAATTTGTTTAGCGTATGAAACCGTTGAAAAAACCGACAGAAGTTTGCCATTATTAGTGCCAATGTCTGAGGTCGCAGGTCGTATGGCAATTCAAGAAGGAGCAAAATATTTGGAAAAACCAATGGGTGGAAGGGGTATTTTATTGGGTGGAGTTGCGGGAGTAAAACCTGCTAATGTGTTGGTTTTAGGTGGTGGAATAGTGGGAACACAGGCGGCAAAAATGGCAGCGGGATTGGGTGCAAACGTAACAATTATGGACGTGAGTTTACCAAGATTACGCTACTTGGAAGACGTTATGCCAGCCAATGTAGATACCGTTATGTCAAATGAATATAATATTCGTGAAGCCATAAAGGTGTCTGATTTGATTGTGGGGGCAGTTTTAATACCAGGAGCAAAAGCACCGCATTTGATTACGAGAGCTATGTTGAAAGATATGCGACCAGGAACGGTTGTGGTTGATGTGGCAGTTGATCAAGGTGGTTGCATTGAAACTTGTACGCCAACGACCCACGAGAATCCAACTTTTGTAATTGATGGAATTGTGCATTACTGTGTGGCGAATATGCCCGGTGCTGTGCCTTATACTTCGACTTTGGCATTGACAAATGCAACACTCCCTTATGCAATTCAACTGGCGAATAAAGGTTGGAAAAAGGCTTGTCAAGATAGTGAAGAATTGGCGAAGGGGTTGAACATTATTGAAGGAAAAATAGTCTATCAGGGCGTTTCAGATGCGTGGGGCTTAGAATTTACTAATGTTAATAATGTTTTGTAAAATAATAACCCGCTTGGCATTTAACAAATTAACTTTTATATTTGAGAAATGTATGAGTTAATCTCAAACGAAAAAATTAAGTAGTGGTTAAATATTAAGTCAAAACCCGTCAATTATGTTGACGGGTTTTTTCTTATCTCACACAATATTCAAATTCATCTTTATACTGAAAAAGGATTTCCTCAATGTCTGCCAACGTAAAATCTGGACGTTGAAATGGACTTGGTAAATCTTCTCGCACGAGGAATTTAGCATCACCTAACCTTCCTAATAAATTCTCAGCCCCTACTCGTGTTCCACTTTGCAAGTAAATTTTATCAGGATAAATATTCTTGAAAGCCGCAATTCTTTGAGTGACATCATAAACCGTTAATTCAGTAATATATTCATTTTTTTCTGAATTTATTATCTCATAAATTTCATCAAAAGTCTTCGCTGAATTTATTTCTGCTTCTCTGGAAATCACTCTCTCAGAAAAACTATTAAGTTCAGGTTTTTCCACTCTCCTTTGATGGAAATGCACTTTATTATTCTCATCAACCGATTTTACCGCCACTTCAATGGCTTCTTTTAACGTTTTTTGACCCCTGCAAAACTCAATGAGTCCGTCAATTTGCTTCTTACTTTTCAGCTTATAATGTTTTATTACTCTTTCAAGTTTTGGGATATTGAATGTTCTCATGGCTTTATTTTCAGTAAATTTCGACGTTAAATAAATCATCTCCAAATAAAAAGCCTTCAAACAAATTGCTTGAAGGCTTTTTACTCAAATTTCAAATACTACTTCACCGTAAATCCAACCTTCACTTTATCCCACATCATCATAACCATTCCTGAGTTTTCAGCTTTAATTGTGAATCTTTCAGTCATTGCGTTGGCTTCTGATTTTGCCGTTACACGCAAAGCATCATCAGCTTCCTTATAACTATATCCACCCCATTGTTTAGCGGTTTTGTTGAAAATAATCGTCCATTCTTTCTCACCTGGAATTGTAAAAAGAGCGTATTTACCCGCTTTTAAGGCTTTTCCGTTAATCATTACGTCCTTACTAACTTCAAAAGTTGTTGCATCATTTGCACCAGTACGCCATACTTTTCCATAAGGAGCAAGATCCCCCGCCCATACATTACGACCTTTAACGGCTGGTTGAGAATAATTAATTGTCAAGTTTGCACTGTTCGCCACAATTGCCGTAGTTGTTGCAGGAGGCGAAGGCATTGTGGCTTTTTCTTTGCTCATGTCATGTTGAGCGTTGCTAATGAAAGCAGAAAAGGCAAAAGTTGCCAAAAAAAGTAATTTTTTCATTTTTGTAATTTAGATTTTAATTAGGATGATTTATTTAACGAATGGATAACGTAATTTCATTATTTTAGTTTCATTATACAACCAGAAATAATAAAAAATACCCTCAAATTAAATATCTGAGGGTATTTCAAAATCTTTTCTAAAATATCTAATTAAAAAAATCCTTCATTTTCTCAAAGAAATTTTTATCACTTTTGTTCGGTTTTGGCTCAAAATTGGGCGAAGACCGCATTTTTTCCAACATCTCCGTCTCTTCATTTGTAAGATTTTTGGGAGTCCATAAATTCACGTGAATCAATTCATCACCAACGCCATAACCATTCAGTTCCTTAATTCCTTTACCTTTTAAACGGAGAATTTTCCCTGCCTGAGTGCCTGGTTCAATCGTGATTCTTGCTTTTCCACCAATGGTTGGCACTTCAATGGACGTTCCTAAGGCTGCATCCGCAAAATTCAAATAAAGGTCAAATATCACGTTCACACCGTCTCTGTGCAATACTTCGTCTGGTTCTTCTTCAATAATTATCAATAAATCTCCCGCAACGCCTCCCCGTGGAGGAACATTTCCTTTGCCCGACATGGATAATTGCATACTGTCGGCAACACCCGCCGGAATTTTGATTGGGATGATTTCTTCTTCCAAAACTCTACCTTCGCCAAAACAAACATCGCAACGAGTTTTCACTTGTTTCCCTTCGCCACTACAAGTTGGACACGGAGAAGTTGTAACCATCTGCCCCAACATTGTTTGCTGAACTCTGCGAACTTGACCTGCCCCACCACAAGTTTGGCAAGTGGATAGTTCTGTGCCGTTTTTGGCACCATTACCCGTACAAGATTTACAAGTAACATGACGTTTGACTTTAATTTTTTTCTCAACGCCATTCGCCACTTCCTCCAAATTGAGTTTCAGTTTGATTCTGAGGTCAGTACCTTTTCGCATTCTGCGTTGTTGCTGACCTCCGCCACCACCAAACATTCCGCCGAAAGGACTTTCATCGCCACCACCAAAGATATTTCCAAATTGGCTGAAAATATCTTCCATATTCATTCCCTGACCACCATAACCACCGCCACCTGCGGCTCCACCCATACCAGCGTGTCCAAAACGGTCGTATTGACCTTTTTTCTTCACATCCGACAGAACTTCATACGCTTCCGCAGCTTCTTTGAATTTATCCTCAGCGGCTTTATCACCGGGGTTTTTATCTGGGTGAAACTTTATTGCCATCTTGCGATAGGCTTTCTTTATTTCGTCTTCCGAAGCCGATTTTGAAATCTCTAAAACTTCGTAAAAATCTCTTTTTGCCATATTTTTTGGTTAGGGATTGAGGACTGGAGATTGGGTGATTGGGGACTTGTTAATAGAATTTAATAATATTTTATTTAATTGCTAAAATTACTTAATCCCTAATTACCCAAACCCTAATTACCTAATCTCCAATAACTAACTCGCTACAACGACTTTTGCAAATCGAATTACTTTATCGTTTAAATAATATCCTTTTTCAACTACATCAAAAACTTTACCTTTATCATCCTCCGTTGGGGCTGGGAACTGGGTAATTGCTTCGTGTAAATCAGCACTAAAAACTGCTCCTTTCGCATCCATTGGTTTCAAACCTTTTACTGCCAAAGTATTAAATAACTTGTTGAAAATTAAGTGAATACCTTCTGAAATTTCTCCTTCTTGGGCGTTGGTAGTTGCTCTTTCGATGTCATCAATCACAGGAATAATATCCACAATAACACGCTCAGATGCTGACTGAATCATTTCCAATTTTTCTTTGGCAGTACGCTTTCTGAAATTATCAAAATCAGAATAAAGACGTAGATATTTGTCTTTCAATTCGTATAACTCAGTTTGTAGTTTTTCTGCCTCCGTCAATTCTGGTACTTCTTCTATCAATGTTTCAATATTATCCTCTGAAACAATGTCAGTGTTTTCCATTACTTCTTCACTGTCAATTGGCAATTCGTCTTTATTTTCCATTTTAAATGCACTTTTCGCTTTATTTTTATAATTCTCTATGATGTTCAAAAGTTTTGCCATATCTTGTTTTCTGTCAGATTGACAGGTTTTTTAATTTGCAAAATTAGGTTAAAAAGATGGAATTCCGAATTATGTGTAATTTATAGAACACACTCAAAACTCTTGAATGATGATTTGAAATATTTGTTGTAATTTCATTTCCAAAAGTAATTCTATGTTTTGATAGATTATTCTCTTCTTTGATTATTCAAAAACTTTATTCAAATTATGCAACTGCACTACGTAAAATACACATTAAAAGAAATTTCAGAGGTCAGAGAAATTTTTATTGAATACGCAGATTTTTTAAAAGTTGATTTGTGTTTTCAAGATTTTGAAAAAGAATTACAAACTTTGCATGAAGTTTATGCACCGCCAATGGGTTGCATAATTTTAGCGAAAAAAGAAAAACAAGTCATGGGTTGTATTGCCTTAAAACCCATCGGAGAAGGAATTTGCGAAATGAAAAGATTGTATGTTCGACCCGAAGCAAGAAGGCAATCTTTGGGAAAACAATTAGTGGAAGAATTGATTGATTTTGCCAAAAAAGCGGGATACAAAAGCATGAAGTTAGATACGCTTACTTCCTTAAAAGAAGCAATAAAATTATATGAGTCAAAAGGATTTATTAAAACCGAACCCTACGTTTATAACCCACTTTCGGATGTACTTTATTTTGAATTAACACTCTAATTTTCAACTATTTACGATAAGAATAATTAACAAACATAGTCCTTAATCAAACAATACCGCAATCATTTTTCAGTATGAAATATCCTTTTTTATTTAAGATTACCACTTTAATTGTGGTTTTAAGTTGTTGTTCTTGGGGCTTTTTGGCTCATAAAACAATTCATCAAATTGCTATTTATTCCCTGCCGAAAAAACTTCAAATTTTTTTCTTTAAGAATGTAGATTATTTGGTCTATAATTCTGTTCGCCCCGATGTTAGACGTAAGGACGACCCAAGTGAGGCAACTAAACATTTTATTGACATTGATGCTCCTGTTTTTGGAAAAAATCCCTTAAATTCTATGCCAAAAACTTGGGAAGATGCCGTGAAAAAGTATTCAGTTGACACCCTTCGAAAATACGGAACAGTGCCGTGGGAAATCATGAAATTGCAAAACAAATTAACAAATGCATTTCGTAATAAACTGAAAGACAGCATCTTATATTACTCAGCCGATTTGGGTCATTACATTGCGGACGCTCACGTTCCTTTGCATACAACGATCAATTACGATGGTCAATTGAGTAATCAGCGAGGCTTACATTCACTTTGGGAAAGTACGGTTCCTGAGATGAATATTGAGAATTATAATCTTTATCAAAACCACAAAGCAAAATATTTGAAAGAGCCGTTAGATGTAATCTGGGTAAAAATCAGAGAGTCGAATGTCATGTTAGAAAAAGTTTTGGCGGATGAAATTTTGGCTTCCGAAGGATTCACCGAAGATAAAAAATTCAAGCGTTCAGAAAGATTTGGTCAGATGCGAAAAAACTACACGGGAGATTTTGCAAAGGCTTATGCTGTTAAATTGGGCAGCACCGTAAACGAAAGAATGTTGGATGCTTCAAAAACCGTGGCAGATTTTTGGTTTACGGCGTGGGTTGATGCTGGTTGCCCCAATTTGTCTGATTTACAGACTGTTAGCGATGAAGACAAAGCCAAATTGAAATCCGAAAAAGTAATTTGGAAAAATAATGAATTGATTAAATATGGTCTTTTGCAGGCTCGCAAGGGCAAGAGTGAAGAATAGTGAACAGTTATCAGTAAACAGTTATCAATGGATAATTATCAAATATAAAAGTGCCGATTTGGAATTAGTAATTCTAAATCGGCACTTTTGTTTACTGATAACCGTTCATCCAATCCGATATTTCTTCCCAACCAAAGATTTAATATGTCCTTGAAATTCAAGATTGAGTAGGAGAGAAGACAATTTTGCCACGTGAATTTGTGCCTTCCACGCCAAATCATCAATGTGCATTTCTTGATTATTATGAAGCAATGACATTACTGCACTTTCCTCTTCCGTAAAGTTTGAAAAATCTATTTCTGTTGCTTGATTTTTATTAATATTATTCCCTTTCACATCCCAATTCATCGCTTCAATTACGTCTTTAATACTCGTAAAAATTTGGGCTTTATTCTCTTTTATAATCTTATTACAACCTTCCGAAAACGATTTTCCAATTTGCCCAGGCACGGCAAAAACGTCTCTGTGGTAGTTATTGGCATATTCTGCGGTAATTAATGCTCCACCTTTCACGGCAGCTTCAACCACAATTGTTACATCTGCCATCCCTGCAATAATTCTATTTCTCTGTGGAAAAAATCGTGGGTCGGGTTGCATTCCAAAGGTTTGTTCTGTCAAGATTCCTCCCATTTCTTGCATCTGAATTGAAGTATTTTTGTGTTGATAGGGATAAATTAAATCAATGCCACTCGCCATTACACCAATGGTAGGAATGTTATTTTTCAAACAAGATTTATGAGCCAGAATATCAATTCCGTAAGCTAAACCACTTATAATCAACGTATTATATTGAGTTAATTCCTGAATAATGTGTTCAGTAATCTGTTTTCCGTATTCAGTTGATTGACGAGTTCCGACAATTGCAACCGTTCTTTGAATATTCAAATCTGCTTTGCCTTTGTAATACATCAAAACGGGTGAATCATACAACTGTTTCAAGCGATTTGGGTAATTTTTATCGGTATAAAATAATAGTTCAACTTCTTGTTTATCAGCCTCTTGAATAATTTTCCAAGCATTTTCCAACACTGATTTATCTTGCATGTTTTGGGCAATAACCTGACCAATATTCGGAATTTTGAGAAGTTTTGGAATGGGAGTTTTGAAGGCTTGTTCTGCCGAACCACAATAGCTAATTAACTGACGAACAAGTACATCACCGATTTTTGGAATTAGGGTTAGAGCAATTTGGTAGAGTTTATCTTGGGAATTTGACATCGAAATGTGGTTATTTTCATCAAAAATAGAGTTCATTTTTCAGTAAAACAAATGTTGAAGAATACCGAAATGAAATGTTACCATAAATGTTTATATTTCAATTAAATAACTGGCACATTACCATTATCAATTGTTTGGCTGATGATGAGAAAATTGATAACACAAATCCAAATGTACTTGGTTATGCTTTTAGGGTTTCAAATGATATTATGACCAGCGAAGTCTTGGATAATGATTACAAAATTTTTCTTCTCATTAACAGTTTAGTCGAGCAAGCAGCAATGAAAGACATGACACTTACGGGTTCTGACGATCTTCCTTTGATAAAATTTAAGTACAAAGTTATTCGTCCCGACGACCCGAATGAAATTGGAAATGACACTGGCGATACACTTGATTCACGTCCAGAAGTTTTGAACTTTCGTAAATTTAAGGGGGCAGAGATTGCGAAAAGGGTGATGGAAAAAGAGAATGATAGGAATTGGTCTTGATTAAAACAAAACAACCCGAAAGAAAAATCTTTCGGGTTGCGAGAATATTTTACAACTAAAAATCTATTCTTTAATTATTTTCAACACTCCAATCTTTTCCCCAGACTGCATTCTCAAAATATAAACCCCAAACGGCAAAGAAGGTAATTTGCCATTTATTGTCTGATGCACAATATCTAAATTCCCAGAATTTTCTACAATCATTTTGCCAGATAAATTCACCAAACTGAATTCAAAAACTTTTCCTTCCGCTTGAATTTTTACATTTCCTTTTGTAGGATTTGGAGAAATAGAAATTAACAAATCCTCTTTTGAAGGTTCTGAGACTAATATTTTAGTAGTAGTTACCTCCGCTATATTTGAATATTTTGATTTGCCTTCGAGTGTAACTGTTCTTAAACGGTAGAAATATTTGATACCATCTTTTAAATTATCGTTCGTAAAAGTAACAATATTCACTGCCGCATCTCCAACTTTCACAAACGTTGTTCCATCCGTTGAACGCTCAATTTCAAACCCTGTTTCATTATTGGTGTTATCTTTCCAAGTAAGAATAGCCTTATCGTAAGTATCGGTTTTTGCGGTTAAATCGGTTGGAGATTTGATTTCAAAATTGAAAGTTGCATAAATCGGTAAATGATCGGAAGTAGTTGAACTGTAATTATTTATGTATAAAAATCCCATTTCTATAGAAACTGAATTTATTACATAATTATCAACTAATTCGTTTGAAATCATCACATGATCAATCACATTATTGAACGAAAGAAAACTTCTAAAACCATTGTCGCTCAATTGTTTAGTTACTACTTGATAATTCTTGGAATCATCCACAAACTTCTTATAAGACGACTCTTTTGTTGAAGTAATATCTGAAACAGTCTCATCCACATCGTCATTATAATCTCCCGCCAAAATGATATTGGCATTGGGAAATTGAGCATCCAAAGTGTCTTTCAACACCTCCACATCATATTTTCGTTGGGCGTATTGCAATTCTTTGGCAGCCAATGTAGCATTTATTCCGCCCGTGTTCGCTCGTGCGTGAATGCCTACAATGTGTAACCGTTTTTTCACACCATCAATATTGGCATCGGCAACGAACAAAAATGGCAATCGTCCAGAAGCCCAAAAACGGGCAGGATTGTTCTCTGGATAATTAAGCAATGTTGTCGCATTCGTCAATAATGGACGAGATGAAACCGAATCAATTACTCCTTTTTTATACATGAAACAAACTCGCTGTGCATCCGCCACAATACCTCCTGCCGAAACTGCCGTAGTACAAAAACCCTTATAATTTGTGTTTCTTGCCACAATTGCATTGAAAATAGGAAGATTAGCAATTTCCTGAAACACATAAACATCTGATTTCAATGAATCCAAAACTTGTTGAAAATTTCTTTGTTGAAGAGCCTCATTGGTTGGTCCGTTTGCAATATTTCCTAACCAGTTTGTGTTCCAAGTTACCAACTTGAAGGATTTATCGGAAGCCAACCCTGTTTGCGGTTTTTTATAGGCTTCGGTAGATGGCAAGTCCTCAATAAATCTTGGCAATAATTGAAAGTTGGTATTAAACAAACTCATAATTCCCGTTGCTGAAACTTTACTTTGGGGCTTTGTACGACCTACTAAATTGGTGGTGTTCACAATCCGCAAATCCAATAAAGGTGTTTGTGTACCTGAGAAAATGGAGTAATTTGAATTTGGAACAAAGATAAATTTCCGATCAACAAATTCTGCATCTTTAATCGTAACTAACTGACTTTCAAAGTCTTTTGCCTGAGAAATGGTGATAATTTTTGGCGTAACGGGTTTATTTGGGACATTAATCTTCGTAAAATCAATTGGACTTGCACCCGTACCAATTTGCAATTGAGCATTAAATGCCGACATCAATCCAGAAACCATCACCGAATCACCAATGGCAACTCCATTCGCAAAAATGGCATTAAAAACTGCAATACCAGCCGTTCCGTCTTGAATATAGGCGGTTGAGCCAAACTGATTGGTAGCAGTGACTCTCCCTGCAACGTTTACAACTTTTCCAGTAGTGACCTTGCGAGCTTCGGCGATTGTGGAAGTAGTTGTCTGAGCCTTTGAAGAGTCATACAATAAAATGGTAGCAAAAGTTAATAAATATTTTTTCATGATTCAAGTTTGATGATTGTAAAGTTCATTTACTAAAATTACCTTTAAAACAGTAAAGAAAGAAAATCTTACAAAATAATTTGCGAATAAAATTTTAATGTATTTACTTTGTATTCCAAAGTAATTTGAATAAAATGAAACAACATCTTCAAGATCTCACAGAAATACGTTCGATGATGGAACGCTCTTCTCGGTTTATCTCATTGAGTGGATTGTCGGGAATATCCGCAGGAGTGTTTGCTCTTATTGGGGCATACATTGCTTATGTTCGTATTCTCGAAGACAACACGGGCGAGTCTTTAAATTTGTTAAATAATGCTTCTCTTTTGCGTTATATCGTCATTGATGGCATCATTGTTTTGACGTTTTCCTTGATTTTTGCTTTCTATTTTACGGCTCGACAAACTCGTAAAAAAGGCTTAAAATTGTGGGATAATACTTCCAAGCGTTTATTCGTAAATATGGCAATTCCGTTAGTTGCAGGCGGTTTTTTCTGTTTGATTTTATTGCAACAGGCACCGCATTTAATTGATTGTGCGACCTTAGTTTTCTACGGTTTAGCCTTGGTAAATGCCTCAAAATATACCGTTGATGATATTCGGTATTTAGGTTACACAGAAATTGCCCTCGGACTCGCTTGTGGATTAATGAACGAATGGAGAGTCGGACTTTTGTTTTGGGCAATAGGTTTTGGCGTTTTGCATATTGTGTATGGATTGGTGATGTATCGGAAATATGAAGGTTAGGAATTGGGGATTAGGTAATTAGGGATTGGTTTAACCTTAAAATCTGAGTGACTTTGAGCGTTTGTAGTAATTTTAAGAGAATAAAAATGAAAAATATAATCGCTGATATAAACAAATCATTCGAAAATCGTGTACGATTGGGCATCATGTCAATCCTCATGGTGAACGATTGGGTGGATTTTGGCGACTTAAAAGATACTCTGGGATTAACTGACGGCAACTTAGCATCGCACATTACGGCTTTGGAAAAAGAGAAATATATCCAAGTCAGAAAAGCCTTCATTGGCAAACGTCCGAATACTTCTTTTCAAGCAACTGCCGAAGGAAAACAGGCTTTTCAAGAACATTTAAACGCCTTGGAGGCTTTGATTAAAGGGATATAAAGTTAGTCTTTTCAATAAGACTAACTTTATAAAATATTACTTTGTAATTCAAAGTAATTTAAAATTACAAATATATTTAAATAAATAATCATGGGAACAACTGAAAAACCATCAATTTTTGAACGCCTTAATAATTGGGTAAAAAGTTCAGTAATGCTCAAACTCATTACCATCGGAATCTTGATTTTACTACTTATGATTCCTTCTTCAATGTTGCAAAGTTTGATTTATGAACGACAATCAACCCGAGATAATGCGGTGCAGGAAATTACGTCCAAATGGGCAAGTAATCAGACCATTGGCGGGGCAGTTATCACGATTCCCTACTCCGTAATTCAAGAAAATGAAAAAGGTAAAAAGTCCACCTTGATTGAATACGCTCACTTTTTACCTGAAAATTTGAACATTACAGGAACGCTTACCCCCGAAAAAAGATACCGAGGAATTTATGTCGTAATGTTATATAATGCACAACTACATATTCAAGGGATTTTCAAGAAACCGAATGTTGAATTACTTAAAATTCCCAAAGAAAGATTCATGTTTTCGGAGGCTTTTATCTCCTTTGGATTAACCGATATGAAAGGAATTAAAGAGGCTATTCGTCTGAAAATCAATGGAAAAGATTTAGAAATGAATCCAGGCATTGAATCAAATGATTTATTTACTTCGGGCGTGAGTTCTCCAATAAATTTAGAAGATGAAACCATCAATTTTGAGGCAAAAATCAACTTAAATGGCAGCAAAAAAATTGATTTTTTACCCTTCGGAAAAACCACAAAAGTAACCATTGATTCACCCTGGGGAACGCCAAGTTTTGTGGGTGCATCTTTGCCCGACGAACGCCAAGTTACCGACAAAGGATTTAAAGCCGTTTGGAATGAATTGCATCTTAACCGAAATTATCCACAACAAGGAACGGGCAGATTTATTGGAATTTCCACAAATAATCAAGAAAATTATGACCAAAACCGTGCAGTTATCGCCTATCCAGATGGTGTAGAAACTACAAAAATAA
The DNA here is from genome assembly GCA_043756925.1 of Arcicella sp. Lineage (GTDB taxonomy): Bacteria > Bacteroidota > Bacteroidia > Cytophagales > Spirosomataceae > Arcicella. Next base: position 10,764 of record JAYVRF010000018.1, on the reverse strand, counting down.
CGGGAGAGTTAGAAAGTTCTTTTGGTGTAAAATTGCTTTTACCCGTTGATGAATATCAAAAAACGATGCGTTCAACGAAGTATAATTTGATGTTTATCGTAATCACTTTCATTGCGTTTTTCTTCGTGGAAATCCTCAACCGCAAGCGACTTCACCCAATTCAATATCTTTTGGTAGGCTTTGCCATTAGTCTTTTTTATGTTTTATTATTAGCTATTTCAGAGCATTTATCGTTCAATTGGTCGTATTTGATTGGCTGTGTAATGATTCTAACGTTGATAACTTTTTATACCCAAAGTATTTTTAAAAATACTCGTATTACCTTGATATTCAATGGAATACTTGCGTTACTTTACGGTTTTTTTTATTCGTTATTACAATTAGAAGACTATTCTCTATTACTTGGCAGTGTGGGTTTACTAATCATTTTGGCAGTCGTAATGTACTTGACCCAAAATATAGATTGGTATCGTGGTTATGGAAATAAAGTAGAGTGATTGTTTGTAGTACGGCGGTGCGACGTTTCGACAGCCTTGTCCGTAGTCAAAATGTAAAAATCTTAAATTACGGACAATTCTGTCCGTACTACAATTATGAAAATCTTAAATATCCCTATAAACCGTTTCAGAGTTCTTTTCACTTTAGGCTTGATGTCAGCCTCAGCGATTGGTCTTTTTATTCTTAAATCCGTTCTCACGCATAATTTGGCTCTGTGGGGCATTAATTGGAATTTATTCTTGGCTTGGATTCCAATTTTTATTGTCTTGTGGCTTGAAAATAAGGTTAAAATCAATGCTTTGCAGAAATGGGAGGTATTAATTGCAAGTTTAATTTGGTTACTATTCTTTCCGAATTCACCTTATATCATCACAGATTTAGTACATCTGCAATCATTTTCGGGAAATACGTATTGGCATTATCAAATCATGATTTTTACGTATGCCTTTGTTAGTTTGGCTTGTGGATTGCTTTCACTTTACTGGATTCAGAGGGTCTGGACGAAGGTTTTTTCTTTAAATTGGAGTAATTTCTTCACCTTTGGAGCAATTACTCTCTCTGGTTACGGTATATTTTTGGGCAGAGTTGAACGTTGGAATTCATGGGATTTTTTCGTGCATCCATTTAGTCTTGTGAAATTTATGGTTCATTCCATCAAAAATCCAACGGCACTTTTAATGACCTTTGAATTTTCCCTTTTCATCGGCTTGGCATATTGGATGTTTTATAGTTTGATTCATTTGCGGGAGGAGTGATTGTTACTCAAACTTTCCAGTTTGTATATTTGTAAAATTTTAAATATTCGATACAGCCAAATGCTCAACCCAAACAAATTCATAAAAAGCGTCCCACACGCATTCAGAGGCATTATTTCCTTAATGAAAAACGATAATAATTTCCGTATTCATTTATTGGCGGTTGTTGTGGTAATTATTGTTGGTAACTGGATAAAATTTACAGAAGTAGAATGGTTGGCGATTATTATCACAATGGGTATCGTTTTAGCCTTGGAAGCCATAAATACTGCCATCGAAACCATCATAGATTTGGTTTCGCCAGAATATCATGATTTAGCAAAAAAGACGAAGGACGTTGCCGCAGGGGCAGTTTTATTGTTTGTGTTCGCCGCTTTGGGAGTGGCTTCTGTGATTATTTGGAATCATTTTGTATCTTCGTAAAAAAACAAAGACAATCGCAACGAAAGTTGATACAAATATAAATTCCAATGAAAGAATACGGAACAAACGTTCAGAAATTAGTTGCTCATATTCTGTCGGTACAAGATAGAAACACGAGAACAAAGTATGCCTATTTAATGGTTGAATTGATGCGTCAAGTTCATCCAAATATGCGTGATAGTCAAGATTATTCCAATAAATTGTGTGATGATTTGTATATCCTTTCCGACTTCAAATTGGATGTTGATAGTCCATTCCCTCCTCCTTCACCAGAGTCGGTTGGAAAGTTACCCAAAACCGTTCCCTACAATACACATCAATTAAAATATCGCTATTACGGACGTAATGTTGAGTTGCTAATTACCCGAGCAATTGCCGAACAAGACGATAACGAAAAACGTATTCTTGTGGCTCACATTGCCCGTTTAATGAAAACTTTTTATCAAAATTGGAACCGTGAAGTGGTTGATGATGAGGTAATTTGGGGACATATTATTGAAATGTCTGAAGGACTTTTGAGAACAATCGTGCAAGCAATTTCGGGTAATTCTTCATTAGGAAATTTAAGGAATAACAACACAAGCAACAATCGTCCAAGTGCAACGGGGGATTTGAAAAATAACGATACACGCAGAACTGATACTCGCAGTAACAGCGGAGGTCGTCAAAGTTTTGGCGGAAGAACTGACGGTGGAAGAAATAACAACGATAATAGAAGCGGAGGAAGAACAGATAACAATCGTAACAATAATAATTCGGGCGGTGGTAGAAATGACAACGGAGGAAGAAGTGATAATCGTGGTAACGGAAGTGGTGGGAGAAGTAATGACAATAATAGAAACAGAAGGTAGTTTTTTAGTTCTGGGTTCTTTGTTCTGAGTTTACAAAACGGAGCAAGGAACCCAGAATAAAGAACAAAGAACAAATAAAAACTAAATGGCATCATTTAAAGTAACTGGCGGTCGCCAAATGAAGGGGGAAATTATTCCACAAGGAGCAAAAAACGAAGCACTGCAAATCTTGTGTGCGGTCGTTCTGACCAAAGAACCTGTAACAATCCACAACATTCCGAATATTCGTGACGTAAACCAGTTAATCGACCTCTTGGGCGATATGGGCGTTGTTTGTACAAGAATAGCTGTTTCATCCATTAAATTTGATGCTTCAAATGTTAATTTAGATTACTTAAATTCAGAGACTTATAAGAAAAAAGCTGCTGGTCTTCGTGGTTCAGTTATGCTTTTGGGACCCACTTTGGCACGTTTCAAAAAAGGTAGAATCCCATCGCCAGGAGGAGATAAAATTGGTCGCAGGAGATTAGATACGCATTTTTTAGGATTTATGAAATTGGGTGCAAAATTTAATTATTCACCCGAAGAAGGGGGAATTTATGAAGTTGATGCCTCACAATTGCACGGTGCGTATATGTTGTTGGATGAAGCGTCCGTAACGGGTACGGCAAACATCGTCATGGCAGCCGTCTTGGCAGAAGGAATAACAACCATTTACAACGCCGCCTGTGAGCCATATCTTCAACAATTATGCAAAATGTTGAACAGAATGGGAGCAAAAATTTCGGGCGTTGGTTCAAATCTTTTGACGATTGAAGGCGTTTCTGAACTATTTGGAACCGAACATACGATGTTGCCAGACATGATTGAAATTGGTTCATTCATCGGAATGGCGGCAATGACACAATCAGAAATTACGATAAAAAATTGCTCTGTGCCTGATTTAGGCATCATTCCCCAGACTTTTCAGAAATTAGGAATCAAATTAGAAATCAGAGGAGACGATATTTATGTTCCCGCCCAAGACCGTTATGAACTCGAAACTTTTATTGATGGTTCAATGCTGACGGTTTCAGATTCACCTTGGCCTGGTTTTACGCCCGATTTGTTGAGTATCGTTTTAGTAACCGCAGTTCAAGCAAAAGGAACAGTCTTGATACATCAAAAAATGTTTGAAAGTCGTTTATTCTTTGTGGATAAATTGATTGAAATGGGAGCTCAAATTATACTTTGCGACCCACACCGTGCAACGGTTGTAGGCTTAAATCGTGAACAACAATTAAGAGGAATTCGTATGACATCGCCTGATATTCGTGCGGGAGTTTCACTTTTAATTGCCGCAATGGGAGCAAAAGGAACTTCAATTATTGAAAACATTGAGCAAATAGATAGAGGCTATCAGAATATTGATACTCGTTTGAATGCCATTGGAGCAGAGATCATTAGGTTGTAGATTTGATGTTGATTTTAAAATAAGAAAGGTCTGTCAATTTCATTGATAGACCTTTTTTGTTACCAATGTAGGAGTCGAACCCAGGTTTTGAGAGTCGTATTCTATCTGTCCAAAGTTTCCTTTAATGGTCTAATTATAATTCCATCTGCCCAAGCTATTAGATTTTAACTTGTTTTTGAGACTCCCAAATTATTCTTGAAAGTAATTTTAAAATAAATTATAATGTATTGATATCCAATATTTTAAGTAAAAAGAATTTTTTTTAAACTTGATTATTTTAAAATTACAAAGTTATTATTCAAAAATCAGTAACTTTATTATTCCTCAAATCGTTGTTGATGCAATATTTATACTGTTAGAATGCTTTATAAAAATGCCAGATCGTCAGAATTACAAACTTGGAATAATACAATTATTATGATTGAAAAACTTTTTAAACTCGACTTTACTCAACCCACAATTTTCTTGACTTTGTGTTTAGTAATGTTCATTTTGATTACCTCACGATACTTTACTTTAGGTGCAATTTTTCACATTTATTTTTATATTTGGAGACGAAAGGAATGGGAAAATCAGAAGTTGAGTAAAAAAGAATACCCAAAAAATCAATTTAAAAAGGAAGTATTTTGGTCAATGGTAACGGCAGTAATTTTTTCAGTCGTTGGGGCAATTACAGCTTTGGTTTGGCAACGTGGATATACCGCTATCTACTTAAACATCAACGACTTCCCGCTTTGGTGGTTTCCTTTAAGTATTGCAATTGCCATGTTTATTCATGAAACATATTACTATTGGTTGCATCGTTTGATGCACCACCCCAAGATTTATAAACAAGTGCATCAGATTCATCACGATAGCAAAATCACCTCCGCTTGGACCGCCTTTTCTTTTCATCCAATTGAAGGATTTTTGGAGTCATTGATTATGCCAGCCATCATTATAATTGTTCCAATGCACTTGTACGCAATCATTTTTCATTTGTCAATCATGACGATTTCAGCCGCTGTAAACCACCTCGATATTGAAATTTATCCACGAAATTTATTTGGAAATTTGTTGGGTAAACACGTTATTGGAGCAACGCACCACAGCCATCATCATAAATTTTACCGTTATAATTTTGGATTGTACTTTACTTTTTGGGACAAATGGAGTAAAACAGAAAGTCCTAATTTTGTGAGGGATTTTGATTCAAGAGGAGGAAAGGAATAGAGGAGAAAGGTAGGAATGAGAAAGGGAGGAAAGTAGCTATTTAGCTTACTTTCCTCCCTTTCTGCGTTTTTTAATTCTTACTCTACCGAAGGTCATTGACTTCAACCCCAGGAAATTTTGCCTTATCGAAAACAAAATAGGTATCATCTACCGATACATTTGGCATAAATTTGTTAACCTTAAATGTCTGACGTTTTCCATTTTTATCAGTAATCACCCAACTTTTTACAGACTTATCTTTCTTATTTAATTTGATTTTTACTCTTGAAACTTGCGTTCCTTTTTTCTCAGGTGACATTTCAATTACTTCGTAAGATTCTCCACCTTCTTTCACTTCTTGAACAAAAACATAACGAAAACCTTTTTTATCAAAGGTGTAAACTTTTGCAGGATTCAAATCAGATTCTGACGGTTCATAATCTGAAATGTTTACTTCATTCGTTTCTTTAATGTATGTCGAAACTTCTTTCCCATTGTTATAGATTTCTTGTCCCCCCGTTTTCAAGCGATATTTTGTTCCTTTCACGGTAATATTCCCTTGTAGAGTTTGAGCCGAACCATCCGTTCCATACGTAAAATTTGCTCCAAAAGTTTTCATAGATTTGTACTTTTTCTGCATAGCATCTATAATTGCTCCTGCCTTTGAATCTTGTGAATTTGCCCCAAAAATGCTAACTGATAGGCAAATAGAAAGAAATAGAATTTTATTTTTCATTTTTTTATGGAATATATAATTGTACTTTTTTAATTAGACTATGTTAAGTCCAAAAGGTTTGAATAATTTAGAATAAAACACTAAAACCATTAAAAAGTTCAAATTAGAACGAAACGTAAGTATTAAGTTTTAGATTGTTGATACTTCTATCCAAATCTCATTTGCGAGTAAATTATATTTTCAAGAGAATGATTATACTCGAAGAAAGGCACGAAATAGAATTAATATTTGAGCCACACACTCTCACAAAGGAGTACACTATCCAGTTGAACTACAAAACTATTTTAACGTAAAAGCCCTTCATACAGTGCATATGAAGGGCTTTTGTGAACTGGTAGGGATTCGAACCCCAAACCTCCTCATCCGTAGTGAGGTGCTCTATCCAGTTGAGCTACAAGTCCATTTATCAAAATTTGATAATGCAAAATTAAGGCTTTATTTTTAAAATCCCAAAGTCAAACCTTAAAAAGGTGCAAAAAAAATCAGCCAATCCTACAACTGACTGACTTTTAGAATTTTACGTTTTTAAATTTTATTGTGGTACTAATTTAATGTTACCATCAAAAGTTCCAACAATTGGTGTCGTTAAGGTCACTTTACCTTTTACTTCAAAAACAGTCTCCGTCACTTGCACAATTGGCAAATCTCCATCAAGTCCATTAATACCAGTATTTGAAATAGTAATTTTTGAATCATCAGAAGACAAACTCCATTTTGCACTCGGAACAGCCTTACCATTATTATCAAAGCCTGTTAGAGAACCATCTATATTGAATTTAAATACAACCTTACTCAAATCATAAAGATTATCCGCTGGTTTTGTTTCTCTTTTATAGGCCGTTAATCCAGAAGAAGTAACCTCTCCCACAACCCATATTTTTGAAGAAATAATCTCCTTCTTGGATTTTGTTGGTGTTGTTGTCTCATCTTTTTTGCAAGAAGACACGAAGCCTAATATAAATAATACAATAACGATTAATAAGTTTTTCATTGAATTACGATTTTGATAAACATGATGTTTTAAAGAAACGAAATTAAAGATTAATTATTCAATTGAAATAGTATTAACATGAAATTTTATCATTAATTATCAAATGATAAAATTGGTATAATACAAAAAACTTAAAATATTTATAAAAAAATTTCGTGTAATAAATCAATTTTAAAACAAAATTAAATTTGGAATTTAGCGAAAAAATTTACCTAAACAGATGAAAATTAGGACATTAACAAATATTAACAATTATTAATTCTGACTTATGCAAGGAAAAGTGAGACTTATTGAAACTATAATCGTTATAAGTATGTAATTAGAATAATACAAATCACGAAACTTAATGATGGAAGTAGCGACTTTCAGATATCGGACTAAATATTAACCACCAATACATTTTCACTTAACCAAAACTTAAATTACATTAACCACTCAAATAGTTTAATATTGCCAATTTTTAAATCAAATTTCGCTTGACCACTTTAAGAATTCCACTAATATTTATAGTTCTAATACGCTTATTAATTTAATGACTATCAATTTTTTAAAACAAATTCTACCTAACCCAGAATAAGAAAGCCACCATGAATCATAGTAATAACTACATAATTTTAATACACTAACACACAAATTATTAGTAAACACCAAATTAATCAATTTATGAAAAAACCCTGAGATTTTGTCTCAGGGTTTTCTTGTTTTTATGCAATATTAATTCTTAATAAATTTTCTCTTTTTGAACTTTTATATTTGAATCGGTTATGTAGTCATCGAAGGTCATTAGTTTGTCTAAATATCCTTTCGGACCAAGTTCTAAAATACGTGTTGCCACGGTTTCTGTGAGTTGATGGTCATGACAAGTGAACAAAGTTGTTCCCGCAAAGTCCACCATTCCGTTGTTCAAAGCCGTGATTGATTCCAAGTCTAAGTGATTGGTTGGTTCATCAAAAATAGTAACGTTTGAACCCGATAACATCATTCTTGAAAACATACATCTTTGCTTCTCACCTCCCGAAATAACGGTACATTTTTTCAAGGCTTCATCTCCTGAAAACAACATTCTACCCAAAAATCCACGAATAAAAGACTCATCTTTTTCTACTGAATATTGACGTAACCAATCTACTAAATTAATTGAACCGTCTTCAAAATATTTCGCATTATCGTTTGGTAAATATGACTGAATGGTGGTTACACCCCATTTAAACGTTCCTGCATCTGCAACTCTCTCACCCACAAGAATATCAAATAAGGCAGTGACGGCAATTGAATCTCTTGATAAAACCGCCACTCTATCGCCTTTAGATAAAGTGAAAGTTAAATTTTTGAAAAGGTATTCGCCTTCCTGATTTTTTGCTGATAATCCTTCAACCGAAAGCAATTGATCGCCCGCTTCACGTTCTGGTTTGAAGTTGATAAATGGATAACGTCTCGACGATGGTTTGATGTCATCCACCTGCAATTTATCCAACATTTTCTGACGAGAAGTTGCTTGCTTTGATTTAGAAACGTTGGCGGAGAAGCGTCTAATAAATTCTTCTAATTCCTTCCGTTTTTCATCTGATTTTTTGTTTTGGTCGGACCGCTGACGAGCTGCTAATTGCGATGATTCATACCAAAAAGTATAGGTTCCACCATAAAGTTGAATCTTGCCATAATCCAAATCGGCAATGTGCGTACAGACATTATCCAAAAAGTGTCTATCGTGAGAAACAACGATAACAGTGTTTTTAAAATTTGTTAAGAAATTCTCTAACCAAAGCACCGATTCAATGTCTAAGTTGTTGGTCGGTTCATCCAATAACAAAATATCGGGAGCTCCAAAAAGGGCTTGTGCCAAAAGAACTTTCACTTTTTCAGAACCTGAAATGTCTTTTAACAGAGTATAATGCAAATCTTCTTTAATGCCTAACCCACTCAATAATTGCCCCGCCTCTGCCTCGGCTTCCCAACCATTCATTTCAGCAAATTCGGCTTCAAGGTCAGCAGCACGGTTTCCATCTTCTTCGGTAAAATCTTCTTTTAGATAGATGGCATCTTTCTCGACCATTACGTCATACATTCGCTTGTTACCCATGATAACGGTCTGTAAGACGGGCACTTCCTCAAATTCAAAGTGATTTTGTTTTAAAAATGACATTCTCTCCCCTGGATTCATCGAAATATGTCCTGTCTGAGAGTCTAATTCACCCGAAAGGATTTTCAAAAACGTGGATTTCCCCGCACCGTTTGCCCCGATGAGACCGTAGCAGTTGCCTTCCACAAATTTGATATTTACATCTTCAAAAAGCACCCGTTTTCCAAAACGGAGCGAAACATTTGATACATTTAACATTATTCTAAATTTTCTTAATTCTAAATAAAGTGCAAAATTACGAATACTTTACCTATAAAAAAATCCTACAAAAATGTTCTTGCAGGATTTTTTAAAATATTTTATTGAATTATTCAACTACGATTGGAACGGTTATTTTTGTCATATCCCAAATGATAGTAAGGGCATTATTATTGGCATCAATTGAGAGTTTTTCTTGTGAAGTTGTTAATTTTTCAACGGGAATAATTACTTGAAGCACATCCGTTTTGTCATTTCTTGCGGCTTTCCCATCCGTATTGTCTCCCCAAATTGGAATCTCTTTATTGAAAATAACTGTCCAACTGTCTTGTTGTGGAATTGTCCACAGTGAATATTTTCCTGCGGGTAATTTTTGACCATCAACCACCAAATTTTTGTCAGTTTCAAAGGTGGTGGGTTCGTTGGCACCTGTACGCCAAACTTCGCCGTATTTTATGATTCCTCCGAAAATTTCACGACCTTTTTTGGAGGGCGAGCAGTAAAATAAACTAATTTTTGAAGCACCAACTGAATATGTTTGCTTTACTTCGGGGCTCGAACTCTTGGTTTTTGATTTCAAAACTTGAAAAGCAACAAACAAGATTACAATTAAAACTGCGAGACCAATCAGGATTTTTTTTAACATGATTAGAAGGGTTTAAAATGTGGAAATTGATTAATATTTTGTACAGTAAGTTATTGATTTTTAACGGAATAAGATAATAAGTAGAGGTTAGGAATTTGTTGTTAGGGGTTGGTAAAACAACTAACTAATTACCAATTACTTACACAAAATCAAAACATCATTTAAATATACACAATTACTCAATAGCTTTGATACTACATTTTTATACTTGGATTTGTGCATGTAAAAATAATAGATAAATACAATTATAGTTCCACTTTTTGATTTAATCCTCTCCACAAAAAATAATAAAATGGATTCCAAGAGGTTGGTCGCCAAGCAAGTTTTGAGGCTTTGTTATTCCAATCAATTAGGGCTTTAAATGATGTCTGAAAACTATTTTTAGAGAATTCTTGAAGTGTATTTTCGTGTGGATTATTGAGGAATAATTGGTGTTCCGCTTCGATAAATTCGTTTTGTAATTTTGATTGGTCTTCCGAAATAATATTTTTAAGATTTGGGTAATTTAGATTACCCAAACGGTATAATCTTTCAGAAATCCACCATAAAGTTTTACGGTCAAATTTAACATCAGGCACTTGATTAGTTTCATTCAAAACACCATTTTCACCGAAGAAAAAAGGTTTGTAAATTGATAAACAAGGATTAGAAGTACCTGTAAGCCAAATAGTTACAGGTTTATCTTTTCTAATTTCAACAATCATCGAACCAACGGTATGACTTGGATTTAATTTCCCCGTTGTGTGCATACAGACATCACTCGTTTTGGCTTTATGAGGAGCAAATTTATTGTTTGGAAGATGATGTGACGATAAAATTTCAATGGCAGATTTTATTGAAAAACCATCTTGATTTCCTCCTTGCATAGTCGTTTTTTGTATAACTTTACAACCACTTGCCCATGACATTAAATGGTCAGAATAGGCTTTCATAAAATTAAAA
>JAYVRF010000017.1:0-38494 GCA_043756925.1 Arcicella sp. | reverse complement strand
TTTGCAAAACAAATTATTGGAAAATGGAATAACTGTTTTGGAAACACCGCTTTCATATTTGGAAGCCAATAAGAAAAATATTTATTATCAAAAACCATTACAAATTGTTCAAATTGACACTTTAAGTTCTCCTTCTTTGCGAGATTTGGCTCGTGAATGTAACTTTCAAAGTATTAATCTTTATGCAGAAACATTCTTGAAAACGCCTTCGGTTTTGATGAATATGGGGAGTTCACCAGAGGATGCAATCAATGGATTAAAGCAAATTTGGCAAACTAAGAATGTGAAATTAGAAGGTTTAAAAATGAAAGATGGGAGTGGACTTTCACCCGCAAATGGCATTACACCAAACAACATGACGGACGTATTAAAAGCCATGTATTTAGAAAAATCCTTCGGTGCTTTTTATGAATCAATACCCATTTTAGGAGTTTCGGGAACAGTTTCAAACTTAGGCAAAAAATCAAAAGCTGTTGGCAATGTTAGAGCAAAAAGTGGTTCAATTGATAGTGTGAGGGCTTATGCAGGATATTTTACCGCCCGAAATGGAGAAATGATGTGTTTTTCAATGATGTTGAATAAATATAATTCTGACTTGGGTTCAGCAACGAAAGAGTTGGAGAAATTGATGATTTTGATGGTAGAATTATGAACAAGAAAGCCTCTGAAATCAATTCAGAGGCTTTCTTAGTTAATCCAATTTCAAAACTGCCATAAACGCTGACTGCGGAATCTCAACATTTCCAACTTGTCTCATGCGTTTTTTACCTTTCTTTTGCTTATCCAATAATTTACGTTTACGAGAAATATCACCTCCGTAACATTTTGCCGTTACATCTTTTCTTACGGCTTTAACGGTTTCACGAGCAATAATTTTCTGTCCGATTGCTGCTTGAATGGCAATGTCAAATTGCTGTCTTGGCAATAATTCACGGAGTTTCTCACAAAGGCGTTTTCCCCACTCATACGCCTTATCACGGTGAACAATGGCAGATAGTGCATCAACTGTTTCACCATTTAGCATCACATCCAACTTCACCATTTCGCCGATTTCGTAATTTTTATATTCGTAATCTAATGAAGCGTACCCCCGTGAAATAGTTTTTAATTTATCAAAGAAATCAAATACAACTTCTGAAAGTGGTAAATCAAATTGTAATTCCACACGGTCAGAAGTTAAATAAATTTGATTTTTTAGACTTCCTCGTTTATCCAAACATAATTTCATAATCGGTCCAACGTAATCAGCTTTCGTGATAATTTGAGCCTTAATAATTGGTTCTTCAATGTAATTTATTAAGTTTGGTTCGGGTAGTTCCGAAGGGGCAGAAACCCAAAGTTCTTCACCGTCATTTAATTTTACTTTGAATTTTACTGAAGGAACCGTCGTAATTACGGTCATATCAAATTCACGTTCCAAACGTTCCTGAACAATTTCCATGTGCAACATTCCCAAGAATCCACAACGGAAACCAAAGCCCAAAGCCATCGAAGTTTCGGGTTCCCAGACCAATGAAGCATCGTTTAATTGAAGTTTACCCATTGCATCACGTAAATCTTCAAAATCAGTCGTTTCTACTGGATAAATACCCGCAAAAACCATAGGTTTTACTTCCGAAAAACCTTCAATAAAATCTTTACAAGGACGGTCACGGTGGGTAATTGTATCACCCACTTTCACTTCTTTTGCTTCTTTTATGCCAGAAATCAAATAACCTACGTCACCCGTGCTAATTGACTGTTTAGGTTCTTTTTCAAAACGCAATGTTCCAATTTCATCCGCAAAATATTCTTTTCCTGTAGCAACAAATTTTACTTTATCACCCTTTTTAATTGTACCATTGAATACCCTAAAAATTACCTCAATACCACGATATGAATTAAATTCTGAATCAAAAATTAAGGCTTGTAAAGGAGCTTCTGGGTCGCCTTTTGGAGCGGGGATTCGGTGAATTACTGCCTCTAAAATATCTTCAATGCCAATGCCAGCTTTGCCCGAAGCATGAATGATTGAATCACGTTCGCAACCCAATAAATCCACAATTTGGTCTTTCACTTCTTCTATCATTGCCCCAGGAAGGTCAATTTTATTCAGTACTGGAATAATCTCTAAATCATGTCCAAGCGCTAAAAATAAATTTGAAATCGTCTGAGCCTCAATGCCTTGTGCGGCATCCACAATTAGTAATGCACCTTCACAGGCGGCAATTGAACGAGAAACTTCATACGAAAAATCTACGTGACCAGGCGTATCAATTAAATTGAAAACATAATCTTCACCATGAGAAGTGTAGTTCATTTGAATGGCGTGCGACTTAATGGTGATTCCTCTTTCACGTTCCAAATCCATATCATCAAGAAACTGTGCCTGCATTTGACGTTTTTGGACGGTTTCAGTAAATTCAATTAAGCGGTCAGCCAGGGTACTTTTGCCGTGGTCAATGTGTGCAATTATGCAAAAATTACGAATATTCTTCACTTTTTTTATTTTACGGTATAAATGTTTTGAAAAACTTTATCCTTTTATTGGTTCGTTTTATTATTTTGTCAAGTATCAAACAAAATTACGTCCATATATTTGAAAAGTATAACCAAAAGATTTTAAATCTCTTTTTTTAAGATTTTATAAGAACTTGCATACGCACTTTTTGATAAGATGTTGTTGACTCGGGATTATTTTAAATCATTACCCATTGCATCATTAACCCCGTTAAATATCCTAAATAAGTTCCCAAGGCATAGCCTAAAATTGCTAATAAAACCCCCACTGAAGCCAATGAAGGGTGAAAAGCTGCGGCAACTACGGAGGCAGAAGCCGCTCCGCCAACGTTGGCTTGCGAACCAACGGCGGTAAAAAAATAAGGTGCTTTGGTAAAATAGGCTGCGATTAATGTAAAAGAAGCGTGAAAAAACATCCAGATTATTCCGACTAAAAAGAGCTGTGGTTTCTCGAAAACCGTAATAATATTCATTTTCATTCCGATAGTTGCTATCAAAACAAATAAGAAAACACTACCAAATTTTGACGCACCTACTTTTTCAATTTCTCTTGCACGAGTTTGCGAAAGAATTAAGCCAAAAAGTGTTACGAGCGATATAACCCAAAAAGAAGATGAAGTAAGACTAAATTTTTTAAGATTTGGAAAATTATCACTGATAAAAGGGACAATTATATCCGTACAGGCGTGTGCCAAAGCGGTTGTACCGAAACCAACAAAAAGAATCAACAATAAATCGGTAAAATTTGGAATACGTTGATTATCAGCGTATCCTCTTTCGATTTTCTTTCTAATTTCATCTACTGCACTGGTATCTGCCCCCATCCATTTATCAATTTGAGGGGCTTTACTTACTCCAAAAAGCAATAAAGCCAACCATAACTCTGCCGTGAGAACATCAACGGCAATGGCTTGCGAAAACATTTCTGCCGATGGATTGAAAACTTCTTTCAAAGCCGTTTGGTTGGCACTTCCACCAATCCAACTTCCTGCAATGGTCGCTAATCCACGCCAAGTGTCTCCCGAAACGGTTTCTGGACTGATGGTTTTTACAATCCATAAAGCCACAGGTCCACCAACCATCACACCCAATGAACCCGCTAAAAATACAATAATTGCTTTCGGTCCTAATCTTTTAAGTGCCTGAAAGTCAATGCTTATGGTAAAATAAACTAAACAAGCTGGCAATAAATATTTGGAAGCAACATCGTATAATTTTGAATTTTCGCCCGAAATTATATTGAAAGAATTGAGTAATCCTGGAACAAAATAACAAATTAGAATATTGGGGAAAAACAGATAAAATTTTTGCCAAAAACGGTTTTGAAGGGAAAAAGTGTAAAAAGTGAGATAAATTATTCCAAGAAGAATCCCTAAGATTACGGCATCGTTGGTGATTAGGGTTGTTTGCATGATGTTTAGTTGAGTTCTAAAAATAACGTAATAATAGTTTAATTCATCTCGTGAATTAAATCTCACTTATGTTCAAAAATGATTTATTTTGTATAAAATCACTATTAATTGCCTATTGTAAGTTGAAAGTTTTACGTAATATAAATTAGTTAATCAAAAATAATGTCCAATAAAGACGGATTGCAGGCTCTCGTAGGAAGTATTCCGTAATTTTTTGGATATTCACTTTTATAAAATTGGTAAAAATTTTCAATTTCAATGTTACTATCTGCAATTTTGGAAAGTTCTTCTTTACTGATTTTTGCGGAACCACTGAAACCACTGCAAGGGTCACTATTAAGACTGAGCAACTGATATTCTGTATTATAATTTAAAACCAAGGAATTACCACAACCAGAATTGTAGAATACAATCACTTCATAATATTGTCTATTAAACCTATTTTCAGAAACTAAACCATCCAGTTTATTAAATAAAAATTTGTCTATTTTAGAACAATCAATAATTTTTCAACCCTTAAAGTATTTTTTCTTTCTAAATAAATAGATAATATTGTAACAAATACTATCACAGGGGATATTAAATATGGTTTGTATTTCATTACATTTTCATGAATAGTAATCTTTAAATAAAAAATAAAAGGCTTCGTTTTGGACGAAACCCTTATTAGTAAATTATTGTAATTGTCTGAATACCTACAACTCAAACATCTGTCCGTACTCAGGAATCTCCACATTTGGATAACCTTCGTCCTCCAAAGCATCTCTAAAAACGCCCATACTTTCAATCTCTCCGTGAATCAAGAACACTTTTTTTAACTTTTCTTTCGATTGTTTTTTTACAAAAGTAAGCAGGTCATGTTGGTCGCCGTGTCCAGAAAAAACGTCAATTTTTTCCACATTTGCTAAAACATTATGTTCTACGTCCTTGATTCTGAGCGTTTTCTGTCCATTCATCAACCGCCAGCCGAGCGTTCCTTCTGAGGCATATCCCACTAAAAGAATCGTACAGTAAGGATTATTGATGTTTGCGGCAATGTGTTGTTCAACTCGCCCGCCTGAAATCATACCCGAAGCAGAAATAATAATGCAAGGTTCACCATAATTTGAAATGGCTTTACTTGACTTTTCAGATTGGATATATTGCAAATTTTCAAAATCAAAAAGCGTATCATTTTCTTCTTGAAAATTTTGTGCTTCTTTATTTAGTTGCTTCAAATTTTTCTGATAAACTCGGGTTGAAGCATACGCTAATGGACTGTCACTGAACACTTTAATCGGTTGAAAACCTCTTTCGGTATAAAGTTTACTCAATGTGAAAAGTAAGGCTTGGGTACGTCCAACCGAGAAGGCTGGAATAATCAAACGACCAGGAATATCAATGCAAGTACGTTTAATTACATCGCCGAGGGCATCTTCGGGAGACTGTTTATCTTCGTGTAATCTTGCTCCATAAGTGGTTTCGCAAAGTAAATAATCAACATCAGGGATTTCAGCGGCAGGGTCAATGTGAAGCGGATAATTATTACGACCAATATCACCCGAAAAGCAAATACTTTTCATGTTGGAGTTCTCCTTTACTTCTAAAATAATGTGAGCCGCACCCAATAAATGTCCTGCTGGAATGAAAGTTACCCAGGCGGTATCCGAAACCTTAAAACGCTGATTAAAACGAATAGTAATAAAATTTGCCATCGCAACTTCTACATCTTTTTGCAAGTACAAATCACCTTTTACCAGTAACCTGTCCATTTTTTTCTTCTTTTTCTTACTATCTCCTTCGGCTTGTTTAATCTTTTTCAGATTCAAATTCGCTGAATCATGGAGTAATAAATTGGACAATTCGGCAGTGGGAGAGGTGCATAAAACTTGACCCTCATAACCTTCACGGTAGAGCATCGGAATGTTGCCAGAATGGTCAATGTGTGCGTGGGTGAGAAGAACCAAGTTTACTTGCGAAGGCTCAAATGGAAAAAATGCTTTGCTTGTTACAGGTTGACCATAGTCAATATCACGTTCCATGTTCGTTCCGCAATCAATCAAAATTTTGTATTCATCATCCAATTCGAGTAAATACATACTGCCCGTCACTTGTCTTGTTGCTCCCCAAAAAGTTAATTTCATTCGATATATTTTTATAGTTTGTGTCTTTTTAGAAACAATGATTCATTAATAAGATAATTACTTAATTATCAATGAGTTAGTAATCTGAAAAGAGATAATTAATTTAAAAAACTTGTACTATTTTCTGTGATTGTAATAATTAGAGGAATTAAGGAAGGAGGATATTTACAAATATACTAAAAAAAAACGCTTACTTCTTAGTAAATAAATGCGTGTTTTCTATTAAAATTAAATATTTTTTAAAAGTGCTATTTTATCCACCAAAATTCTGTGTTAATCGAGCGAAGGGACCACGTTTTGTTTTAAATGGATTTTTTGAAATTCTGCCAGAACAAGCAAGAGATTTTAATCGTGGATTGAGAATATTTTCCCGATGATGCGGTGAATTCATCCACCCATTTACAACTGAACGAGCTAATTCTGCGTATATTCGCATGGGTAATGGCTTCTTTGTTTCACAACTCAAAAAGACATAATCTTGGTTATTTCTTGGAATTTCAAAACAGTATCTTTCGTCACTACCTCCTAAAATATCGTGTTGTGCAATGTTTTCTGCCATCTCTTTGAATTCCCACGTATGTAAAAAAATTCTATCCGTCATTTTTCTATTTGTAGGACTGTATGGATTTTCATGATTATAAAAATCTTGATTTATCATCGCCTCTGAATGTCCGTTGGTTGTTTCATGTAACGAAAAAGAATAATTAAATTTTGGCAATCTATAAATTACTCTTTGTTCATTTGTTACATGGAAAAGGGCAGCATCAATTAATGCGTTATTAGGGTTTTTTGCATCAATGGGTTTATTTACTTCAGGCAGTTTCATGAAATCAGCGGATGACATTTTATAGAGAAGCGAATCTTCCTGTCCAAAAAGTATATTTGGGAGTATAAGAATTAAAAAAAGGTACTTCATTAGTTATATTTTTTAAATAAACGAATGAAGTACCTTTTTAGTTTAATGATGGTATTTACAACTTGCTTTTCGCAAAATCCTCCGTTAGTTTGTTCAAAGTCCCATCAGAAACCTTACCCGAAGTTATCACCGTTCTGTATTTAAAAGTTACCGATTGATTTGGAGCGAGTTTAAAGTTTAGTTCTTTTTTGTCTTTACTGAATACTTTTTCTCCTAAAGGATTTGCTGCAAAAAGTCCGTAACCCCTTGCGTGCCAATAAGTTGGATAATTGATATTACTTGGATGGTCAATTATGGCAACTGAAATGTCTTCACCTTTTATTTTACCAGAAAGGTTATTCCATTTCCCTCTCGTACTCCAAGTATTTTCTCCATTAATTCCTTCGGAAGTATGATAATTCCCAGTTATTCCAGAGTTGTCTAATTTATCAACTTTCGTTTCGATTCCGTTGGCATCCACGAAAATATCGGGTTTGTCGGATGGATGCTCTAATTCACGAGCCAATCTAATGGCGAACAGTCCGTCTTTAACATCTTTAAAGCTAACTTCCTCATTTTGAGCCGTTAAAGTTGTGATTCTATCAATAATTCTTTGATTTCCTCTGGCATGAAAGACATAATTTGTGGTTTCTTTCAAAAGCGTTTTGCCTTTCCCGTCAGTATCAATCCAATCGGCTTTAACCGCTAAATTTGCTTTTTTGTAGCCACCATTCGTTTCAACAATTCCAGTATGTTTGATTGTACCGTATTTTGTGCGGTCTTTGATGGCAGTTGAATTATTCCAAAAGTCGAAACCATTTACGGATTCATAATTTAACCACATTCCTACGTGGTGCGGATGATCAACCCTTTCGCCCGCACGAGTTGCAAATGGATAACCACGAGTGATAGTTGTTCCTTTTGAAGTTAAGATGGGAAAAAGTACAGGTTTTTTAAGGATAGAATCGTTTGGATAAAAGTAGGAAGTAAATAATTTTCCGTCAACCAAAATATCAACTTTGTGGTCTTTGTCCTTGATAATTAGTCGAATACGGTCTTTTTTGGATTGAGCGAAAGTTTGACCTGTTAATAAAAAAGAAATGAAAAATGTAATAATGAGCGTTTTCATAAAGTATATTTTATCGTTTGAATTAAGAGTGAATTTAACCATTTATTTACTTGAAAAGCCTTAAACTTTCTTTTTCATGACTAAACTTAACCAGTAAATTACTCCTGCAAAAACCACAATTTCCAAGGCATATTCAATGGCAAATTTTGCACCTAAAAGATTATCAAAACGCAAAAAAGGCTTTCCAATTCTAAACCAAAAGGATGGCTGAACGGTGGCAAATCCTTGAAATATGAATGTTAAAACCAAAAATGGTTTGTTTTTAAAAAAATCAAAACAAAATAGAAGAGGCATGGAATAAATGAAAATATAATTGGCGTAAGCACCAATCTGAACAATCATCATTACTCCAAAAATAATAATCCAAACTTTAGGTATAAACTCCTGAATACTAAGGTTTTGGCTCTTAAAAGTTTGCCATGAAGCAATTCCTAAAATAATAAAAAGTCCAATCCAATTCAAAATTTTAATGTTTTTGGTGATACCATAATCCCAAATCAAAGGATTAATTACCGACCACATATTTACTGCCATTGGGTCTTGTGCCAAGCGGATTGGCATCAAGAAAGAATCACCTTCTAAATAATACAAAATCAGTAAAACTGGCAATCCAACTAAGGCATTCCCAGCGATAAATTTTACTTTATTTTTTACTTTCAATAATAGTAAGGGAAGTAACAAAACAAAGAATGCTTTGGTGGTTAATAAGCCTAAACCTGTAATTATTCCCAAAACAAAGTCTGACTTTTTACGCTGCCAAGCAAAGACAACTAAACAAGCAAATCCCCACATCCAAATATCCTCTTGTCCACCTAAGACACAGAAAATATAAGGTCCTGGAAGAAGTAAATAAATTAATGATTTGAACAAGGTAGAAGGTTGATTTTCAGAAGGATAAGTTTTCATAGTGAGCCATAAAACCAATAATTCAACCAAAATCATCAGTAAAGTAATGGCTCTGGCAGTATTCCAAAAGTATAAAGGAAGGGCAGTAATATAGGCGAAAAATGGAGAATAAACGGAATCGAAATCACGATAAACTAACTCTAATTTTGCAGCGTGTTGGGCAGATTTCCAGAAGATTTGCACGTCTGATTGAGCATCATAGCCATAAAAAATATAGACAATTATAAAAGGTAAAATTCTGCATAAAAAAGCCAATAAACCGAAAGTCTTTAAAGTTCCTAAATACTGAAAAAATGATTCTAATTTACTTCTAAACTTAAAGGCAAAAAATGCTAATAAACATAATGTTATTGAAATATATGCTTTGTTATAAACTATTTCGTAAAGTTCGTAATCTGTCATTTTGTTTAATATGTTGAGGTAAAAGACTTGCTGGAAAACGATACATCATTTGCTACCACTTTTCACGGTAGTAAATTTATCTTTAATTTTTAAAAATGGTTTTTCAAAATATTGGTACGATAATCCCGACATAATAATTGTCAGAATGTACGTGATTGGGTAACTCACAAAATTACTATTGTCAAAGGAATGAGAAATTTTAACGCCAATCACCACTGCAATCGTATGATACATATACATTCCGTAAGAAATTTTACCCAAATAATTAAAAATCGGATTTTCTAAACTCAAAATTGAGTCTGGATTTTTGGCTAAATTCATTAACATTAACGTGAAAATTAACGCATAAACTTCTTGATTTATACCTGGAAGATAAACGCCAAAAGTGAGCATTAAGATTAGAGTTAAATACAAAAAAAGTTGAAATCCTTTGTGGTAAATGAATTGGACCAATTTGGAATTTAATTGGAAGTAAGTGAAATAAGCCCCAATTGCCCCAAGTATCATGCAAGTAATTCTTAGTGATTTTATAAACTCATTTAAGTATTTCCACAAACCTGTTTCTGGCATATAAATAACTGTTAATGAGCGAGTTATATAAAATAATGTGAAGAAAATTATCATTACAATCAATATTCTTGATGTCTTAGTTTGGCGAATAACCCAGGGCCAGAAGTAATAAAATTGCTCTTCTACACCAATTGACCAATTTTGGGAAAGATAGGGAATGTGCTTAAAAACGCCAGTTACGATGTTTGGAAGAATCAATAAATAAAGGATTAACTTTTCAGTAAAATTAACTTTAATTAATTCTGTTTCGCCCGAAATATTTAGGTAGGGAATGTGGGGTAAAACGAATAATCCTAAGAAAACAGTCAGATAGTAAAGAGGCCAAATTCTTAATACTCGCCTCATGTAAAAACTTTTGATATTGATGGTTTTCGTCCTTTCTTTTTCTGCCAATAATAAAGAGGTAATTAAAAAACCGCTTAATACAAAGAAAAGAAAAACGCTTAATGGACCGATCAGACGAATAAAACGAGTGTAAAATAGTTGATTATCGTAGCCAAATTTTTCCTTATATTGTTCTATATGATGAACAATTACCCAAAAAGCCGCAATAAAACGAACACCGTTGAGGTTAGGGAAAAATAAGGAGGTTTCTTTGGAAGACATTAAAAATAAATTTTACTGAAGTACAAAATTAAGTTCTTTGGGGGCTTTGTCCAAGTTTTTTATGGATTGGTTAACTTGAAATTGGGTAATTAGGAGTTAGTTGATTGGGGATTGGTTAATTACCTGATTCCCAATCAACCAACCCTAATCCCCAATTCTCCAATCCCTAAAATTCATCCTTTTATCAAGACAAATTTATATTTTTCAAAGATAGCTTTTGAAAGCAATCGTTTAGCCTTATTTTTGGGTTCTAAATTGAAAAGACATTATAAGGTGAAATATTTTACCTCATAAATTAAATTTCCTATACAAAGAAAAATGGCAGAAATTATAACCATGCCCAAAATGAGCGACACCATGACTGAAGGTGTTGTGGCAGAATGGCTCAAAAAAGTTGGCGATGTCCTTAAACCTGGCGACGGCTTAATCGCTGAAATTGAAACTGATAAAGCAACCATGGAGCTTGATTTGGACGAAAGAATGGATTTGAGCGATTTCAAAGATTGCCGACTCTTATATATTGGACTGGAAAAAGGAAAAGCCGTTCCCGTTGACAGCATTATAGCGATTATTGGTGAAAATGGAGAACCTTACGAACATCTTTTAAAAGGCGACAATGGAAAATCAGCTCCAATTGAAACCCCCGCACCAGCGAAAACGGTTGATGTGCCAATTCCAGCGGCGGAATCCGTTCCTGCTACACCTGCTCCTGCAACTGTAATTGTTGATACTTCTTCAATTAAAGCTGAAATTATTGGAATGCCAAAAATGAGCGACACGATGGAAGAGGGAACGTTGGTGACTTGGTTAAAAAAAGTTGGTGATGTTTTGAAACCAGGCGATACGCTTTTGGCAGAAGTTGAGACGGATAAAGCAACCATGGAATTTGAGTTAGATAATTTCTTGGATGTGACAAAATATAATCCCTGTACGCTTTTATATATTGGAATTGAAGCTGGAAAAACTGTTCCCGTTGATGCTGTAATTGCCATTATTGGTGAACCTGGGGCTGATTTTCAAGCGTTATTGAACGGTGAAAAAATGGCTTCTGCCCCAGCACAAGCAACGCCTGCATCCGCTGAAACTGCTCCCGTACCAGTTGCTGAAGAAGTGAAATTGCCTGAAATAGAGGAAGTTAGCAATTCAGATGCTCGTTTAAAGGCATCACCTTTGGCAAAGGCATTGGCGAAAGATAAAGGAATTAATATTTTAGAAGTTAAAGGGTCGGGTGAAAATGGACGTATTGTGAAAGCGGATATTGATAACTTCGTTCCTGCCGCTCCAAAATTAGTCGAGTCTCCTGCGAAAACAATTTTTGCCCCTGCACCAACAGTGATTTTGGGTGAAGAAAGTTTTGAAGATGTACCGTTGAACCAAATGCGTAAAACGATTGCACGTCGTTTAGCAGAATCCAAATTCTCGGCTCCTGAGTTTTATTTGACGATGGAGATTAATATGGATAAAGCCATGGCTGCCCGTGTGTCTATGAATGAGATTTCGCCTGTGAAAATTTCGTTTAATGATATGGTGATTAAGGCTGCTGCGGCTTCTTTGACCAAGCATCCAAAGGTTAATTCTTATTGGATGGGTGATAAAATCAGAATTAACCATCACATTCACATCGGTATGGCGGTTGCGGTTGAAGACGGTTTGTTGGTTCCAGTAATTCGTTTTGCTAATACAAAATCACTTTCACAAATTTCAACGGAGACAAAAGATTTGGGTGGAAAAGCAAAAAATAAACAATTACAACCAAAAGATTGGGAAGGCAATACGTTCACAGTCAGTAATTTAGGTATGTTTGGAATCGATGAATTTACTTCAATAATTAACCAGCCAGAATCTTGTATTATGGCAGTTGGCGGGATTAAAGAAACGGTAGCAGTGAAAGATGGACAATTTTATGCAACTAATATTATGAAAGTAACACTTACTTGCGACCATCGTACGGTTGATGGAGCATCGGGTGCGGCATTCTTGCAAACTTTCAAACAATTCTTGGAAGACCCAATTAAATTGTTGGTATAGTTTTTAGGAATAAATAAATACAAAAAAGGGTAGAGAACACAGATTTTCTACCCTTTTTTGTGTCTTAAAATCTTAAAATGAAATATTATGAGGGAATAATGATACTTTTTGAATAACTTGACTAAAAATGAAAAGTAATTTTATTTACCTTGTAAATCCAAAAAACAACATGAATTATTTTCAAAAGACCCTCGGGATTCTCTCCCTTTTTACTTTATCAATTGCCTGCAATAATTCCTCAAAACCGACCAATCAAGCCGACATGGAAACTAAAAATGTAACGTCATTACCAGATAAATCCGCTTTTCAAGCAATAATTGATGGTAAAAAAACAGACTTGTATTTGCTGAAAAATAAGAACAATATGCAAGTTGCCATCTCTAATTATGGAGGAAGAATTGTTAGTCTTTTAGTCCCCGACTATGACAAAATGATTGATGTTTCAGTGGGTTTTGATAACTTAAAAAGCTATGAGGATGACTCTGAGCCATATTTTGGAGCGTTAATTGGTCGCTACGGAAATAGGATTGCTAATGGGAAATTTAGTTTGGATAATAAAGAATATTCACTTTTTATCAATAATGGGAAAAATGCTTTGCACGGTGGTAAAAAGAGTTTTCGGGCAGTTGTTTGGGATGCAAAACAAATAGGAGATAATGTGTTGGAACTATCATATTTATCGAAGGATATGGAAGAAGGTTATTCAGGGAATTTGAAGGTGAAGGTTGTTTATACTCTCACTGATGACAATGAATTAAAGATTGATTACGAAGCAACAACTGATAAAAAGACGGTTTTGAACTTAACTAATCACGCTTATTTTAATTTGAATGGCGTTGGAAATGGTGATATTTTAGGTCATGAATTGATGCTGAATGCCGATAATTTTACACCAGTAGATTCAACGTTGATTCCTACTGGTAAAATTGTTTCGGTAAAAAATACGCCTTTCGATTTTACTGAATTAACCCCGATTGGAGCAAGAATTGATGCCAAAAATGAGCAAATTAAATTTGGCGGTGGCTATGATCATAATTTTGTGTTAAATCCAAATCCTTCAAAAGGAATGAACATGGCTGCAAAAGTAGTAGCTGATAAATCAAATATTGTGATGGAAGTTTTCACAGAAGAGCCTGGCGTTCAGTTCTATACAGGAAATTTTATGGATTCGAGTCATACCATTAAAGGAGGAAAAAAGGACGATAAAAGAACTGCTTTTTGTTTAGAAACTCAACATTTTCCAGATTCTCCAAATCAGACAAACTTTCCATCAACAGTTTTAGAAGTTGGTAAGAAATACAAAACGAGTACGGTTTATAAATTTTCATTGAAATCGAAATAAAGAATAAAAAACGTTGTGAAGGTTTAAAAGCTTTACGACGTTAAAGAAAATAACTTAATCATCATGAATCAAATTAAAAACTATTGTTGCCTAATACTCACAGTTGCCATTTTTTTAGTGAATATATCAAATGTATTTTCACAAGAAACTATACCTTTACCAGAACATCCACGTCCAGATTTTGAGCGTTCAACTTGGCTAAATTTGAATGGGAATTGGGCATTTGAATTTGACAAAAATGATGTTGGAAATACCGAAAAATGGTATAACGGTCAAAAGAAATTTACGAAAATAATCAGTGTGCCATTTCCGTGGGGTGCTCCATTATCAGGGGTTAAAGATGAGGCTGATATTGCTTGGTATTCAAAAAACATCAACGTAAAAAGTGATTGGAAAAATAAAAAAGTATTTGTTACGATTGGGGCATCCGACTGGAAAACTACGGTTTGGCTCAATGGAAAAGAATTGGGAAGTCACGAAGGGGGATATACGCCATTTTCGTTTGAATTGACCAATTTGAAATACGGAACTGACCAAAATTTGGTGGTTAGAGTGGATGATAAACGGCGTGATTTCACGCTTTATGGTAAGCAAGGCTACGGAAATGCTCGTGGAATTTGGCAGACTATTTACTTAGATGCCAGAGGTCAGAATTTCTTGGAAAATGTGCAATTTACGCCCGATATTGATAAAAATCAGCTAAAAGTAACTGCTTTTTTAAGTACTCCATCGGAGAAAGATTTGGATTTAAAAGTTGAAATGTTAGAGGGTTCGATTCCATCAAAAAAACAAATTTTTCCAAAAGGTAAATTGGAATATTCTTTCATAATTCCAATAGAAAATGCTCATTTATGGACATTGGATGACCCATTTTTGTATGATGTGAAGATAAAATTGGCAGATGATGAAGTAAAATCATATTTCGGAATGCGTAAAGTTTCGACGGTAAATTTGCCAGGCACTAACTATAAATATATCGCCATCAATAATAAGCCCGTTTATATGCAATTGGCACTCGACCAATCATATCATCCCACCGGTTTTTATACTTTTCCAACGGATGAATTCATGAAAAATGAAATTCTTTTGGCTCGAAATATCGGCTTAAATGGAATCAGAACACACATAAAAGTTGATGTTCCGAGGAAATTATATTGGGCGGATAAATTAGGCGTTTTAGTGATGTCGGATTTGCCAAATTCGTGGGGAGAACCCGATAAAGATGCTCGAAAAGAATCAGAATATACGTTGAAGGAAATGATAAAAAGGGACTATAATCACCCCGCTATTTTTTCTTGGATAACTTTTAATGAAACATGGGGACTACGTTCAAAAATTGAAGTTGCTGGTAAAAAAGAATCTAAATATTTACCCGAAACCCAAAAGTGGGTTGCTTCGATTTATCGTTTAGCAAAATCGCTGGATAATACACGTTTAGTAGAAGATAATTCAATTTGTTGTGGGGCTGGACATACCGAAACTGACATCAATTCATGGCATGAATATTTACCTGGTGAAGGTTGGGAAAAGCACTTGAAAACTATTTCTGATAGCACTTTTATCGGTAGCGGATTTCATTATGAAAAGGGTTACAAACAAACTGATGTACCAAATATTAATTCAGAATGTGGCAACGTTTGGGGATATGAAGGAAGCACGGGAGACGTTGATTGGTCTTGGGATTATCACCGCATGATGAATACTTTTAGAAAATATCCAAAAATTGCGGGTTGGTTATACACAGAACATCACGACGTTATCAATGAATGGAATGGCTATTATCGTTTTGACCGTTCAGAAAAAGAAACGGGCGTTGGTGAAATTGTGGACGGAATGGGTATAAAAGACTTCCATTCAGACGTTTATCTTTCAACGGGTAATGAAATTAGTAGAAGTGTTAAGCCGAAAGAAGAGGTTTCTATACCCCTTTATTTGTCTTCCATGACCGATAAAGAATTAGGAAATACTTTAAATTTGAAAGTAAAAATGTACGGTTATGATGCGTTAGGACAAAAGAAGACGTGGGGAGAAATGACCAAAGTTATCCCTTATCAACCGTGGATTCAGAAAGAATTAGAACCTTTGAAATTAGCCATGCCAGATGAAAAAGCGGTTGTCACGGTCTCATTAATTTTGGAAGATAACGGTGGAAATATTGTTCATAGAAACTTCACCACGATGATTGTGGAAGGAAATACGCCAACTGAAATAAAACTATTAAATGGCAAAATAGCTAAGATTTTAACCATTGAACCAAAGAATTTTAGTGATACAAAATGGTCTAAAAAGCAATGGAATGTCATGGAAGGAGCGAAGGTGAACGGTGCAGGTTTTGGGTATTTTGAGTATAAAATAAAAGTTTCAAAAGAAATGAATTTGGCGAGTGTTACGAGTGCAAATTTCTTGGTTGAAGCTTCCGCAAAGCAACTTTTTGCCAAGGATATGAATAAAAAATTGGCGGGTAACGAAGATTATATGTTAGGAGCGACGGCAGAACCAAGTCAGAATAAAAACGCTTATCCAATGACCGATACTTCAAGATTTCCAACTTCGGTTTCAGTAAAAGTAAACGGAAATTTTGCGGGTAGATACGATTTGCCTAACGACCCAGCCGATCACCGAGGAACGCTGTCGTGGCATTATCAAATTCAGGATAAAAAATTAAGAGAAGCGGGTTCGTACGGGTATAGAATGAGCGCAAATATTCCGAAAAAAGCATTAGAAGAAGCCATTAAAACAGGAGAATTAGTAATTAGACTTGAAGTTGATGAAGGTTCAGGTGGAGGATTGGCAATTTATGGAGACAAATTTGGTCGTTATCCCATGAATCCTACGGTAGTGTTTGTTTATTAAAAAATTAAAAAGAAAATGGAGTCTAATTTCAAAATTAAACTCCATTTTCTGTTAAAAAATCATCTCTTTTACATTATCCGCAATAATTAATTTTCCCTCTGTGGCCTTCTGGACATCCTCAATACTCACACCTGGGGCTGTTTCTAATAGTTTAAAACCTCCTTCGGGCACAACTTCCAAAACCGCTAATTCCGTCACAATTTTCTTTACGCAATTTATTCCAGTAATGGGTAATGAACAATTTTTGAGCAATTTTGACTTACCGTCTTTGCTCACGTGTTGCATGGCTACGATGATATTTTTGGCTGAAGCCACCAAATCCATTGCTCCGCCCATGCCTTTAACCATTTTTCCTGGGATTTTCCAGTTGGCAATATCCCCATTTTCAGAAACTTCCATGGCTCCTAAAATCGTCAAATCCACGTGTTCACCCCGAATCATCGCAAAACTTTCGGCAGAACTAAAAAGTGATGAACCCGCTTGCATCGTGACGGTCTGTTTCCCTGCATTTATTAAATCCGCATCCACATTTTCTTCGGTTGGAAATGGTCCAATTCCCAAAAGCCCATTTTCAGACTGCAAAACTACATTTATGCCCTCTGGAATGAAATTGGCCACTAATGTTGGAATGCCAATACCCAAATTTACGTAATATCCATCCTTCAATTCTTGGGAAATTCTTTGAGCAATTTGGTTTTTGTCCAAGCCAACAGTTGTTTTTTGCGGTGAGAGCGTTCTATTTTCTTCAATAATTTTAGGTTTAGAAATAGTTCTTTGCTCAATCCTTTTTTCATAATTACTCCCTTGGAAAATTCGTTGAACATAAATTCCAGGGACGTGAATATCATTTGGATTAAGTGAACCCAAAGGTACTAATTCCTCCACCTCTGCAATCGTGATTTTCCCTGCCGAAGCCATCATTGGACTAAAATTTCGGGCTGTTCCTCTGAAAATGAGATTCCCTGCCGAATCTCCTTTCCATGCTTTTACAATGGAAAAATCAGCCTTCAGCCACGATTCCATCAAGTATTTTTTACCGTCAATTTCTCTAATTTCTTTGCCTTCTGCCACTTCCGTTCCCACACCAGCAGGCGTAAAAAAGGCTGGAATTCCCGCTCCACCCGCTCTAATTCTTTCGGCTAAGGTGCCTTGAGGTAATAATTCAACGTCTAATTCTCCTGATAATAATTGTCGCTCAAACTCCTGATTTTCACCTACATACGAAGAAATCATCTTTTTGACTTGGCGAGTTTTTAATAGTAATCCAATCCCAAAATCATCAACGCCCGCATTGTTTGAGATACAAGTTAAATTTTTTACACCCGTACGCAAAAGGGCAGAAATTGAATTTTCTGGAATACCACAAAGTCCAAATCCGCCCAACATTAACGTTGAACCGTCTTGAATATCTTTTACTGCCTCATCGGCATTTTTTACAACTTTATTTATCATTTTTTTTGTGGATTTTCTGTTTTAAATTAATGTTCAAAATTCATAATATCAAATTAACCTCAGAGAGAAAATATGTTGGTAGAAAAACAAAAATATTAAAAAAAGCTCCGTAGGAGGAGCGATGCGTTGAATTTCATACGTTGCAAAAATTTCAACATTTCACCCCGATGGGGCTTTATACGACTTTTATATCATTTCTACCAACTTATCATCCCTTAGAGATTTACTACTAACTTTATCATATTTCGCAGGTAAAACCGTTGTTCTCACCTCACCAAAGTCAATTCTTTTGTCCTCCTTTTCAGAAAATCCTCTAATAATTATTGTATCAAAATCTTCCAAAAACCTTCTTTCCGTTCCATCTGGAAGAATTATTGAATTTTTTCCTCCCCACGTAATTTCTAAAAGTGAGCCAAAACTATTAACGTCATTCCCCGAAATTGTTCCTGAACCAAATAAATCTCCGATGTTCAAATTACAACCATTCACGGTATGATGAGCAATTTGTTGAGCCACGGTCCAATACATATTTTTGAAATTTGAATTAGAGATTACCATACTTTCTCCCTCTTTCGGTTGTAAAGTTACTTCTAATTTTACATCAAAATTAAAACGATTTTTTTCGGTTAAATATGGTAAAACCTTTGGGATTTGATGGGGTGCTGACACATGAAAATCTTCAAGAGCTTCAATCGTAACAACCCATGGCGAAACGGATGAAAAAAAATTTTTGGCTAAGAAAGGTCCTAAAGGTACGTACTCCCATTTCTGAATATCTCGGGCAGACCAATCATTCAATAATTGAAAGCCAAAAACATAATCTTCTGCCTTATTTACGTCAATACAATCACCAATTTCGTTGCCTTTTCCAATGATGGTTGCCATTTCCAATTCAATATCTAAACGAGAAGTCGGTGCGAAAATTGGCGGTTTCGTTTCATCATTATTTATTTGTCCTTTGGGTCGGTGAAAGTTTTTTCCAGAAACAAAAATTGAACTTGAACGACCATGATAAGCCACTGGAATATGCTTCCAATTAGGTAGAAGGGCATTTTTAGGGTCACGAAACATGGAGCCGACGTTGGTGGCGTGTTGTTCAGAAGAATAGAAATCCGTATAATCACCAATGCGAATTGGTAGATGTAAGTCAACTAAATTATCCGCATGAAAAACACTTTTAGGAATATTTTTGAGGTCTTGTAAAATCAATTGTAAATGTTTACGAATGGCATTCGTTTTTGTTTTTCCCAAAGTAATAAAATCGTTCAAAAACTCATTTTCAAAGACTTTTTTATCAATTTTAGAACCATCAAAATATCCCAAATTAGCCAATTCAAACAAATCAACCACCTGATTTCCAATAATTGTGGCAACTCGTCTTGATGAATTATTTACAGAAAAGATACCAAATGGAATATTATCGATTGTGAATGATGGGTTTTGAGATTCTATGTTCATTCTTACTATAATTTATAAAGTTTAATGCAGGATGATTTTTTAAAATGACACGAGACATATCTGCGAAAATCTGCGTTGCCGAAGGCATCTCAATTCTATTGTGTACTCATCTGCGTTTAATTCTATTCCAACCAACTCTTATAATAAATCCCATCATCAATTTTCAAAGCATTTTCCGTCAGCATTAACGGGCGAAAAGTATCAATCATAACCGCTAATTCTGCCGTGGAAGTATGCCCGATGCTTCGTTCGTACGCACCAGGAGCGGGTCCGTGCGGAATACCTCCTGGATGCAAAGTGATGTGTCCTTTTTCGATATTATTTCTACTCATAAAATCACCATCCACGTAATACAAAACCTCATCAGAATCAATATTTGAATGATTATAAGGGGCAGGAATTGATTTTGGGTGATAATCGTACATCCTTGGACAAAATGAACAAACCACAAAAGCCTTTGTTTCAAAAGTTTGATGAACCGTTGGCGGTTGGTGAACTCTGCCCGTAATAGGTTCAAAATTATGAATCGAAAAACCGTAAGGAAAATTATATCCATCCCAACCAACCACATCAAAAGGGTGCGTGGGGTAAAGCATTTCGTAAAGAATTCCCTGTTTTTTGATTTTTATGATAAAATCACCTTTTTCATCGTGCGTTTCCAAATCTTCGGGCAACTTATAATCCCGTTCACAAAATGGCGAATGTTCCAACAATTGTCCGAAGTGATTACGGTATCTCTTTGGAGTATAGATTGGGTGAAAAGATTCTGTAATTAATAGGCGATTATCTTCTGTGTCAAATTCAATTTGGTAAATCATCCCTCTCGGAATTAATAAATAATCACCGTATTCAAAATTAATATTGCCTAATTGAGTCCGTAATTTCCCCGAACCCCGATGCACAAAAATTAATTCATCACAATCAGCATTTTTGTAAAAATAATCAGTCATGGATTTTCGAGGAGCAGCCAAACTTATGTAAACGTCTGAATTTACTAAAACTGGCGTGCGACTTTCCAAAAAATCGTCTTGTGATAAAACCTCAAAACCCTTCAAAAGGCGTGCTTTGAGGTGTTTTTGAATGGCAATCTTAGGAGAAATATCGTTTTCAGATAAAATTTCCTTCACCATCGTTGGACGATAAATCTGATACATCAACGAAGACATACCGTCAAATCCAACCGTTCCAAACAGTTGTTCATAATAAATTCCACCCTTTGATTGCTCAAATTGCGTATGTCTTTTGGGTGGAATTTTTCCAAGTTTATGATAAATTGGCATGTTTTGATTTATGATTTTTGATTTCGGATTTTAGAGCTATCGTTTACATTTTAAATCGTAAATCTAAAATCCGAAATAATTACAGATTCCCTCTCTTCCCCTGTTCACGTTCAATGGCTTCAAACAGAGCCTTAAAATTGCCTTTTCCGAAGGATGTAGCCCCTTTTCTTTGGATAATTTCAAAAAATAAAGTAGGTCTATCTTCTACTGGTTTTGTGAAAATTTGTAATAAATAACCTTCTTCATCTCTATCAACCAAAATATTTAATTCCCTTAATTCCTCGAAGTTTTCATCAATATTACCCACTCTATCCAATAAATCATCGTAATAAGTGGCAGGTACTTGTAAAAACTCAACGCCACGAGATTTTAATTCCGAAACGGTTTTGATAATATGGTTCGTAGCAACCGCAATATGCTGAACACCAGCACCATTATAAAACTCTAAATATTCATCAATTTGTGATTTTTTGATTCCAGCCGCAGGCTCATTAATCGGAAATTTAACGTAACCATTTCCATTTGAAACCACTTTCGACATTAACGAAGTATATTCGGTTGAAATATCTTTATCATCAAAGGTCATTAAAAGTTTGAAACCCATCACATTTTCATAGAATTTTACCCACGTATTCATCTCACCCAAAGGCACATTTCCTACGCAATGATCAACGTATTGGAGCCCCGTAGAGCCTTTGTAAGTACGACTTTTATAGGGTGTGAAATTAGGTAAAAATACACCCCGATAATTTTTCCTTTCCACGAAAGTATGGATAGTATCACCATAAGTTCTAATGGATGAAACAATTACAAAACCATGTTCGTCCGATAAATATTGTGGTTCAGAAACACTTATTGCCCCTCTTTGTATAGTTTCGTGATACGAAGCAGTGGCATCATCAACCCACAAAGCTAATACTTTCACGCCATCTCCGTGTTGGTGAATATGTTCCGAAATTTCAGAATTAGCGTATAAAGAAGTCGTTAGAACTAACCTGATTTTCCCTTGCTGAATAACATAGGAAGCTCTTTCACGAACACCTGTTTCTGGACCTGAATATGCCACAATTTCAAACCCAAAAACGCTCTCATAAAAGTGAGCAGATTGTTTGGCATTTCCAACATAAAATTCAATATAATCTGTGCCTTTCAGCGGTAAAAAATCTTGAATAATGTTAGACTGAAGGCTTGATTCGACTAATAATGTTTCCATTTTTAAATTATTTTTAATGAATATTTTGGTAAATATCTATGAAAAAACATGACTTGTCCAATAGTATTTTCTAACTTTATGATAAGTTAAACTTATTGGAAATTATGCATTTTTTAAAAAATGGAATTCAGACAATTAAAATATTTTGTGGCAATTGCCGAGGAACTGCATTATGGTAATGCAGCAAATAAATTGTTCGTTTCTCAATCGGCTTTGAGTCAGCAGATCCAGTTATTGGAAAATGAGATTGGGATTGAATTATTTGTAAGAATTAAGCGAAAACAACAACGAAAAGTCGAATTGACCGAAGCGGGAATTGCTTTTTTAATTGATGCCAAAAAGATTTTGCAGTTAAGTCAAAAAGCCGTTGAAAATGCTCGAAGGATAGGATTACACCAAGAAATTATTCGTTTGGGTGTTTATAAAATGTTACTGAAAGAAAGAATAATTGAAGTAATTTCTCTTTTTTCAAAGTATTTTCCAACCGTTGAAATGAAGATTGTTGAGTTGCCAACTTATCAAAGTGTGCAAGAGGCTTTAATGGAAGAAACCATTGATTTGGGTTTAACATTATTACCTTTAAGTCACGAATTACTTACGGCAAAAACCACCCAGCAAGGTTATTTAAAGGTAATTATGCGTATTAATCATCCTTTGGCAAAGCAGGATTTTTTGAAATTATCTGATTTAAAAAAGGAAAAATGGGTTGAGATTAGTAAACCTTTGCACCCGTTTTATGAAGATATTGAGAACGCTTGTCAACAGGCAGGATTTAACAGAACTCCCAACATAATTCAAGAAGTTTCATCACTTGAATTGCTTTGCAGTTTGGTAAGTCTGGGCATCGGAATTGCCTTTGTACCGTCTTTATTTAACCTAAGTCACATCGAAGGAATTTTGGTTAAAAATGTATTGAAAGAGGAGAATTCACTTTTTGAAAGGATAAAAATTAATCACGCTGTTGCGTATAAAAATGATAGCATTTCTCCTTTGATTGAGGCTTTTATGAGGTTGGTAGGAGAATAGATATAAAAAAGCCTGATAATCAAACGGTTCGACGTTTCGATGATTATCAGGCTTTTACTTAGTGGAGAATATCGGATTCGAACCGATGACCCCTTGCCTGCCAGGCAAGTACTCTAGCCAACTGAGCTAATCCCCCTCTTAGTTTTACAAAAGTAGACAAGGAACCTCATTTTGCAAAATTGAATTAGAAAATAACTTAAAAATTTAGCCTTGCCCCTAAACCTCCTTGTGGATGTAAATATAAAATGGCTGGAACAAATTCAACATACGCACCCGCTTCAAGAAATATTGAAACTGGCGAACTTGGTAAAAAATATTCTAAACCAACCTGACCCAAACCACCTAATCCAGTAATTGGTATTTGTGCGTTGTTTTTATTAATATAGGATCGAGAGGTGAATTGTGCACCAAAACCATAATAATTTTTTAAGTTACTGGTCATTTCATTGTGCCATAAATACAATCCGCTAAACGAAAATCCTGCACCATCAAATCTACCATCTTTATAATTACTTCTCAATCCCCAAATCGCACCATAAACGCCAACGTTGAACTCAACAGCATTTTTATCGTTGTTAAGGTAATGACGTATGTTTAATCCAGCAGGGTCGCCAATTTTTGCACCAACAGCCCAATTTTTCTCTTGTGATTTAGCTGATAATGAACTGATAATTAAACATATGAGTAATAATAGTTTTTTCATTTTTTGTTTGATTTATAATGGTTTGTATTGATTTAAAAGATTTATCAAAATATGGTTTTCTTCCTCAGAACCAATAGAAATTCTCAAAGAATCTTCACAAAGAATTACTTTGGAACGGTCTCTGACGATTACTTTTTGTTCAATTAAATAGTCAAAAATTTTCTTTGCATCGGTAAACCTAACTAATAAAAAATTAGCATCAGAAGGAAATATATTTAAAACATTTGGCAATTTTTTTAATTCAAAAATCACTTTTTCACGGTTTTGATTTAATTTTTTGACTGAATCTTTCATGAACTCAATATTATCAATATTTTCAAATAAAGCCCTTTGCGTCAGTCCATTAATGTTGTAAGGGTACTTAATTTTATTCAATAGCTTTACTAATTCTTCACTACCAAATGCCATTCCCAGACGCAAAGAAGCCAATCCCCACGCCTTTGAAAAAGTTTGTAAAACCATTACGTTAGGCAAATTGTCTAATTCAGGAACGAAGGAAGGTTCATCAGAAAAATCATTGTAGGCTTCATCAATAATTACAATACCTTGCTGAAAATTTTTAACAATGTTGAGAATTGCTTTTCTATCAATCAAGTTACCCGTTGGATTATTGGGCGAACAAATAAAAATCAACTTGGTTTTAGCATTAATTGAAGTGATGATTTTTTGAGTATCTAACTGATAATCAGTCGTTAATGAAATTTTTTGAATTTCAACATTATTCACCGAGGCACTCACTTCGTACATTCCGTACGTTGGAGGGAGGATAATAATATTGTCCTCTTTGGGTTCGCAAGTCAAGCGGATAATTAAGTCAATTGGCTCATCTGATCCATTTCCTAAGAAAATTTGGGACGGACGACAACCCTTTATTGGAGCAATTTTGTCTTTAATATCAACTTGATAAGGATCAGGATAACGGTTCCAATTCTCGGGTGTTACCGAACCCAGAGGATTTTCGTTGGCATCCAAAAATATACCTTCCTTACCCGTATATTCATCACGAGCCGATGAATACGGTGCGAGGCTTAAAATGTGCTGACGCACTATGTTTTGTAAATTGAAACTCATGTTAATTTATTATAGTCTTACTCTTACCGCATTTGCATGACCTTCCAAAGACTCCGCAGTTGCCATTTCAATGATGGTTTTTCCGATGTTTTTAATACCTTCCTTCGATATATTCTGGACGGTTATTTTCTTCATAAAACTATCCAGACTAACCCCAGAATAGGCTTTTGCGTAACCATTTGTGGGTAAAGTATGATTTGTTCCAGAAGCATAATCTCCCGCCGATTCGGGCGTGTAATTTCCTAAGAAAATTGACCCCGCATTGTATATTTTTCCAGAAACTTCTTCCGCATTTTCGATTGACATAATTAAATGTTCAGCCGCATATTCGTTCAACATTTCTAAGGCAATCTCTTGACTTTCTACTAAAACTGCTTGTGAGTTTTCGAGTGCTTTCGAAGCAAATTCGGCTCTTGGTAAAACTGAAACTTGTTTGCTGAGTTCCTGATTTACAGACACTATCATATTCTCGGAAGTAGAAACCAACAAAACCTGAGAGTCAATTCCGTGTTCGGCTTGCGATAATAAATCTGCCGCTACAAAAATTGGATTTGCGGTGTCATCGGCATAAACTGCTACCTCCGAAGGACCCGCTGGCATATCAATTGCCAAGCCTTCTTTATTGGCTAACATCTTGGCAGCCATAACGTATTGATTTCCAGGTCCAAAAATTTTATACACTTGTGGAATACTCTCCGTTCCATACGCCATTGCTGCGATTGCCTGAGCTCCACCAACACTAAAAATCTTGGAAATTCCACACAATTGAGCCGCAAAATAAATGGCTGGATGCGTTGACGGTGTACATAAAATCACTTCACGACAACCCGCAATTTTGGCGGGAATTCCCAACATCAAAACCGTTGAAAACAAAGGAGCTGTACCGCCTGGGACGTACAAACCAACTTTGTCAATCCCAACTGATTTCCGCCAACACGTTACGCCATCCATCGTCTCAATTTTCTCTGAAACAGATTTTTGAGCTTCGTGAAACTTGTAAATATTAGCGTAGGCTTGCTTAATGGCAGTTTTTAAATCATCGGTTAAAAGATTTTCTGCATTTTGAATGACGCTTACTGGAACGGATAATGAGTCTAAAAATACATTATCAAATTGCAAAGCGTACTGACGAATGGCGGAATCACCTTCAACTTTTACTTTTTTCAGAATGGGCAAAACTCGCTCCTCAATCACCGAAATATCTTGCGTGGGTCGAGTTAGAATTGCTTTGTATTCTGTTTTATTGGGATATTTTATAATTTTCATTTTTTCTTTCTATTTTACTCGCTGAACGTCGAAGCGGAACGCCCCCCGAAACAAAAATCGAACATCAATTTTAGTATATCATCTTCTCAATCGGCATTACTAAAATTCCCTCCGCACCCGCATCACGGAGCTTCTCAATATTTTGCCAAAAATCGTTTTCATTAATTACTGAACTCATTGCCGACCAACCCGATTGTGCTAAAGGAACAATTGAGGGGGCTTTCATGCCAGGAAGTAATTTGCAAATTGCTTCAATATTCTCATTTTTTGTATTCAAAACTACATATTTATTGTTCTTCGCACGCTGAACGGCATCAATTCTAAACAAAATTTGCTTCAAAATATCCTGCTTTTCTTGGCTCATGGTTGGGCAACTAATCATAATTGCTTGCGAGTAGAAAATCTTTTCAACCTCCTTTAAACCATTGCTCAAAAGTGTTCCGCCCGAAGAGACAATATCGCAAACGGCATGAGCTAAACCAATACTTGGTGCAATCTCAACCGAACCTGAAATCTCATGAATATGAGCCGTTACACCGTTGTCTTTCAAGAAGTTACCTAAAATAACTGGATAAGAAGTAGCAATGTCTTTTCCTTCTAAATCTTGAATAGAATCATAGGTGTCTTCCCGAGGAATGGCAATAGATAGACGACATTTTGAGAAACCCAAAAGTTTAACTTCCGATACATTTTTATGCGATTCTACGTGAACATTTTGTCCCACAATGCCAATATCTGCCACGCCATCTTCCACATATCCAGGAATATCATCGTCTCTAAGAAACAAAAATTCGGCTGGAAAGTTAGAGGAGATTGCCTTCAATTTACCCGCACCATTGTCAAATTTAATTCCACACTCTTTAAAAAGGTTGAGAGAATCATCACTCAATCGTCCAGATTTTTGGACGGCAATTCTTAAAATTGTATTATTCACGATTTATCAATTAACGGTTAACAATTAGCAATTAGCATTCAACAATTATAAAAATACTTTTAAAGTTATTTCCTTTTTTGTCAGATATGTCCTGTTTTTTGTAAACCTTTCACAACAAAATTACTCAATGAAATTTAGCTTTTAGGTGCTTTTCTGTAAATTGTATTTAATTCTGCTAAAATTTTGGGCAAACAAAAAAAGCAACCCCATTGAGACTGCTTTTCTGAATTACACTTCATCAACAAACTAAAAACCAAATTAGACTACATTTGATGTAATCTTTTTGATAATTTGAGAATAAAGGTAATAAATTAATGATGCGTTGTCAAAATATTTATCCTCAAATATTCAAATAATTGGCTGTAGGAGAAGGACTCGAACCTCCACGGTGTGATTAGATATAGTACAAAAAAGCGGTGGTCCACCCCAGTCTATCTTGCGATAGGCATTACACTAATTTTATTTCATATTCACCACCCTCGAGACAGGAGGGTACGTCTGCCAAATTTCATCACCCTACAGTATGATTGCCTTTATGACCTTACAAAATTAGTATATCAGTCTTTATTTTACAAATATTTAATAAAAAAATGTAAAAATTTACAATATTTTTAATAATAAGTTATATTTGTTATAAGTATTGTAAATTATCTTTTGAATAATACTTTTGTTTTGAGATTTTTTTAATGAGCAAATTAAGATAAAGTCGCCCAGACGGGGTCGCCCAAACAAAAACATAGACTTAAACATATCAATAAATGACAAACAAAAACGTAATAATTGATGAAGTGGACATGAAAATATTGAGCCATCTAATGAAAAATGCCAACATGCCATACACTGAAATCGGAAAACGAATAAACGTCTCAGGTGGGACTGTTCACGTGCGTATGACCAAAATGGAAGAAGCTGGAATCGTGACGGGTTCTCAATTAGTAATTGACCACACCAAATTGGGGTGGGATATATCTGCCTTTTTAGGAATTTACTTAGATAAAAGTTCGCTTTATGAAGAAGTAGCTACGCAGTTATCTGAAATCCCCGAAGTAATTAGCATTAATTATACGACTGGAATTTATTCAATATTTGCTAAAATCGTTTGTCGTGATACTGTTCACCTTCGAGAAGTTCTGCACGATAAAATCCAAAAAGTGCAGGGAATTCAACGAACGGAGACTTTTATTTCTTTGGAAGAATCATTAAATCGTCCCGTACCATTTTCAACGTAAAGTAGAACAGTTTGGAAACCTTTTCTACTTTACGTTAAAATAGAAAAT
This sequence comes from Arcicella sp., assembly GCA_043756925.1. Classification (GTDB taxonomy): domain Bacteria; phylum Bacteroidota; class Bacteroidia; order Cytophagales; family Spirosomataceae; genus Arcicella. The sequence goes on along the minus strand of JAYVRF010000017.1, from coordinate 10,049 downwards.
TCTAAACAAGAGAACTAATCTACACGTTTTTCAGTTAAATTTGTAGGATAATGAATGAATTTTCATAACCACAAACATACAATTTACGACTTAATAAAATGGCAAAGGAAGAAATAGATATTTTAGAAGAAGTAACTTCTTCGGAGTACAAATATGGTTTTCATAACGATTTTGAAGCGGATGAAATCCCAGCGGGTTTGAGTGAAGACGTTATTAGACAACTTTCAGCTAAGAAAAACGAGCCTGAGTGGATGTTACAATGGCGTTTGAATGCTTATGCTTTGTGGTTGGAGATGAAAGAGCCAAAATGGTCGAATGCGAATTATACGCCCATCGATTATCAATCCATAAAATATTATTCTGCTCCAAAAGCTGCCAAAGTTGTGGACTCAATGGACGACATTGATCCAGAATTGAGAGCAACTTTTGAAAAATTAGGTATTTCTCTGAAAGAGCAAAAACGAATGCTGAATGTGAAAGATGGCGAAGAAAGAGAACTTTCCGGAATTGCTGTTGATGCGGTGATTGACTCAGTTTCAGTAGGGACAACTTTTAAAGCTGATTTGGCAAAAAGAGGAATTATATTTTGTTCAATTTCGGAGGCAATTCAAGAGCATCCTGAATTGATTAGAAAATACTTAGGCTCGGTTATTCCCGCAAAAGATAACTTTTTTGCGGCTTTGAATGCAGCAGTTTTCTCAGACGGTTCATTTTGTTATATTCCAAAAAATACCCGTTGTCCGATGGAACTTTCAACGTATTTTAGGATTAATGCTGCTGGAACTGGTCAATTTGAACGTACCTTAATCGTTGCTGATGAAGGATCGTATGTAAGTTACTTAGAAGGTTGTACTGCCCCTCAACGGGATGAAAATCAGCTTCATGCCGCTTGTGTTGAAATTTTTGCTCATACTGATGCAGAGGTAAAATACTCAACGGTTCAGAATTGGTATCCTGGTGATAAAGAAGGGAAAGGGGGAATTTATAACTTCGTAACTAAGCGAGGAATTTGTGATGGGGCGAATTCTAAAATATCTTGGACACAAGTTGAAACTGGTTCTGCAATTACTTGGAAATACCCATCAGTTATCTTGAAAGGAGATAATTCTATTGGTGAATTTTATTCAGTTGCGGTTACCAACAATATGCAACAAGCTGATACGGGTACAAAAATGATTCATATCGGTAAGAATACCAAGTCAAGAATTGTTTCGAAAGGTATTTCAGCGGGACGTTCGCATAATTCATACAGAGGTTTAGTGGAGGTGATGAAACGGGCAGATAATGCTCGTAATTTTTCGCAATGTGATTCCCTTTTGATGGGCGACCGTTGTGGGGCTCATACTTTTCCATATATCGAAGTTAAAAATAAAACGGCTACGGTTGAACATGAAGCAACGACTTCAAAAATTGGGGAAGACCAATTATTTTATTGTAACCAAAGAGGAATTTCGACTGAGGCAGCCGTGGCATTAATTGTTAATGGATATGCCAAAGAAGTATTGAATCAACTGCCGATGGAATTTGCAGTAGAAGCCCAGAAATTATTAGCGGTTTCTTTGGAAGGTTCTGTTGGGTAAAATATACAATTCCTTGACACATAAAAAAGGCTTCTGTTTTCAATAATATAGAAGCCTTTTTTATGTTTTTTTTGAAGTAAGTGGTCATTCAAATTTAAACGACGTTTTAAATTTGAATGACCACTTTATTTTAATCGTACAAATATTTCAATTGGGTCACCAAATTCTGTTAACTGTTAATTGTTACTAAATTTCCCCCAACTCCTTCATTCGTCCACGTAATCCGCCTGTGTGAATAACGACAACATTTGAATTCTCGCTAAATTCTCCTTTTTGAATCATGTCATATACCCCGTACATCATCTTTCCTGTATAAACCTGTTCCAATTTTATCGTTGGATTTCTTTTCTCAAATTCCATAATAAATTCAATTAATTCGGGTGTTGTTTTTCCGTAATTGTTGAAAATATAATCGTTGTTGATGTCAAATTCATTATCGTTTGTTAGGAGTTTCGTGACAAAATTCCACATCAAACCTTTGTCTTTCAAAACCGCAAAACCGATGGCTTCGGTTTCTCCTCTCAATCCCGAAACGATTCCTGCCAAAGTTCCTCCCGTTCCAGCGGCAACACAAACATAATCGGGCGTGATTTCTTCATAAATTTCGTCCATCATTTCAACAACTCCTTTAATGGCAAATTCATTGGAACCGCCCTCTGGAATTACATAAAAATCATTTTTATACTGCCTGGATATTTTATCTTTGAATCCGTAATTTAATCTTGGAAGGAAAATTAAATCCATCCCATTAATTTTTGAAAACATCAAAGTTTCATTTGAAAGAGGTGTTAATTCTTCTCCTCGGATAATTCCAGTAGTGCTGAAACCAAATTCTTTCCCTGCCGCCGAAGTTGCATAAATATGATTAGAAAATGCCCCTCCAAACGTCATAAGACTATCATAACCTTTTTCACGGGCTTCAATAAGATTATATTTGAGCTTTCGCCACTTGTTTCCCGTAATTTCTGGATGAATCAAATCGTCCCGTTTAATGTATAAATTAATGGGAAAATCTTTTAAAAGAGGGTCTTCAATTTTTTGTAAAGGGGAAGGCGGTAATTGAATCATGGTAAGAATGTTTTAAATTTGGGTTCTGATTGGCAATATGCCGATAAAAACAAACATATGCAAGATTTAGAAGAAGATTACGAAGAATTATACGAACACCATCGAATTGTGGTTGATAAAGGGCAAAGTACGCTCAGAGTTGATAAATTTTTGATGACAAAATTGCAAAACGCTTCACGGGTAAAAATTCAAGAAGGAATAGATTCAGGTTTAGTAAAAGTCAATGATTTAGAAGTAAAAGCAAACTATAAAATCAAACCTTTTGATGTAATTACGGTTTCCTTAACCGAACCAGTCCGTAACCATGAAATTATCGCCCAAAATATTCCTTTGGATATTATTTACGAAGATGATGAATTATTAGTGGTAAATAAACCTGCGGGCATGGTGGTTCATCCAGCACATGGCAATTGGGATGGTACTTTGGTAAATGCTTTGGTTTATCATTTTCAGAATCTGCCAACGCATAGAAACGGAGAAATTCGCCCAGGTTTGGTGCATCGGATTGATAAAGATACTTCTGGATTACTCGTAATAGCGAAAACTGACCAAGCCATGACTCATTTGGCAAAGCAATTTTATGACCATTCTATCGAAAGAACCTACAATGCGTTGGTTTGGGGAGAACCAAAATCCGAAGAAGGAACGATTGAAGGAAATATTGGCAGAAGTTTGAAAGATCGTAAAATTATGGCAGTTTTCCCTGATGGAACGCAAGGTAAAGAGGCAAAAACCCACTATAAAATATTGAAAAAATTGAGGTATGTTTCCTTAATTCAGTGTAATTTAGAGACGGGAAGAACGCATCAGATTCGGGTTCATTTGAAACATATTGGAAACACACTTTTTAATGATGAAACCTACGGAGGAAATAAACCTTTGCGAGGAACATTGTTCTCAAAGTACGAGCAATTCGTAAATAATTGCTTCAAAATGTGTCCGAGACAGGCACTTCATGCCAAATCATTGGGATTTATTCATCCAAAAACCAATGAATTTATGTCCTTCGATTCAGAACTTCCGATCGAGATTAAAAATGTTATTGAAAAATGGGAAGGTTATGTGAATAATGAGTAAGATTTTTAGGTATGAGGTCGTAGGTATGAGGTCATAAGTTTCCGTATATTTTGAATATATTAATGCAAAGGTTAAGATTAATTTGATACAAAGAATATCTCATACCTTATACCTACGACCTAATACCTAAATACGCCATTAATTTTTAAAAATAGATTTATTCTGACAATTAGTTTGTAGCTAACCACTTGATTTACAGCTCATAACTTATTAATTCAAATTAAATTCTAAACTTTTAAAAAATGGATTCAGCAGAAAAAAATCTTGATGATTTTGTAGAATTCCTCGGTGGAATGGATAGAGAAATGCGTCCGAAGAAAGCAAAACCTTTAAAAAATTATATCACAGGATATTATGAAGGTATTAAACACATCGAAATTAATCCTCATAATGTGATTAAAGAATTAGAAAGTAGAAACTTACTCTTTATAGGTTTGAACGGTGAAGTAATTTATAATTTTTAGAAATTCAAGGATTGAAAGAATTAGAGTTTAGAAAATGAAAATAATCAAGGTAATCCCAAACTCCATAACCCCTAATTTATGTCTATCATTATTCGAGATGCCGTCCGTGAGGATGTGCCAATTATGTTTGAGTTAATTAAAGAATTGGCACTTTATGAAAAAGCTCCTGAACAAGTCACCAACACCGTTGAACAAATGTATGTGGATGGTTTTGGGGATAATCCAATTTTTGGAACAATCGTTTTGGAAGTTGAAAGTGAAATTGTTGGCATGGCTTTGTATTATTTTCGTTACTCCACTTGGAAAGGCAAAAGGCTTTATTTGGAAGATTTAATCGTTTCTGAAACCATGCGTGGACGTGGTTTGGGTGAGAAGTTATTAGAATCAGTTATTGAAAAAGCCCGTCAAACGGCTTGTACGGGCTTAATGTGGCAAGTTCTGGATTGGAATGAACCTGCAATTAATTTCTACAAAAAATTCGGTGCAAAGTTTGATGAAGAATGGGTAAACGTTAATATTAATTTTTAGAATAGGGGTTGGGGGTTAGTTGTTAGTGAAAACTCGTAAATCTCAAAAAGAATGCTATTTTGCTAACTTCTATCCTAACTAACCATTTCATTTAACCCCCTAAAACCTAACCCCCAACCGAGCGACGGTCGCTCCTAATAATGAATAAATCTTTTCAAATTTCTATTGATACGGGCGGGACTTTTACTGATTGTATGGCAACCGATAATTTTGGAAATGAATACCGAACCAAAATTCTTTCAAATAGTACCATCAGAGGAGAAGTCATCGAACATAATTCTGGTAATAAATTTAAAATAAAACAATCTTGGCAATTGAAAAGAGATATTCTGAAAGATTATCTTTTTTTGGTTTTGGGACATTCTTTCAGCTCGAAAGTCATATCCTTTGATGTTGAAAATTCTATCCTTGAAATTGAAGATAATTTACCAGAATTGTTTGAAAACCAAGTATTTAGCTTTGCATTAACCGCCAATGAAGAAGCTCCAATTTTGGGTGCAAGGCTCATTACTGATACAAGTTTACACGAGCAATTTCCAGAAATTCAGATGCGAATTGGCTCAACGAAAGGAACAAACGCCCTCTTGGAATTGAAAGGAGCAAAGACTGCTTTTGTTGTTACGAAGGGTTTTAAAGATTTACTGGTAATTGGTAATCAAGCTCGTCCAGATATTTTTGCGTTGAATATTGTTCGTCCTGAGCCATTGCATACTGTGGTTGTTGAAATTAAGGAACAGATTGATTTTGAGGGAAATATTATTAAAGATATTAATGTAGAATTAATTGATAATGTGATTCAAAATCTTAAAAATCAAGGAGTTGAGTCAATCGCTATCTGTTTAAAAAATGCTTATCGCAATAACATTCATGAGAAAATATTACAAAATTTATTCCTAAAACATTTCAGATTTGTCAACATTTCTACTGAATTAAGTTCACAAATTAAGTTTGTAAATCGAGCAGAAACAACGGTTGTAAATGCCTATTTATCACCCATTATTTCAAATTATCTTCAAAAAATTACTGATAAATTACCTAATCAAGATTTGAAAGTTATGACCAGCTCGGGAAGTTTAGTTCGGTCAGATGCTTTTTATCCAAAAGATAGTCTTTTCTCAGGACCTGCTGGTGGGGTTGTTGGGGCATCCTTCATTGCAGAAAAGGCTGGTTTTCAAAATTTTATCGCTTTCGATATGGGCGGAACGAGTACGGATGTGGCTCGTTATGACGGTGAATTAAATTATCAATTTTCACAAAAAATCGGTAATGCTCATATTTTTAGCCCTTCATTAGCCATTGAAACGGTGGCGGCAGGCGGAGGTTCGATTTGTACTTATGATGGTTACAAACTTTCGGTCGGACCTGAAAGTGCGGGTTCAACGCCTGGTCCCGCTTGCTACGGAGCAGGTGGATCGCTAACAATTACGGATGTTAATTTATTATTAGGACGATTAGATGCCACTCAATTTTCAATTCCAGTTTTTCCTAAGAAAGCGGAAGAAAGGTTAAACGAAATATTACAACAGTCTGATAATCAAATAAATAGGGAAGAAGTTTTAGAAGGGTTTAGAGCGATTGCCAATGAGAAAATGGCGGAAACAGTCCGTAAAATTTCTATCTCAAAAGGGTATGATACCGCTGATTATGCCCTTGTTGCCTTTGGCGGTGCGGGAGGACTTCATGCTTGTGAAATTGCAAATCTACTGAATATTTCTACTATTTTATTACCGAAAGACGCAGGAATTCTGTCGGCTTTTGGCATTTCAAAAGCAAAAATTGAACGCTTCTCTGAGGTTAACTTAATCAAAATATTTGATGAAAATTTTTGCAAAAATCTACATCAAAATTTTGAATTATTAGAAAAAGAAGTTGTCCGGAAGTTAGAAAATGATGGAGTTTTAAAGGTAAATATTCAATTCAAAAATCATTTTTTATATATAAGATTCAAAGGGCAGGATTCAAGTTTAGAAATAAAATGGTCTGATTATGAGAAAGTTATTGGTCAATTTAAGGAAAAATATATTTCAATTTATGGACATTGGGTTGAAAATCGGGAGATTGAAATTGAGAGTATTCGAGTGATTGCGTTTGAAAAAATTGATAATGAAAAAATAGAAAAATTTTCAGAAATAATGGTTGAAGAATATCAACCAAAACCTTCTCATTTTATTAATGCTTTTACAGAAAATAAGCATCAAACCGTTCCAGTTTTCATTAGAGAAAATTTAAGGGCAGGAGCAATAATTGAGGGGTTTGCTTTATTGTTAGATAGATTTAGTACAACAGTAATTGAAAAAGATTGGGGATTTGTGTTGGATAACGATGGAACTGGGCGTATGACTACCGAAGCTCGAAACGAAGTGTCGTTTAACAGCATTTCAAGAGACGATAAAACTCGGAACGGAATGCCGTCCAATACCACTTCGAGCTACAGTAGTATCCAAACCGAACTCGAGCTTTTTACCAATCGTTTCATGTCAATTGCTGAAAATATGGGTGTGCTTTTGCAGAGAACAGCTTTATCAGTAAATGTAAAAGAACGCTTAGATTTTTCTTGTGCTTTATTAGACGCTAAGGCAGAATTGATTGCCAACGCCCCTCATATACCCGTGCATTTGGGCAGTTTGGGCGTATGCGTGAGGAGTGTCTTGCAGTACATTAAAATCGGGAAAGGCGATGTTGTAATCACAAATCATCCAAAATACGGTGGTTCACACTTACCCGATGTTACCTTAATTTCTTCGGTGTATTCTATTGATAATCAATTGATTGGCTATGTGGTAAATCGTTGTCACCATTCAGAAATTGGTGGAATTCGTCCTGCTTCAATGCCTCCAAATTCTGTTAATTTAGCCGAAGAAGGCGTTGTAATTCCTCCGATGTATTTAGTTCAACAGGGAGAAATTCGATGGGAAGAGATTACGAACGTTTTAACTTCCGCAAAATATCCAACTCGTGCATTGCAGGAAAATTTGGCAGATTTGAATGCGGCTTTGGCGGCTAATAAAAATGGTGAAATCGCTTTACAAAATTTGGTAAATCAACATGGTTTAGAGAAGGTTCATTTTTATATGAATCAGTTGAAAACGTATTCTACCCAAAAGATGAAGGAGCGTTTATTGGCTTTTGGAAAAGGAATTTATGAGGCAGAGGAATTTTTGGATGATGAAAGTAGGACAGGTTTCCAACCAGTTTGTTCGCTGAAAGCTAAAATACAAATATCTGACAATGAATGCGTTATAGATTTCACGGGCAGTTCCAAAACGCATCAGGGCAATCTAAATGCTAACATTTCAATCGTAAATTCAGTGGTTGTTTATGTTTTACGATTATTATTAAATGAGAAAATTCCGCTGAATGATGGTATCTTGAAAGCTGTAAAAATTATCATTCCAGAAAATTCAATTCTGAATCCAGATTTTCCAAACGACCCAGAAAAATGTCCTGCCGTGGTTGGAGGAAATGTTGAATTGAGTCAGCGTTTAACCGATACACTCTTAAAAGCCTTCGGAATTATGGCTTGTTCGCAAGGGACTATGAACAATTTTTTATTCGGAAATGCTCATTTTGGATATTATGAAACCATTTGTGGAGGAAGTGGTGCAGGCGAGGGTTTTCATGGAACATCGGGCGTGCATACCCACATGACCAACACTCGTATTACCGACCCTGAAGTGATGGAATTGCGTTATCCAGTTTATTTGAATCGTTTTGAAATTAGAGAAAATTCGGGTGGAAAAGGGCTTTTTGACGGTGGAAACGGTATTATTCGTGAAATTAAGTTTTTAGAAAAGGTGGAAGTTTCTTTAATTAGACAACATCAACAACAAGAACCTTATGGCTTAAATGGTGGAGAAAATGGTAAAACGGGAAAACACATTCTCAAAAAGAAAAACGGAGATTCATTTTCAAATAATGAATTTTCAGTTGAAAACGGAGATATTTTAACTATTTACACGCCTGGGGGAGGTGGTTTTGGAATTGACTTAATATAAATGTTCATTGGGAAACTTTCGTAATATTTTTTATTGATACTAAATTAAAAATTGTTATTTTTGATGATCATTTTATTAGCAAAAGAACTTCTTAAATAGAAGTTCTTTTGCTATTTTAGCTCATTGAAAACTTATGAATCATCTTCAAGTAACTGTAAATCAAGTGTTTATTGATAATTTTAATTTACAACCAACCATTGTTCGCTCACCTGGTCGAGTCAATTTAATTGGTGAACATACTGATTATAATGGTGGCTTTGTCCTTCCCGCTGCCATCAATAAAGCCGCTTATTTGGCGATTGCTCCTTCGAGTTCTGAATCGGGAAAATGGATTTCCATTAATATGAACGAGACCGTTGAAGTTAATTTTGAGTCAATAAAATCTTCATCGCAACACGTTTGGGCAAATTATATTTTAGGCGTTATTGAACAATTTCAGAATCGGGGATTAAAAGTAAAACCTTTCAATTGTGTGTTGGCAGGAGATGTTCCCATTGGTTCGGGGATGTCGTCTTCGGCAGCCTTGGAAAGTGCCGTTGGCTTTGCTATCAATGAATTAAATCAATTTGGATTTAGTAAAAAAGAATTGGCAAAATTAGTTCAACAGGCTGAAAATGAGTTTATTGGAGTGAAGTGTGGGATTATGGATATGTTCGCCAGCCTACACGGAAAGGAAAATAATGTTATCAGATTAGACTGTGAAACGCTTGATTTTCAATACTTTCCCTTGAACTTAGGTGAATATAAAATTGTACTTTTTGATTCGGGCGTAAAGCATAATTTAGTGGAATCTGAATATAATCTGAGGAGGCAACAATGCGAAGAAGGACTGTCGTTTTTCAGAAAACATTTTGATGAATCTGTAAAAAATCTTAGTTCGGTGCCTTTGGCTTGGTTACAATCAAGCAAGAGTCATTTAGACGAAATTGTTTATAAACGTTGTCAATATGTAATTGAAGAAAACCAACGAATTCATGCGGCTTGTGAGGATTTGCAAGAAGGGAGATTGAAAGATTTTGGCATAAATATGACCGCAACGCACGAAGGGCTAAGAAATTTGTACGAAGTCAGTTGTTTAGAATTAGATTTTTTAGTTGATGCTATTTGGCACGAACCAGCCGTTTTGGGTTCACGAGTTATGGGAGGAGGATTTGGCGGATGCACCATCAATTTAATCAAAGAAGATGCGATTGATAAGTTATTTGATAAATTATCAATTGAATACGAACTGAAAACGGGTATAAAATTGAAGATGTATAGCGTCGTAACTTCAAATGGAACGGAATTAGTTTAGTTAATATTGAACAACGATTCGTACATTTATTACTATTTATCTC